>CAMAWC010000089.1 GCA_945861875.1 Bordetella parapertussis
GAGAACTCGGGGTCGGCAAAGGCAACCAGCGTGCGCTCTGCCCTGCCCGCCGGTTTGGGATAGAGCCGCTGCGAGGTCAGCGCCGACAGGCTGGGCAGGTAGGCGAAGCGCGACTGCTTGCCCAGGTATTCAATCGCGCCATACTCGGCGAGAAATGGTTTTGCCTCGCTGCCGTCGGCGGCGGCACGCGCGCCACGAAACACCTGCTGGTCAGTGGCGTTCCAGCGCGTCACCAGCATTTCCATGGGCAGGGTCAGCAGCGGCCCGTCGCCCACCAGCAACACCTTGTCCTGCCCCGCCACCATGTCGGCCACCGGCGCGATGAGCTCGCGATACAGCGCATTGAGCACCGCCGGATCAATATCACGCAGGAACAGCACCGACTCGCCTGAGGAAACTTTTTCAATGGCGCGGCGCACACCAAGGATGCGTCGCGCGACATCGTCGCGCTTCACCGGCACATTAGCCATCTTGAAACGTTCGCGTGTCACGGCAAAAATCGCCGCCTCGTTCGGCAGCAGCACAAATGACAGCAGCACCTCGCCGGGCTTGAGCAGTTTTTTCTGCAAGTCGTCGAGTGTCACCGGCTGCGGATTGGTGAGTTCCTGGAAGCGCGGGTAGCGCTGCCACAACTGCTCTTCCACCACCTTGAGCTCCTTTTGCGAGCCTTCGAGCTGGACGGCGAACTCGGCGCGGCGCGCCTCGGCATTGGGGAGTGAAGGCGACACCGTGACCATTGCCTGGCGCTGGCCGTCGATGCGGTCCTGCAACAGGTCGCGCCGGCTGCGCAACACCAAGAACCCCGGCTCGCCGGAAAAGCGCGACACATCGGCCTGGCGCATCATTTCGGTAAACACCCGGCTTTGGTTGCGCGAGGCGATTTCCAGCACCTGCCGGTCAAAGCCGCCCTGCGGCGCGACGCGGTGCAACTCGAGCAGCAGGCGTATGGTTTCGCGGTAAATATTGCCGAACTGCCCGAGAAAGGCCTGGCGTGTTTCCTCGGACAGGCCGCGCGTGCGCACATACAAGGCGTCCAGCGTCTCGACCGCCTCGCGGTAAAAAGGCAGGGCCTCGCGATAACGCCCGCGCTTGGCCAGCGAATAGCCGAGCCGGCTGGCGTTGAGCAGGAGGATGCGCGGGTTGCCGGCACGCCGCGCCGTCTCCACCGCCTTCAGGTAGGTCGCCTCGGCATCGACCAGCTTGCCCTGGCGGTCGAGCGATACCGCCAGCGTGGTGCGCGCTGCCGCCGTGTCCGGGTGCAGCGGGCCGAGCGACTTTTCGAATATCGCCACGGCGTGCCGCTGCAGCGGTTCGGACTCGTCGTACTTGCCGCGCTGGTCAAGCAGGGTGCCCAGGTTGGCCAGGGTGTTGGCAAGCGCGGGGTGGTCCGGTCCCAGCACGCCCTCCTGGATGGTGATGGCGCGGCGGTAATAGCCCTCGACCTCGGAGGCAATGGCACCGGGTGAACGCGCGGCGCGCTGCGCCGAGGGCAGCATTTGCGTGTCCTTGTCCTGTTGCTGCAGGGTGTTGGCGAGATTGTTGAGGCTGGTGGCGGTATCCGGGTGGGAGGGGCCGAGCACTTTTTCGCGCGATGCCAGCACCTTGCGGTGCATCGTCTCGGCCTCGGCGACCTTGCCCTGCAGGAACAGCACATTGGCGAGGTTGGATTGGCTGGTGAGGGTTTGCGCATTCTCCGGCCCCAGGGTGCGGGTGTGGATTGCCACCACGCGCGCCTGCAGTGTTTCGGCTTCCTGGTACTGGCCCTGGCTCATCAATTCGTTGGCGCGCGCCGCCAATTGCAGCGGGTTGTCCGTGGCGGCAATGACCGGTGCGCCGGGCTTGGCAGCCCCCCCCGCCCCGCCGTCGCCAAGTCCCGCCTGCGCGCCAAACTTGCCCTGGCTGTCGAGCACCCGGCCGAGGTTGGACAGCGTAATGGCGGTATCCGGGTGATTGGCGCCGAGTGATTTTTCCAGTATGCGGTGCGCGCGACGCAACAGCAGTTCGGCACCGGCGAAATCGCCGCTGCGCTCGAGCGCGAGCGCGAGATTGTTCAGCGCCGATGCGGTGTTGGTGCTCTCCGGCCCGGAGAGTTTCTCGTAAATCGCCAGGGCCTGGCGCAGCTCGATTTCGGCCGCGCCGTACCTGGCCTGGCGCAGCAATGCAGTACCGAGGATGGTGTGACTCACCGCCGTGTTCGCATGCTCGCCGCCGTACACACGCAATCCCTCCGCCACCAGTTCGCGCGCAACGCTTTCCGACTGGGAAAACTCGCCCTTGGCGAGCAGCGCATCCGTCTGGTCGGCAAGATCGTTCCAGTGTTTGTCGTCAAAGCGCTGAGCCGGTCGCGCCGCGCCCTGTACCGGTGCCCGAACCGGTGGCTTTGCGCCGGGCGGCGTTTGTGCGGCAGCCGGCGGCATCACCACAGACAACAGGGTGAACAGCGCGATGCCGGCGATAAAGGAAGGCTTTTCCATGGACAGACGGCGATTATCGCTCAACCCATCCGCCGGCATCCCGGTACTGCGCAAATGCCGGACCCTCCGGGTGTTTTGCTAGCGGTGGCGCGCGATCAGCACGCTGCACGGACTGTAGTCGAGCAATGACGCACCGACCGAGCCCTTCCACCAGCGCGCTGCGAAGGTCGTCTTCTGGCGATGGCCCAGAACAATAAGGTCGCAGTTCAATTCAGTGGCGACGCGGCAGATCTCCTCCACCGGCTCTCCCACCGCAAGGTGCCCGGTGACGGCCAGCCCTTTGGCCTGCATCTGTGCCACGCCCTCATCGAGCACCTGCTGGGTGCGTTTTTTCTCCTCATCCAGCAATTCCTCAGGCAGGAATCCCTCGGTCAGAAACATGCTCGAGGGCATCCCGGCCACCGCCAGCAAGTGCGTTTCGGCCTTGGTCATCGCGACAAAGTCGGCGCACTCGATGAGCGCGGCGCGTCCCTCCTGCGAGCCGTTATAGGCCATCAGAATCTTACGGTACATGGCTTCCTCCTCAAGATGCCGCTGCACTAACCACGATTGAATACCGCCGACAGCTTGCCCATTATGCGCGCCAGCGTCAATGCGCGCACTGCGCCGGGGCAATTGTTCCACCGGCGCCCATTAAGGCTAAAATACGCCCTCTCCAGCCGCCCTCCCGTCCCGCCAAACCATGCCCATCGACATCGACAGTCCCGCGCTCACCCTTGGCATCGTCGGTTCCGGCGTAATGGGCCGCGGCATCGCCCAGATCGCCGCGCAATCGGGCATTCGCGTGCTGTTGCACGACAGCCGCGAAGGGGCGGCAGCCGAGGCGCGCCAGTCGCTCGATGCCATGTTCGGCAAGCTCGCCGAAAAAGGCCGTATTACCGGCGCCCAGCACGGCGAGTACCTCGCGCGCGTGGAAATCACATCACTCGAAGCCTTTGCCGCCTGCGATGTGGTGATCGAGGCCATTGTCGAGAACATCGCCGCCAAACGCGAATTGTTCCAGCGCCTTGAGGGCATTGTGCGCGAGGACTGCCTTATCGCCAGCAACACCTCTTCCCTGCAGGTCACAGCCATCGCCGCCGCATGCAAACGTCCCGGGCGCGTCGGCGGGTTCCATTTTTTCAATCCCGTGCCGCTGATGAAAGTGGTCGAGGTCATCGACGGCGCCCTGACTGAAGGGTGGGTGGCGCCGGCGCTGACCAAACTGGCCGTGCGCATGGGCCATGCGCCGGTGCGCGCCAAGGACAGCCCCGGCTTTATTGTCAATCACGCCGGACGCGGCTTTGGCACCGAGGCTTTGCGCGTGCTGGGCGAGGGCGTGGCCGAATTCCACCAGATCGACCGCATCCTGCGCGACCAGGCCGGTTTTCGCATGGGCCCGTTCGAATTGCTCGACCTTACCGGCCTGGATGTGTCGCACCCGGTGATGGAATCGATTTACGAACAGTTCTACCACGAGCCGCGATTCCGGCCGTCGCCGGTCACCGGCCAGCGCATGTCGGCCGGGCTGTTCGGGCGAAAAAGCGGCCGTGGCTTTTACCGTTACGAGGGCGGCAAGCAGGAAGTGATCGCCGCACCGCCGCTGCCCAACATCCGCCCGACCCGCGTCTGGGTGGCGCCCGATGACATGCCGGACGAGCAGGACGGCCTGTCCACCGCCCACGATGCCGTGGTCGAACTGGTGAAAAAACTCGGCGGACGCCTGGATACCGGCGACAACCCGGCACAGGACTCGTTGTGCGTGGTCACGCCGCTCGGGCACGACGCCAGCAATTCGGCCGCCGACCTCGAACTCGATCCGCGCCGCACCGTGGCGCTCGACCCGCTGATGGGCTTTGCCAAACACCGCGTGATCATGACCACCATCCTCACCGAACCGTCGATGCGCGACGCCGCCGTCGGCCTGTTCGGCTCGGACGGCGTACCGGCCTCGGCCATCCGCGACTCGGCGGGATTTGTATCGCAACGCGTGGTCGCGCATGTCATCAACATCGCCTGCGACATCGCCCAGCAGCGCATCGCCTCGCCCGCGGACATCGACCTTGCCGTTACGCTGGGCCTTGGCTACCCGCAAGGCCCGCTCGCCTGGGGCGACGCGCTTGAGCCGACGCGCGTGCTGCAAATCCTCGAAGGCCTCGAATCGTATTACGGCGACCCGCGCTACCGTCCCAGTCCCTGGCTGCAGCGGCGCGCACGGCTCGGCGTATCATTGCTAACACCTGATGCTTGAGAAAATACTGAACAACCCCGTCATTCCCGCTATTCCCGTCATTCCCGTGAAAGCGGGAATCCATCTTGACGTTCAGCGTGTACTCATCAGATCAAAATGGGTTCCCGCTTTCGCGGGAACGACGAAGTAGGGATTTATAAAGCACCTCACCAAATACCTAAACGGAGCCACCGTCATGAACGCCCCCAATCCCATAGGCAAAGCCAAAGCCACATTCAACTGGGCCGACCCGCTGCTGCTTGACCAGCAGCTCACCGAAGACGAGCGCATGGTGCGCGAAGCGGCCCAGGCCTATTGCCAGGAAAAACTGCTGCCGCGCGTGCTCGAGGCCTTTCGCCACGAAAAGACCGACCCGGCCATATTCACTGAAATGGGCGCGCTCGGCCTGCTCGGACCGACCATCCCGGCCGAATACGGCGGCGCCGGCCTCAACTATGTGTCCTACGGCCTGATCGCGCGCGAAGTCGAGCGCGTCGACTCGGGTTATCGCTCGATGATGAGCGTGCAAAGCTCGCTGGTGATGGTGCCAATTTTCGAGTTCGGCACTGAAGCACAAAAGAAAAAATACCTGCCCAAACTGGCCACCGGCGAATGGATAGGCTGCTTCGGCCTGACCGAACCCAATCACGGCTCCGACCCGGCCGGTATGCTCACGCGGGCCAAGACCGTGGCCGGCGGCTACAGCCTCAGTGGTTCGAAAATGTGGATTTCCAATTCACCCATCGCCGACGTGTTTGTGGTGTGGGCAAAAACCGACGACGGCGAGATTCGCGGCTTCGTCCTGGAAAAAGGCATGAAAGGCCTGTCAGCACCGGCGATACACGGCAAGTTCGGCCTGCGCGCCTCCATCACCGGCGAGATCGTCATGGACAACGTCGAGGTCTCGGCCGACCAGTTGATGCCGAATGTAAAAGGCCTCAAGGGCCCGTTCACCTGTCTCAACTCGGCGCGCTTTGGCATCGCATGGGGCGCGCTCGGCGCGGCCGAGGACTGCTGGCACCGCGCGCGTCAGTATGTGATGGACCGCAAGCAATTTGGCCGCCCGCTTGCCGCCAACCAGCTGATACAGAAAAAACTCGCCGACATGCAGACCGAAATCACCATGGGCCTGCAGGGTTGCCTGCGTCTTGGGCGCATGAAGGACGAGGGCACGGCCTCGCCCGAGATCACCTCCATCATGAAACGCAACTCCTGCGGCAAGGCCCTCGATATCGCCCGCGTGGCACGCGACATGCTGGGCGGCAACGGCATCTCCGACGAGTTCGGTATCATCCGCCACATGGTCAACCTCGAAGTGGTCAACACCTACGAAGGCACGCATGATATCCATGCCTTGATTTTGGGTAGGGCGCAAACGGGCATTCAGGCGTTTCAATAAGCCGCGTGCCCACACCTGGTCCGCGCCGCAGCCGCAAACTCGCCGAGCCTCTCGAAGAGGCGCTGCGCAACCGCCTGCGCGATGGCGGCGGCACGACACCGCCGGACCTGTTTCCGGATGAACTGGATGCGGCGCTGGACGCCGCTGTCGAACAACTGATGGCAGATCGCACAGGCTCAAAAAAACACTAGAGCGGGCGCTGCAATCCATCCTGCCATCGGCTGACAACACGCCCGCAGGGCTTGTTGCGGCGGAGGCTAACGTGAGCAAAGCGAACGTTAAGCGCGAAGCGCGGCCAAAGCCAAAACACGCGCCAGTATTGGCTTTCCAGCCGATGGCAAAGCTAAAACAGCATCAGACCGGCGGCTTCAGATGCGCCGTCAGCGCGACGCGCTCGCCGGCAATATCGACTTCACAGCGCCCCTGCAGCAACCGCGCGTCTTGCGAGCCGTCGGCAGCCAGGCGCTCGCCGCGCACAAAGCCCATCGCCACGACACGGCCAAGGCGATGACTGAAGCCGGCCGAGGTGACTTCGCCCACCGGCTGGCCATCGCGCAGGATGCCCTCGCCGCCCCAAGTGTAATGGTAGGCGGCCGGATCGTTGAGGGTGAACATCATCAGCCGCTTGGTAACGCCGCCGGCTAATTGCTTTTGCAGAGCAGGTTTGCCGATGAAGTCGGCGGCCTTGTCCATTTTCACCGCGTAGGACAAGCCGGCCTCGAAGGGGGTTTCATCCGGACCGAGTTCGGCGCCAAAGGCGCGGCGGCCCGCCTCGACGCGCAGCGCGTCGAGGGTGTAATAACCGGCGTCGCGCAGGCCGAGGTCGGCGCCGGCGGCGAACAGTGACTCATACACCGCCACCGCCATCTCCGTCGGCACATACAGCTCGAAACCGGGACCGCCGACATAACTCATGCGCGCCGCGCGCACCCGCGCGTAGCCGAGGTCTATTTCACGGGTGTCGGAAAAGCGCAGGCTGGTGGCCGAAAGATCATCCGGCGACACCCGTGCCAGCAGGTCGCGCGAACGCGGCCCCATGAGCGAGAGCACTGCCCAGGACGAAGTCACGTCGGTCAGCACCGCGAATTCGTCTTTGTCGATATGGCGGTTGATCCAGTCGGCATCGCGCGTAGCCTGGCCGGATCCGGTGATAATGAAAAAACGATCCACCGCAAGGCGCATGATGGTCAGGTCGGACTCGAAGCCGCCGCGCGGATTCAGGAGCGCCGTATAAACCATGCGGTTGACCGCTACATCGATGTCGTTGGCGCACAGGCGTTGCAGGACTTGCAGTGCATCGCGTCCCTGCAGCAGCAATTTCGAAAACGAGGTCTGGTCGTACAAGGCCACCGCTTCGCGGGTGGCGCGCTGCTCGGCGACACAATGCTCCAGCCACAGCGGCATGCCCAGGGTATGGGCCAGCGGCGGCGAACCGGCGGGCTTGAAGTAGTTGGCGCGCTCCCACCCCAGCCGCGAGCCAAACACCGCGCCTTTTACCACCAGCCTGTCGTACAAGGGTGAGCGGCGCAGCGGCCGTGCCGACTCGAGCTCCTGGCGCGGCCAGCGCATGGCGTAGTGCAGTCCAAGGGTCTCGACGGTGCGGTCGCGCAGCGCAGCGCGGTTGGACTGGAAGGAGGCAAAACGGCGGATATCGACGTCCCACAGGTCTGAAGAGGCTTCCCCGGCGGCAATCCACTCGGCCATCAGCCGCCCCGCCCCGCCCGAATTGGCAATGCCGGCCGAGTTGAAGCCCGCCGCGACAAAATAGCCGCCCAGCTCCGGCGCCTCGCCGAGGATGAAGTTGCCGTCCGGGGTGAAGCTCTCCGGGCCGTTTAGCAGCATTTTCACCTGTGCCGTTTCAAGGCAGGGGGTGCGGTGGATGGCATTGATCATCAAGGGTTCAAACTGGTCCCAGTCCTCCTGCAGCAACTGGAACTCGAACTTGTCCGGGATGCCCGCCATGCCCCAGGGCTTGGCCACCATCTCGAAACCGCCCATCACCAGGCCGCCGACTTCTTCCTTGTAGTAAATCAGCCCGTCCGGGTCGCGCATCACCGGCAGGTCCGGGGTCACACCATCTATTTTTTCGGTGACGATGTAAAAATGCTCGGCCGAATGCAGCGGCACGTTGACGCCGGCGAGGCGGCCGAACTCGCGCGCCCATTGGCCGGCGCAGTTGACCAGGCTGGCGCAAGGTATCTTTCGGCGCTCGCCCTCGTATTCGACCTCCACGCCGCTGACCCGTCCGCCCTGCTGTTGCACGGCGATCACGCGCACGCCCTCGCGTATTTGTGCGCCGCGCATGCGCGCGCCCTTGGCGAGGGACTGGGTGAGGTCGGTGGGATTGGCCTTGCCGTCACCGGGCAGCCAGATCGCGCCCTGCAAATCGTCGGTGCGCATCAGCGGCCACAAGCGGCCGGCTTCGGCCGGCGATATCAGTTCGCACTCGACACCAAAACTGCGCGCGCTTGCCACCGTGCGCTTGAGCAGTGTCATGCGTTCGGGGGTACGCGCCACGTTGACGCTGCCACACTGCTTCCAGCCGGTGGCAAGGCCGGTTTCCGCCTCGAGCGTGGCATACAGCTCGATGCCGTATTTGCTCATGCGCGTCATGTTGCGGTTGGGACGCATCTGGCCCACCAGACCCGCGGCGTGCCAGGTGGTGCCGCAGGTGAGCTGGCCCTGTTCCAAGAGCAGCACATCGGTGATGCCCAGCTTGGTGAGGTGATAGGCGGTGCTGCAACCGGCAATGCCGCCGCCGACGATGATCACCTGCGCCTGCGTTGGGAGCGGTTTAGCCATGCGTTTTTTCCTTTACCTATTACCTAGGCCAGCGACACCACCGGCCAGCCGCTGGCACGGGCGTGCGCTTCGAGTGTGGCGTCGGGGTCAACCACCACCGGATGGGTCGCACGTGAAAGCAGCGGGATGTCGTTGCAAGAATCGCTGTAAAACCAGACTTCGGAATACGCCGCAAGGCCTTCGCCCCGCGCCGCCAGCCAGTCCTCGAGCCGCGCGACCTTGCCTTCGCGCATATTGGCCACACCGGTAAAGTCGCCGGTGTAAAGGCCGTCTTTCACCTCGGGTTCGGTGGCGATGAGGTGCTCAAACCCCAGTTCTGCCGCAATCGGCGCGGTCAAAAAGCGGTTGGTCGCGGTCGACAGGAGCAGCAGGTCGCCCTGGGTGCGATGCCGCGCCACCGCCTCGCGCCCGCGAGCACGCAGCTTGGGCAGGATTTTTTTCTGCATGTAGCGCGCATGCCAGTCGTGCAGGCGCGCCGGCGCATGGCCTTTTAGCAGTCCGATGAAAAAGCGACTGAACTCGCCCGGGCTGATCGCCCCGGCCTTGTATCGCGCGCTGACATCCGCTAGCGCTGCAGACGCGGCGGCACGATCGAGCACGCCTTCATCGATCAGAAACTCCATCCAGTCGCAATCGCTGTCGCCGGTGAGCAGCGTGCCGTCGAGGTCGAATATGGCCAGGCGCATGGTGGTGCGTGCGCCGGCGTCAGGCGGCGCGCAAATGCCAGGCCCTGGGCCGCAAGAAGGTCTCAATGCCGTAACCGGACAGGGTCACGCCCACGCCGGACCGGCCCACCCCCGACCAGGGCAGGCGCGGACTGACGCGGTCGCAGCAATTCCAGTAGGCCGAGCCCGAGCGTACCTGCGACAGCACCCGTTCGGCACGACGGCCGTCGCGCGTGTAAATGGCGGCAGTCAGGCCGTAACGCGAGTCATTCATCAGCGCCACCGCCTCGGCGTCATCGCGCACCTTGCGCAGGCCGATGATGGGGCCGAAACTCTCCGCCCGCATCAGGTCGGTGTTCTGCCCCGCGTCGGAAAACACCGTCGGGGAAAACCAGTTGCCCTTGCCGCCCGCTGTGAGCAGCGGCCCACCGCCGAGCAACAGCTTTGCACCCTTGCGTTTTGCATCGGCTACCTGCTGCTTGAGCACCGCCAGTTGTTGCGATCGCGCCAGCGGCCCGATGTAGGTCTTGTCATCGGCCGGGTCGCCCACTTTGAATCCCTTTACCTCGTCGACAAAGGCCGTGATAAAGGCATCGTATATTTTTTCATGCACGTAAATGCGTTCGACCGAGCAGCAGCTCTGCCCGTTGTTGTAAAAGGCGCCGTCGGCGACGCCGGCGGCCACCGCTTTGATATCGACATCGTCGCAGACATAGACCGGGTCCTTGCCTCCCAGCTCCAGTTGCAGCTTGATCATGCGATCGGCCACGGAGCGGGCGATCTTGACGCCGGTGTCGTAGGAGCCGGTGAAAAATACGCCGTCCACATCCTGCTTGAGCAATGCGCCGCCGGTCTTGCCGCCGCCGATGACCGGGATGAAAGCGTTTTTTGGGATGCCGCTGGCGTGCAGCAGGCGGGCTATCTCGAGGCCGCTGAGCGTGGCGATTTCCGAGGGCTTGTAGAGCACCGTATTGCCGGTGAGCAGCGCCGGGACAAAGACGTTGGCACCTACGAGGTAGGGGTAATTCCAGGCCGAGATGTTGGCGATCACGCCCAGCGGCTCGTGCGAAATCATCTCCTTCATTTTCTGCGCACCATCGTCAAGCACCATGGCGTTGCGCAGCCGCGGCTTGGTGTTGTCGATAAAAAAATCAATACGGGCGAGCACCCCGGCAAGCTCGTTGCGCGACTGGGCGATGGGCTTGCCCACCTCGCTGGTGAGGATTTTCGCCAGCGGCTCGCGCTCGGCCACCAATGCGGCGCGAAAACGCTTGATCGCCGCAAGCCGCTTGCTAAAAGGCGTGCGGCTCCAACCCGGCTGCGCCTCGCGCGCCGCGTCGTACTTGCACTTGACCTGCAGCAGACCGTCTTCCGGGAGTGTGCGCAGCTGCTTTCCCGTTGCCGGGTTGGTGATTTTAAGCGTCATTTTTTGCCAGCTTGCTGTAAGAATTCTTTGAGTATGGGGGTGTTGTCGATGAGGCTCTTGTCTGCCGGGTCCTGAAATTCCGGATGCCATTGCACGCCCAGCACCCAGGCCTTGCCGCTGTTGCGCACCGCCTCGATCACGCCGTCGTCTTCGGCGCGCGCCTCGACCACAAGACCCTTGCCAAGATCCTTTACCGCCTGGTGGTGCACCGAATTGACCTTGTAGCTGCGCGCCGTTTCATACCAGCGCGACAGGCTGCCACCCGCCTCGACGCGCACATTGTGGAAATTCTGGTCGTAAATATCCCAGTTGCGGTGCTGCAGCGCCTCGGGGCGTTGCGTGCCAATGTCCTGGAACAGCGTGCCGCCAAAGGCCACGTTGATGAGCTGCGCCCCGCGGCATATGCCCAGCACCGGCTTGCCGGCGGCCATGAAGGCGTTGAGCAGGTCGATTTCGTAGAGGTCGCGCACGCGGTCGCCGGTCCACTCCGGTTTCAGCGCCGCCTCGTCGTAACTCGACGGGGAAACGTCCGCCCCGCCCTGCAACACCAGGCCGTCGAGCTCGCGGGCGAAATCGCCCACGGTAACCTTGCCGCGGCGGGTATTGCCTTCGGGCGAGGGAATCATCACCGCGAGCACGTCGCCTGACATGACCCAGTGAAGCATCGATTGTTCGGCGTATTGCAGCGTCTTGCCCTTGAAAATGGGGCGTTTGGGGTCGGCATGGAAAAAGCAGGCCGACAGGCCGATCTTCAGCATGACCTATTGAACCCTCACTGATTCGCGATAGCGAATAAGTGCCATTTTCACCCTCTCCCTTTGGGAGAGGGCCGGGGAGAGGGGTTGAGCGTTCTGACTTTCATCCATGGTTGAACACTCACTACAGCGCCGAACGGAACAGACCGGCAAAGTCCCCGCGGCTGCACGGGCGCGGATTGGTCTGGTGGCAGATATCGTTGATCGCCACTTCGACCAGTGCGTCCACCTGGTCCGACTTCACGCCGACCATGGCAAGGCCCGCAGGCAGGCCGACATCGGCCTTGAGCCGGGTCAGCCAGGCTATGAACACCGCGGCCCCGGCCTCGGCCGATGCCCCGACAGGAACGGACAAGCCGGCGACCCTGGCCATTTCTGCCATCTTGACCGTCGCCACCGGCTGGTTGAATCGCATGACATGGTCGATCATGATGCCGTTGGCAAGGCCGTGATGCAGGTCGGCCACGGTCGAGAGCGCGTGTGCGCAGGAATGCGTGGCACCAAGGTCTTTCTGGAAGGCGATCGCCCCCATCATCGAGGCCATCAGCATGTCGGCGCGCGCCTGCAGGTCGCGCGGCGCCTTGACCGCCTTGGGCAGCGCCTGGGCGCAAATGCGCACACCCTCAAGGGCGATGCCGTCGCACAAGGGATGGTAGGCCGGCGACAAATACGACTCGACGTTGTGCGTCAGCGCGTCCATGCCGGTGGCGGCGGTGATCCTGGCCGGCAGGTCGAGCGTGAGTTCCGGATCGGCGAACACCGCCTTGGCCAGTATTTTTGCGGAAAAAATGATTTTCTTGATGTGCGTCGCATCATCGGACACCACGCTGGAGCGCCCCACTTCGCTGCCGGTGCCTGCGGTGGTCGGCAGGGCGATGAAATACGGCAGCATCTTGTCTATGGGCCGCACCTGCGGATGGTCCCAGGCGTACTCGAGCACGTCGCCCGGATGTCCGGCCATCAGCGCCACCGCCTTGGCCACGTCGAGGGCGGCGCCACCACCAAAACCGATCACCGCGTCGGCGCCGTGCGCTTTGAACGCCGCCGCACCGGCCATCACCTGGCTGCCGGTCGGATTACCCCAGATATCCGAGAACACCTCGACGCCAAGGCCGGCCTTGGCGAGGCTGTCGCGAAACGCTCCGAGCATGGGCAGCGGCGCAATGCCGCGGTCGGTGACGATCACGGGGCGTTTGACGCCTTGCGCCTGAAGATGCGCCGACACCTCGTGGCGCGCACCGGCGCCAAAAATTATCTGGGTGGGAAAGGCAAACCTGCTGATGGTCATGCAATGAAGTCCGTTAGGGAAACTCTGATTTGGTACGTCATTCCCGCGAAGCTTGTCCTCGAATGACTTAATCGGGGAGCGGGAATCCATTTTGACTCAATGATTCCACGCTTTAGGTCAAGGTGGATCCCCGCTTGCGCGGGGATGACGAAGTTTATTTCAATATTTCTTCAAATTATTTCAAAGTAGCGCTTCAATTCCCAGTCGGTGACGGCATCCTGGAACTGGCGCCATTCCCACTCGCGCGTCCGGGTGAAGTGATCGACAAACACCTCGCCGAACCAGTCGCGCGCCAGTTTCGATTGTTTCATTTTATCGGTTGCATCGCGCAGGTTGCGCGCGAAACGCGGGATTTTTTCCAGTCTTGCGGCATCACCGGTGATCGGCGCATCCTTGAGTTTGAGTCCCTTCTCCACACCCGCAAGCCCGGCGGTGATACAGGCCGCCAATGCCAGATAAGGATTGACGTCGGCGCCGGGACAGCGTGTTTCCAGCCGCGTCGACTTGGGCGAACCGGCGATGACGCGAAACGAGGTGGTGCGGTTGTCCAGCCCCCAGGTCGGTTTGACCGGCGCCCAGAATCCGTCGACCAGGCGCTTGTAGCTGTTCACCGTCGGCGCATAAAGCGGCTGGAATTCCTCCATGTAGGCTAGCTGGCCGGCGAGATAGCTCTCGAACAGCTTGCTCATGCGCCGCGGCGCCTTGGCGTCGTAAAAAAGATTGCCCTTGCCCTGGCCGTCGGTCAGGCTCTGGTGCACGTGGCCGCTGCAACCCGGATACTGCTGGCTCCACTTGGCCATGAAGCTTGGCATGATGCCAAAGCGGTTGCCGATTTCCTTGGCTGCGAGCTTGAACAGGATGGCGCGGTCGCCCGATTCAAGCGCCTCGGAAAACTGGATCGCCGCCTCGTACACGCCGGGACCGGTCTCGGTGTGCAGGCCCTCGATGGGAATGCCGAACCGCGGCATTTCCTCCATCAACGCCTTGAAAAACGGCTGGTTCTGGTTCATACGCAGGAGCGAATAGCCGAACATGCCCGGCGAGATCGGCTCCGGCCGTATATGGCCTTTTTCGGCAAGACTCTTGGGTGTCTCGGCGAAGTTGAACCATTCGAACTCCATGCCGGTGAACACCTTGAAACCCATTGCCTCGGCGCGCTTCAATACGCCCTTCAGTACCTGGCGCGGACATACCGGCAAGGGCCGGCCGTCGCCCTCCTCGAAATCAGCGAGGAAAAACGGCACGCCATCGTCCCAGGGAATGCGGCGGAAGGTGGCAAGGTCGATGCGCGCGAGCGCATCCGGAAAACCGGTGTGCCAGCCGGTCCAGCTGCCATTGTCGTAACAGTTGTCGCCGGAGTCCCAGCCGAACACCACGTTGCAAAACCCGAAGCCGCTGTCGACGGCGCCCAAAAACTTGTCCTTGTGCAGGTATTTGCCGCGCAGCACGCCGTCGATGTCCGACACCGCCACTTTTACGCGCGTGGCGGGCGACTGACGCACCGCTTCAATCACCTGTGCCGGCGTCATCGTTTTGGATAGCGCGGATTTGTCTAGTTTGGCCATCTTGCCTCCCAGGCTTGCATGACCCGGCATTATGCCGACAAATGCGCGCTTATGAGACGACAACTGGCGCGTTGACCCTGTGACGCCTGCCATGAGAAAATAGCGCCCTGGCCTGCGCGGCTAGCTCAGTGGTAGAGCATCGCCTTCACACGG
>CAMAWC010000090.1 GCA_945861875.1 Bordetella parapertussis
CGGCCGGGTCGAGCAAGGGGAACATCTCCGAATGCACTACGCCCTTGCCGGCGGTGAGCCACTGCACGTCGCCCCGGCCGAAGCGCGCGGCGGCGCCGAGCGAGTCCGAATGGTCGATCAGCCCCTTGCGCACGATGGTGACCGTTTCGAACCCGCGGTGCGGATGCGCGGGAAACCCCGGCACCGTGGTGCCGTGGTACATGCTCCAGCCGTCCTTGCGGCTGAAGTCCTGCCCGATGTCGCGGCCGGCGAGCGGGGCCTGCGGTCCCATTTGCGCATTGGCCGGCGGGTAGGCGTCGTCGTGGTAGGCGCAGAACAGGAAGGGATCGCTGGTTTGCCAGGGGAAGCCGAGGGGGCTGATCTGGATGACGGGACTGGCGGGCATGGCGGGGACCTCAACAAGGAAGATCAGGGTTTTGGCAGGGGTGCGGCAACAACCGGGGCCGCGGGTTTTTGCGGTGCATAGCGGGTGGCGATGAATACGCCGGCGAGGATGGTGGCGATGCCGGCGGCATGAAAGCCCTGGATGGTCTCGCCCAGGAAAACGATCGCGAGGATGGTGCCAAATGCGGGCAACAGGTGGAAGGTGACGCCGGCGGCGTTGGCGCCGACCACCGCCACGCCGCGGTTCCAGCAAATGAAGGCGCCCACCGACGCAGCCAGGGCGACGTACAGTACGCCGGCGATTTCTCCGCCGGCCGGAAGACGCAGCGGCGCCTGCAGCGACATCAGCAACAGCACCGGCACGAGCAAGACCACCCCGCTGAGTGCGATTATGAACAGCAGCGGCACGCCGCCAAGATCCGGCGGCCGGCGCTTGAGCAGCACCGAATAGACCCCCCATACCGGCATGGCAAGCAGGATCAATGCATCGCCGGCATGGAACTCAAAGTTCAGCAGGCGGGTGGACTCGCCTTGCGAAAGAATGACCAGGATTCCGGCGATTGAGACCAGCATCCCGGCGACCTGGCCGCGGCTGGCCTGCTCGCGTTCCATTACCCAGGAACACAGCAATATGAACAAGGGCATGGAAGAGTTGAGCAGCACGGCGTTCACGGTGGTGGTCGTTCGCAGCCCGGCATAGACCAGAACCTGGAACAAAATGATACCGGTCAGCGCGAGCAGCAGGATCAGGCCGGCGTTACGGCGTATCAGGTCGCGCTTGGCGAGGACCGCCGGCAGGGCGAAGGGCGCGAGCACCAGCACGGCGATCAACCAGCGCCAGAAAGTCAGCGTGACCGGGTCGATGGCGTCGCGCAGCGCGCGGCCGATGACCCAGTTGCCCGACCAGAACAGGTTGGCAAGGGCGAGCAGCAGGAAGGCGCGGGTGCGCGGAGTGTTCATGTCTTGCCCTTGTGCAGCATGAACAAGGCGGCAAGCGCGATCAGCGACACGCCGGCGGATAAAACAATCCCGGCGTTCGCGCCGTAGTGATCGAGCGTCAGGCCGAAGGCGAATGGCGCGAGGGCTTGCATGCCGCGGGCGATGACGTTGAGCAGGCCCTGCCGGTAGCCGTAGCCCGCCGGCCCGAAAATGGCCAGTGGCAAGGTGCCCTTGGCGATGGTGATCATGCCGTTGCCGGCACCGTGCAGCACGGCAAAGGCTGCTGCGGCGAGGGGCAGGCCGCCGAACAGGCCCAGCACCAGGGCCCCGAGAGGATTGAGCGCGGTGGCGAGGCGGGCACTGCTCAAGGGATGAAAGCCAAAGCGCCGCGCCGCCATGAATTCGGACAGCCGCGCCGCCACCTGCGCCGGGCCGAGCATGGCTGAGGCGGTAATCGCGACGAGCGCGCTGGCGCCGGCGGCGAGCAGCAGTCCGGGCAGGTGCGCGGCGAGCGCCGAGGTGACAAACGAGGTGGCGGCGGCGAATATCGCCAGCAGCCAGAAGGCGAGGCGCTGGTTCTGCGCTTTGCCACCGGCGCGGGATGGATTGCCTTCCGCCTTGCCTGTTTCAGGCATGGCGCCGGTGTCACGTGCGACTGCGGCAACCTTTGGAATAAAACGCAGGTTTACTGGCAGGGCAATGAACAAGTGCATGGCCGCCCAGACAAAACAGCTCGTGCGCCAGCCATAGTGCTCGGCGACAAAGGCGGTGAGTGGCCAGCCGACGGTGCTGGCAAAGCCGGCGATGAGGGTGATGCCGGTAATCGGTTCGCGCGCCGCGCCACCGTGTATCCTGACCAGAGTGGCGAAGGCGGCGTCATAGAGTCCCATGGCCATGCCCACGCCCAGCACGCACCAGGCGGCGAGCATCGCGAGGCCGTTTGTTGCGAGGCCCAGCATCAACAGTCCCGCGGCAAACACCAGGTTGGAGGCGGCGAGCATGCCGCGGCCGCCGTGGCGGTCGATAAGGCGCCCGACCAGGGGGCCGCCCAGTCCGGTCAGCACCAGTGCGATGGAAAAGGCGCCGAACACATTGGCGCGTGAGATGTCCAGTTCGCTGGCAATGGGCTGCGCGAGGATCGCCGGCAGGTAGGTCGAGGAGGCCCAGGCGAGGGTCTGGGTGCAGCCCAGGGCAATGACTTGCGACAGTGTGCGCTGCGGCAGGGCGGCCATGCTCAGGCTGCGGCCGGCAAGGCCATAAGCTGGAAAGCCAATACTGGCGCGGCTTTCAAGCCGATTGCCGTTTCCGGCGCAGGGCCGTTTTGCCGGCCGGCGCGGCGCGCGCGGGCTTTGCCCCGGGCAGGCGGAACAGCCCGGCATCGAGCAAGGCGGACATTTCGGTGCGCACGATGTGCTCGATTTCGTCGATGGCGGCCGAACCGGACTCGGCCAGCGGCCGTGCCAGTACCAGGATGCGGTGCAGGTTGGCGTCGGCGACCGGCGAGGCGGTGAGCGCGCCGCTGGCGATTTCGGCATGGAAGGTTGACACCGGCATCAGCGTGCTGCCGCCGCCGGCGAGCAGGATGCGGCGTATGGCTTCGATCGAGTCGATCTCGGCCTCGACCTTGAGCGCGCTGCCAAAGGCGGCGAGTTGTTCGTCGATGACGTTGCGCAGGCCCACGGTGATGACCATGGGGGTGCGCGCGAGCTCGGCCAGCGACAGCGGGCGCGCGGTGCCGCGTGTCGAGGGCGGCGAGATCACCAGCAGCGGTTCGGAAATGAGCGGCGTGAGCACCAGCGCAGGCGAGCGCGGCGGATTGGTCATGATGGCAAGGTCAAGCCGCCCGGTGAGCAGGGCGTCAAGCAGTTGCGGGCTGAAGCCCTCCATCACCTTGAGTGTCACCGTCGGGCATTGCTGGCGCGCGCGGGCGATGCAGCCGGGCAGCAGCAGCGGGGCGAGAGTGGGGGAAGTGCCGATGACAACGCGGCCGCGCGGAATTTTTGCGTTGCCGCGCACATGCTCCTTGGCGCGCGCGACCTCGAGGATGATGCGCCGCGCGTGCTCGAGAAAGTCGCGCCCCGAGGTGGTCAGGCGCACGCCCCGTGGCAGGCGCATCAGCAATTGCGTGCCCAGCTCCGCCTCGAGCTGCTTGACATGGCGGGTGAGGGCCGGCTGCGCCACCCCGAGCTTGCCCGCGGTGCGCGTGATGCTGCCCTCGTCGGCGATTTGCACGAAATACTGGATGCTGCGCAGTTCCATGAGACCCTTCGCCCGTGTTGTCGATTCGCGATAACAATATGGCATGCTCTCGCAATATGCCGCTGGCGTGATTTACTCTGGCGCTTCTGGCATGCCATGCCGCCTGGAATGGCTTGCCCATGCCGAATACGTATGCCAAGCATAGCAAATCGGGATTTGTTTCGCCGCCGCCGGGGTGGTGTAATTGGCGCCACCCTGGATTGAAATCGTGCAAGGAGAACTGGAATGAAACAGATTGGCGTGGCGGTGGTTGGAACGGGCTGGTGCGGCGGCATCCGCGCCGAGGCGCTGGCAAAGAACCCGCTGGTGAAAAGCCTGCATATTGCCGAGACGCGCCCGGAGCGCCTCGCCGAGGTGGCCAAGTCCACCGCTGCGGTCACCGCAACGGCCGATTACCGCGACCTGCTGAAAATCGCCGAGATCGAGGCGGTGTACATCTCGGCCACGCCCGAAACCACGCACTACCCGATGGCGCGCGACTTTTTGTCGGCCGGCAAGCATGTGTTCCTGGAAAAGCCCATCGCCCTCGAATTGTCCGAGGCAGACGACCTGATCGCCATTGCGCGCAAAAAAAACCTCAAGTTCACCATCGGTTATTCGCAGCGCTTCAACCCGAAGTTTGCCTATGTGCGCAAGGCCATACGCGAGGGCAGCATCGGCCGGCCGGTCAGTGCCCTGGTAAGCCGCCACATCACGCGCAGCCTGGGCAAGAAAATCAGCGGTCGCGTGAAACTCTCGCCGGCGGCGATGGAGTCGACCCACGACCTGGATTTCTTGCTCTGGTGCCTGGAGCCGTCCAAGCCGGTGCGCGTGTATTCGCAAAACAACTATGGTGTGATGAAGGAATCCTCCGGTCAGGAAATTCCCGACACGCAGTGGATCACCGTGACCATGGACAACGGCCTGTCCTTTGTCGTCGGTGGCGGCTGGAACCTGCCGCCCGGCTACCCGAATTTTTCCACCACCTGGATTGAAATGGTCGGCACCGAGGGCGTGATCATGGTCGATGACAGCCACCGCGACGTGGTGCTCAACACCATGAACAAGGGCATGGTGCTGCCCATGTCGACCATGCCGGGCGAGGGCGTGGACCACACCTATGCCGGGCCGATGGCCGCCGAGACCATTCATTTCCTCGAAGCCGTGGCTTGCGACCGCGAGGTGCTGGTGACGCCGGAGCATGCGCGCATGGTGATGGAGGTGTACATCGCCGCCGACTTGTCGGCCGAGCGCAACGAGCCGGTGTCGCTGCCTCTGCCTCAGCTTGGGGCCAAGCCGGTGCGCGCGGTTGCCTGAGCGGCGGGCGAAAATGAACCAATTTGTCATTGCGAGGAGCGAAGCGACGAAGCAATCTCGTGGCATTGCTGCGCGTTTCATGTTCTCGACGAGATTGCTTCGCTGCGCTCGCAATGACGGTGCGCATGTTTTGAGGGTGATTTCGGGCTGCAATCATTCATTGACTCATTCATACAGGGTTTAGAGCCATGCCAAAGAAAAATCCCAAACACATCGGCGTCGCCATCATCGGCGCGGGCCGCGTAGGCCTGTTTCGCGGCGAGGTGGCCAAGCGCCATCCGCAAGTCGATTTCATCGGCGTCGCCGAGATCAAACCCGACCGCGCCAAGCTGGTGGGCGAACAGATCGGCGCCGACTTTGTCACCGCCGATTACCGTGAACTGCTCGATCGTCCCGAAGTGACGGCGGTCATTGTCGCCACCGACGAGCACCTGCACGTCGAGCCGATTCTGTATGCCGCCGAACGCGGGCTTTCTCTCTTTATCGAAAAGCCGCTTGCCACCGACCTTGCCGAGTCGGAGCGGGTGATGCACGCGGTAAAAAAGGCCGGCGTCGACGCCGTGGTCGGCTACACCCAGCGCTTTCGCCGCCGCTGGCTGGCGGCCAAGGAAAAGGTGCGCACCAACCAGTTGGGCGACGTGACGCTGGTGACCTCGCGCGCCTTCATGAACCGTCTCGTCGCACTGGACAACTACAAGCGTACCAAGGACCCGGCGCAGATTTCCCCCATGGTCATCTCCGGCACCCACGCCCTGGATATCGTCATGTGGATGATGGAGGCGAAAAAGCCGGTGGAAATCTACGCCCGCTCGGTCGACAAGGCGCTGGGCCCGATTTGCCAGGGCATAGACGCCACCGCCGGCATGATCACCTTTGAGGACGGCAGCGTTTACCACTCGTCGATTTCCTGGGCCCTGCCGGTAATCTGGCCGGGCGCGGTCTACAGCCTCGATGTGGGCATTGTCGGCACCGAGGGCGTGCTGACCATAGACGACACCCATCGCGACATCGTGCTCGCGACGACCAAATCACAATCGGAAGGCTACGCACCCGACACCAGCCGCCGCGTCGATTTCATGGGCAGCTATCCGCCCGGCGACATGGCCTTCGGCGAATTGCGCGGTCCGATGCGCGAGGAGACCGAACAGTGGTTCAACCGCCTCGCCATGGGCCTGCCGACACAGCACGCCACCGTGGAAGAAGCGCACAACCGGCTGATGCTGACCAAGGCCTTTGATTTGTCGGCGCGGCTCAAGCGCGCGATTCCGCTGCCGGTGACGCCGCAGGACGAAAAAGAATCGTCGCCGGTGGCAAAGGCGCGACTGGAGAAGGTGGCCTGACGAAACCCTGGATAAGAAGTCGCGCTTTTGCGATTCTCATGACGTCATCCCCGCGAAAGCGGGGATCCATGGGTTTTCGGTACCTTGAATGCTTACCCCATGGATTCCCGCTTTCGCGGGAATGACAAGCTGGAGACATATTCGCCAGATCGCAGTTCCTGTTTGTAGTTCCCGCGACAAAAGGGCAACGCAAACGCAGTACACGGAGGAGGAGCACATGAAAGCATCATTGAAGCGGACCGCGCTGGCGCTGACAGCGCTGGCGGTTTTCTCGGGCAACGCGCTGGCACAGGGCACGTACCCGAACAAGCCTGTCAAGATGATCGTTCCCTTCGCGCCGGGCGGTGCGTCGGATTTTGTCGCGCGCGTACTCGTGCCACGTCTGACCGAATTGCTCGGACAGCAGGTGGTGGTGGAGAACCGCGCCGGCGCCGGCGGCAATATCGGCATGGAAGCGGGCGCCAAGTCGGCGCCCGACGGCTACACCCTTTACCTCGGCAACATCGGCACCATCGCCATCAACCCGGCGCTCTACCCCAAGCTTGCCGTCGACACGGTAAAAGATTTTCAGGGCGTGACGCAGGTGGTGGACCTGCCCAGCGTGCTGGTGATCAACGGTAGTTCGGCCGCGGCGAGCGTGGGTGAATTTGTTGCGCAGGCCAAGGCCAACCCCGGCAAGCTCAACTACGCCTCGCCGGGCAGCGGCACCATGAACCGCCTGGAAATGGAAATGCTGCGCCGTGCCGTGGGCCTTGATATGGTGCATGTGCCCTACAGCGGTGGTGCCGGCCCGGCGGTCGCCGGCGTGGTCGCAGGTGAAACGCAGGTGATGTTTACCACCATGCCTTCGGCCATTGGCATGATCCGCGGCGGCCGCCTTAAAGCCCTGGCAACGACCAGCCCCAAGCGCACCGAGCAACTGGCGTCCGTGCCGACCATGGTCGAGGCGGGCTTTGCCGAGTTTGTCACCAGTTCCTGGCAGGGAATATTCGTTCCGGCCGGCACGCCCAAAGACGTGGTCGACCGTCTTTATGCGACCCTGGTGCAGACGCTGCAGACCCCCGATGTGATCGAGCGCCTGGCCAAGAGCGGTGTCAGTGCAGTGACCAGTGCGTCGCCGCAGGCCTTTGGCGAATTTGTCGCCAACGAACACCGTCGCTGGGGCCGTGTTGCGCGCGACGCCAATGCCACTGTGGATTGAACCCCCATCGCAGTCATTGCGAGCGCAGCGAAGCAATCTCGCCGTCCTTGTGACTTGCGTTGCAATGCCACAAGATTGCCGCGTCGGCTTCGCCTCCTCGCAATGACAGGCTTTAATTTTAAAATTATTAAAGGGAAAGCAGCATGACCAACATAATCCGCCGTCGTCTCCTCGCCGCCGCCGCCGGCAGCACCGCCACCCTGATGCTGGGGCGCTCCGCTTTCGCGCAGGAGACGTACCCGAGCAAACCGATCAACGTCATCCTGCCGCTGCAGGCGGGCAGTGCGTCGGATATCGCGGTGCGGGTGTTTTGCGAAAAGCTCGCCGAGGACATCAAGGGCGCGTTTGTCATCGAAAACGTGCCCGGGGCGGCCGGACTGATCGGCGCCGAGCGGCTGACCAAGGCATCGCGTGACGGCTATACCCTTGCGGCACTTAACAACAGCATCCTCACCATCCTGCCCAATGTGAAGCGCAGCCAGGTGAAGTTCGATTCGTTCGCCGACTTTGTGCCCATTCGCGGCATCGCCAGCATCCCGACCCTGCTTGCCGTCAACAAGGATGTGCCGATCAATAACGTCAGGGAATTGATCGCCTATGCCAGGCAGAATCCGGGCAAGCTCAATTACTCCAGCGGCGGTCCGGGCAGCCCGCAACACCTTGCCACCGAAATGTTCCAGGCGATGGCGGGTGTGAAGCTCACCCATGTGCCTTACAAGGGGGCGACGCAGGCGGCGGCCGACCTCGCCGGCGGGCAGGTGCAGGTGATGTTCATCGCCCATTCCCTCGCCCTGCCATTCCTGCCCAGCGGCAGGGTCAAACCCATTGCCTTTGCCGGCGGCGAGCGCTCAAGCGCATTTCCCGATTTGCCGACAGTCGCCGAAAGCGGCCTGCCCGGGTTTGACTATTCTTCATGGGTTGCCTTGTTCGCCCCGCGCGATGCGCCGGCCGCAGTGGTCAACCAGTTGCGCCAGGCCAGTGCGAAAGTACTGGCACAGCCGGCGATCAAGGAGCGCCTGGCCAAGTCCGGCCTTGAGTTGTGGGACCTGCCGGCCGAGCGCGTCACCGCGGTAATACGCGAGGATTACGCGCGCTGGGAAAAAGTCGTCAAAACGCCGGGTTTTTCGGCCGAGTAGTTTTTGGCCGATTCGAACATGCAGCCTGTTTCTGCCGGCGGCGCGCGCTGGCAGGGGAGGCAATTCCACAACCAGCCCGAAGACAGCCATATCCACGGTTTCCTGGTTGCGCTGTGGGATGGCGTGCGCAAGGAGACCGCGGGCCGGGTGGACATCAGCGTCCATCCGCGTAACGGCGACATCGCCGGCTCCGATCCTGGCGCGCTGAAAATGCTGGTCGCGGGCGAACTCGAGTTCATGACGCTGATGGGTGGCATTCTCGGGCGGGTGGTGCCGGCGGCCGAAATCCAGGGGCTACCCTTCGCCTTTGGCGATACCGACCAGGTGTTCGGGGTCATGGACGGCCCGTTGGGCGATTACCTCAATGCCGAAATGCACGCCAAGGGCATCCACGGCCTGCCCGGATGTTGTTTCGAGAACGGCTTTCGCCAGATCTACGGTCGCGACAAACCGGTGCGCAGCGCCGACGACCTTGCCGGCTATCGCATGCGCGTGCCTGACGGCCGTTTGTTTGTCGATGCCTTTACCGCGCTCGGCGCGGTGCCGGTCATCGTCAACATCAAGGAGTTGTACGAATCGCTGAAAAGCGGCCTTGTCGACGGGCAGGAGAATGCGCTGGTGGTGCACAAGGTCAACCGCTTGTACGAGGTGACGAAATACCTGTCGGTGACCAACCATATGTGGTCCGGATTCAACCTGCTGGCCAACCTGGCGTTCTGGAAGCAGTTGCCGGCGGATGTGCAGGACATCATCCAGCGCAACGCGCGCCGGCAGGTGCTGGCGCAGCGCGCCCATACGCGGCGCGAGAACGAGGGCATGCTGGACTATTTCAGGCTGCAGGGCATGGTGGTGAACGAGGCCGATACCGCGAGTTTCCGCGCCAGGCTCGCCGGTGATTTTTACCGGCGCTGGAAAAATGAAATCGGTGCCCGTGCCTGGGACCTGCTCGAAGCACAGGTAGGCCGGCTGGGAAGCTGAACTAAGTGCACAATAGCACCGGGCAGCCGGAAAAATAAATTGGAGGAAAATCGCAAATGATTAATCTGTTCATCAAATCCATCGCCATCGCCGCGCTTACGATGGCTTCAATTGCCCATGCGCAGACGTTTCCGACCAAGCCGATACGCCTGATTTGTCCCTTCCCTCCGGGCGGTGCGGTTGACATCGCCTCTCGCGCCATCGCCAACGAGATGTCCAAGACACTCGGCCAGCAGGTGGTTGTCGAGAACAAGCCCGGTGCCGGCGGCAATATCGGCGGTGCCGAGGCGGCGCGTTCGGCGCCCGACGGCTACACGATTTTCATGACGACCAGCGGCATTAACGCCATCAACCCGGCGCTGTATTCCAAAATGCCGTTCGACCCGAACAAGGACCTCGTCCCGGTGTCGGCGCTGGTGTCGCTCAACAACGTGCTGGTGCTGCACCCGTCGGTGCCGGCGAAATCGGTGGCCGAAGTCATCGCCATGGCCAAGGCGCAGCCGGGCAAGCTGAACTACGCTTCAAGCGGCAGCGGCACCAGCATCCACATGTCTGGCGAGATGTTCAAGCACCTCACCCAGGTCGACATCCTGCACATCCCGTACAAGGGCAGCGCGCCGGCGGTGACCGACCTCTTGGGGGGGCAGGTGATGATGATGTTCGACAACATCCCTTCGGCGCTGCCGCACATCAAGTCGGGCAAGCTGCGCGCCCTTGCCACCACCGGCGCCAAACGCGACGCCACGCTGCCCGACCTTCCGACGGTTGCCGAGGCGGGCGTGGTTGGCTACGAGTCGGGGGTGTGGTTCGGCCTTTCCATTCCGGCCGGCACGCCGCGAGAGATCATTGCCAAGCTCAATGCCGAAGCGGTCAAGGGCACGCGTTCGCCGGATTTCGTCACGCGCATGACCGCCCTTGGTTACAACATCATCGGCAGCACGCCCGAGCAAATGTCGGACATGCTGAAAAAGGAAGTCAGCACCTGGGGTCCTATCGTCAAGGCGTCGGGCGCAAAAGCGGATTGAGCTTTTAACAACGCATCGCGCAAGCCGGTGCGCCCTGGGCCTCTAGCGGCTTCAAAAGGACGGCTGGCCGGATTTGAAGCCGGCCACCGCGCTGGTGTTCCCCCGGGATCAGGGAACGAGGATGGACGAACCGGTGGTGCGGCCGCCTTCGAGGTCGGCGTGTGCCTTGGCGGCGTCGGCCAGCGGGTAGCGCGCGTTGATGCTGACCTTGAGCGCGCCCTTGGCGAGCATGGCGAACAGTGCCGAGGACGAAGCCACCAGGTCGTCGCGGCTGGCGGTGTAGGTCACCAGTGTCGGCCGGGTGAAATAAAGCGAGCCCATTTTCTGCAGCAGGCCGGCCTCAACCGCGGGCGGCGCGCCGGTGGTGGTGCCAAAGGACACGAACATGCCGCGCGGCGCGAGGCATTTCATCGTTGTGTCAAAAGTAGATTTGCCGACCGAGTCGTAGGCGACCGGGACGCCGGCGCCGCCGGTCAGTTCCTTGACGCGCGCGACGATGTCCTCCTTGTTGCGATCAATCACCACGTCATAGCCGTTGGCCAGGGCGAGCTTGCACTTGTCGGCGCCCCCGGCCACGCCGATCATGCGCGCACCCATGTGTTTGCCCCATTGTCCGGCAAACAGGCCCACGCCACCCGAGGCGGCATAGAACAGCACGTTCTGGCCGGGCTTGACCGGATAGCAGCGGTTGAGCAGGTATTCGACGGTCATGCCTTTTAACATCGAGGCGGCGGCAATCTCGTCGCTGACGCCCCCGGGCGTTTTCAGCAGCCGGTCGGCGGCGACGTTGCGCAGGTCGGCGTAGGCACCCGGGCCGCCGCCGGCGTAACAGACGCGATCACCCGTTGCGAAGCCGGTCACGCCGGGCCCGGCTTTGACCACCACGCCGGCCGCCTCGTTGCCCAGGCCCGAGGGCAGGGGCATGGGATAAAAGCCCGAACGCTGGTAGATCTCCTGGAAATTGAGGCCGACTGCCGTCTGGCGCACCTGCACTTCGCCGGCGCCCGGATCGGGGAGGTCCATGGTTTCGAGCTTGAGTACTTCGGGGCCGCCGGGGGCGGCAAATCGGACGACGCGTGCTTGGGTGCTCATGGGTAAAACTCCTTCTGTATTGTGCGTGGCGAGGCAGTTCTCTGCTCTGTCGCGGGTGGGGCGCGGGTGGGGCGAATGGATGGAAATTGCGCCGGGCAGATGATATGCTGCGGCAACAACAAGAACAAGAATAAAACGAGTGTTGTTCCGAAGAATCCACCCCCCAAGGAGAGACCCCATGCGTTTCGTTCGCCACGCGGCAGCCGCCGCAATTTCCGCTTCCTGTTTGTTTGCTGCCGGGGTCAACACGGCCTCCGCCGAAGACATCAAGTTGCGCATCGCCTCCGGCCACCCGGCGGTCAACACCTACGTCAACCTGATGCAGACCTTTTTTGTGCCCGAGGTAAGCAAGCGCGTCGCCGCGCGCACCAAGCACAAGGTCGAGTTCATCGAAGGCTACGGCGGATCCATCGTCAAGGTCTCGGACACGCTCAAGGGCGTGCAGTCGGGCATTATCGACATCGGCGGTTACTGTTTCTGCTTCGAGCCGTCCAACCTGCCGCTGCATGCCTTCCAGGTGATGCTGCCCTTTGGCACCATGAGTCCGGAAAAGAGCGTGAAAATGGCGCGCGCCGTGTACAACAAGGTGCCCTTCATGTCCGGCGTGTTTGAGGACAAATACAACCAGAAGCTGCTGGCGCTGATTTCGGACAACGGCTACAACCTGGGTACCAACTTCGCCTGGAAGACCGTCGCCGACCTCAAGGGCCAGAAACTCGCCGGTGCCGGCCTCAACCTGAAGTGGCTCGAATTCGCCGGCGCGACGCCGGTGCAATCGTCGCTGCCCGAGGCTTATACCGCGATGCAGACCGGTGTCTACAACGGCTGGATCATGTTCCCCTCCGGCTGGGTCAACTTCAAGCTCAATGAGGTGGGCAAGTATTACACCGAGGTGGGTTTTGGCGCGATCACCTGGCACGGCCTGACCATCAACAAGGCGCGCTTTGCCAAGTTGCCCAAGGACGTGCAGGACATCGTCGTCGAAGTGGCCAAGGAGTTTGAGGCCAAGACCGGCACGGTCAACGAAGAGAATTATCCGAAGCAACTGGCGCAGCTGAAAACCCTGGGTGTCAACGTCAATGCGGTGCCCGACTCGGTGCGCGTCGACTGGGCCAACTCGCTCAAGGGCTGGCCGCAGGACAAGGCGACCGAACTGGACAAGGCCGGCATGCCGGCGACACAGGTGCTCAAGCTCGCGCTCGAAGAAGCGGAAAAGCTCGGCCACAAATGGCCGGTGCGCTACAGCGTCAAGTAATACCCCTGTCGTAGGCGTGCGGGGCCCCGGTCAGCCGGGGCATCCCCTTCTTTTATTTGCAAGGAACAGCCGGCGTGATTACGCGGATGCTTGACTGGATTGCCCGTGCACTGCTCGTCTGCGCGGCGGTGCTGGGCCTGACGCTCAGCTTTATTGTCTGTGCCGATGTCATCGGCCGCGTGGTGTTCAACACCCCGCTCAAGGGCACGCCGGAACTGGTGTCATCGGCCATTGTCATCATCTGCTTCATGCAGGCGCCCTATGCCATTCGCTCGGGCGGCATGATCAATGTCGATTTCATCGTACAGCATTTGTCGTGGCGCTGGCAGTCGGGGCTTGCCGCCTTTGGCGCGGTTCTTGGTGGGGCGTTCTTCGGCTTCATCCTCTGGGGCGCCGTCGAGCCGGCGGTGAGCGCCTGGACCACCGACGAATTTACCGGGGAGGGCGCGCTGCGCGTGGCGGTGTGGCCGGCGCGCTGCACTATCGTCGTGGGTGTGGCTTTGGCCACCCTCAATTACGCACTTCTCGCCATCGCGCACGTCCACGCGGCGATCGCCGGCACCCCGCCGCAAAACACCGGCGGAGGCCACCTGTGAGCACCATGCACATGCATTCTTTGCAGGGGGCGAACCGTGTTTGACGTCTTTGATCTGACCATAGTGGTGGTCGTATTGCTCGGCGTGGTATTCGCCGGTGTGCATATTGCCGTTGCGCTCGGGGTTACCGCGATATTGGGCATTTACCTGATGACCCGCGATATCGAAGTCGCACGCCAGTTTGTCGCCAATACCGCCTACGAGGCGCTGCGCGACTATGTGTTCGCGGTGATACCGCTGTTCATGCTGATGGGCGAGTTTCTGTCCAAGTGCGGCGCGGCACGCGACATGTTTACCCTGGTGACCCGGGTCACCAAGTTCATCCCGGCACGGCTTGCGGTGGCAACAGTGCTGGCCAATGCGATTTTCGCCTTTGTCACCGGCGTGAGTATCGCCGCTGCGGCGGCGTTCTCGCGCATCGCCTACCCGGAAATGAAACGCGCCGGCTACTCACGCCAGTTCTCCCTCGGCTGCATCGCCGGCAGCGCCTGCCTTGGCATGTTGATACCACCCTCGGTGCTGATGATTGTCTGGGGGGTGCTGACCGAGCAGTCCATAGGCAAGCTGTTCCTCGCCGGCGTGATGCCCGGCTTCCTGCTGGTGGCCTACTATATTGCGTACATCCTGTACGTTGCCTATACCAACCCGGAGGTGGTGGGCGAGGCACGCAGGGGTTCCGTTCCGCTGGTGCCGGAGGTGGCGACTGACGGCCACGTGGAGGGCGCGCTGCTGAGCACGGTACTGGTGATCGCCCTGGTGATCGGTGTGCTGTGCGGCATCTGGCTGGGCGCCTTTACGCCGACCGAGGGCGCCGGCGTCGGTGCCGCCGCCGCGCTCTTGCTGGCGATTGCCAAGGGCCTGCGCTGGAAGGAAATCTTCGAGGTGGTGGTGTCGGTGGGCCGCACCTCGGGCCCGCTGTTGCTGCTGCTCTTTACGGCGCAGCTGTATTCGCGCGTGCTCGCCATGACCGGCGTGACCAAGGCGGCGCAAGACCTGATCCTGGGTTCGGGCATGGGCCCGTTCGCCATTCTCGCGCTGATGGTGGCCGTCTGGTTTGTGCTCGGCTGCATCATCGACTCGATCTCCATCATCCTGCTCACCGTGCCGGTGTTCGCGCCGATTGCCGC
>CAMAWC010000091.1 GCA_945861875.1 Bordetella parapertussis
AAAACCTATGCGCCGTCGCGCAAGCTGATGTTGCAACTAAGGTCACCGCTGATGATACGCTGGACACCGTCTGACGAACCGAGCAGCAGCGCGCCATCCTCGGCCACGCCCAGTGCATCGCCCTCGACGGCGAATTTGCCCGCGCCAAGCAGGCTAACGCGCCGGTTCTGGTGCGCGTGGCGGCGCTGCCACTCGTCGCGAAACGGCGCAAAGCCCCGGCGCGAAAACTCCGTCAGCACCGCGACCAGTTCATCGAGCACCATACCGAGCAGCGCGCTGCGCGAGGGCGCCGGATCGGCCAAGCCGGCGACATCGATCACCGGCTGGTCTATGGCCTCGCGCACCGCCGCATCGAGCCGCGTGTTGATGCCGATGCCGATCACCGCCGCACCCGGGCCGTTGGCCTCGCCACCGGTTTCGATGAGGATGCCAGCGAGTTTGCGCCCGCCGTGAAGAATGTCATTGGGCCATTTGAGTTGCACACCGGCGACGCCGGCGCGCTCCAGTGCGCGCGCCACCGCCACGCCAACCGCAAGCGACAGGCCGGCGAGACCCGCCGCGCCGCCGTCAAATCGCCATAGCATTGAAAAAGTCAGCCCGCCGGCCAGGCCGGACTGCCATTGGCGCCCGAGGCGCCCGCGGCCGGCGAGCTGCAATTCGCAGGCGATCACGCTGCCGTGCGCCGCGCCGGCGCGCGCGCCTTCCATCAACAAGGTGTTGGTCGAAGCGCAGCTGTCGAGGATCTCCAGCTTGAGTTCACGGAAGGACGCACCGCAGGCTGCGGCAATATCCGCCGCCACGAGCAGGTCGACCGAACGCGTGAGCCGGTAACCGCGGCCGCGCAGCTTGTTGGGCGCCAACCCCTGTTCTTCGAGTGCGCGGATGGCATGCCAGACCGCCGAGCGGGTAAGCCCGAGGGCTGCGCCAAGCTGTTCGCCGGAGTGAAAGCTGCCATCCGCCAGCAGGCGCAGCAGGGGGAAGAGGTGTTTGTTCATGTGCTCGAGCAGAACCGAAGGGGCGATGGTAGCACCGGGGCCGCGTAGCCGGCCGCGCATCGGCTGGCGAATCAAACCGGCGAATCAAACCGGCTTGCCAGGGGCCGCGGCCGCTGATATGCTGATGGCATAAGCTCAGCCTTCGCCGGACAGCCCTCCCGTAGCCTTCTAGTGATTGCAGCGCACAACAGAGCATGACCACGGCCGCCGACGGGTGGTCGTGATCAGGCGGACGAACCTCCCTTCGTCCGCTTTTTTTTGCCTTTTTTCCGATGATTGCGCCGTCCGGGCGCGCGGCTTGCCCGCGCGTACGAGGCGTTATAATTCCTGTGCTTGACGAAATTGCCCCGCGGTTCGCAGCAGGCGCGCAAAACCGCCGTCTACGCACCCCCGCGCTCATCTCAAAGGACACTCGCTTGAAATCCACCCTGATCAAGGCACTGACCCTCTGGGCGGTATTGCTGACCGCCACGGCCGCGCCGTTTGGCGCCGGCGCCGTCACGCAAATCCAGTTCTGGCATGCCATGGAAGGCGTGCCCGGCGAAGCCCTCGAACAACTGGTTGCACGCTTTAACGCCAGCCAGAAAGACTGGCAGGTGGTGCCGGTGTTCAAGGGCGGTTACCAGGAAACCCTGCAGGCGGGTGTGCTCGCCGCGCGCGCCGGCAAGTCGCCGCACCTGCTGCAAGTCTACGAAGTGGGCACCGCCGGCATGATGGCGTCGCCGAAATTCTTCAAGCCGCTCCACCAGCTTGCCGCCGAGAACAAAATGCGGCTTGAAACCTACGGGCCTTCGGTGTCGGCGTTTTTTTCCGACTCCGGCGGCAAACTGCTGGCCTTGCCGTTCAACAACTCGACGCCGGTGATGTATTACAACCGCGACAAGTTCATCAAGGCCAAGCTCGACCCGGACAAGCCGCCGAAAACCTGGCGCGAGCTGCAGGCGGTATTGCTCACGCTCTATGACGCCGGCGAGGGCTGCCCCTACACCACATCGTGGCAGTCCTGGGTGCACCTGGAGAACACCAGCGCCTGGCACAACTATCCGTTTGCCAGCGAGAACAACGGCCTGGGCGGCCCGCGCGCGGTGCTCGAGTTCAACAGCTACCTGATGATGAAGCACCTGTCACTGATGTCCTCGTGGGTAAAGTCACGCCTGTTCCTCTATTCGGGCCGCACCAACCAGGCCGACTTCCGCTTTGCCGCCGGCGAGTGCGCCGTGCTCACCAGTTCCTCGGCCGCCTACTCGAGCTTCAAGCGCGCCGCCCCGTTCAAGCTGGGCGTGGCACCGCTGCCCTATCACGAGGATGTCAACAAGGCGCCCTACAACACCCTGATAGGCGGAGCCGCGCTGTGGACCATGTCGGGCAAGAATGCCGCCGACTACGCCGGCGTGGCGCGCTTTCTGGAGTTTCTGGCATCGCCGGTGGTCGCGGCCGAGTGGAGCGAAAAGACCGGCTATGTGCCGGTGACGCGCGGCTCCTATCTCGCGCTGAAAAACACCGGGCACTTCAAGGAGGATCCCGACCTTGACATCGCCATCACCCAGTTGATCGGCGTCAAGCCGGGCAACTTCGCCAAGGGCGTGCGCCTGGGTTACTTCCCCGGCATTCGCGACATCATCGACGAGGAACTGGAAAAAGTGTGGGACGGCAGCAAGGCGCCCAAGTCGGCGCTTGACGATGCGGTCCAGCGCGGCAACCTGCTGTTGCGCCAGTTCGAGAAATCAGCCGGGAATTAGCAATCATGCGCCGGGGCGTTGCGACAACACCATGATGCCCTGGCCCTACCCCAGAATGATCGCCCACCGCGGCGGCGGCACGCTCGCCCCGGAGAACACCCTGGCGGCGATCCGTACCGCCCCACGCCACGGCTATCGCGGCGTGGAATTCGACGTCATGCTGAGCGCCGACGCGCAAGTCGTGCTGATACACGACGAGACGCTAGCGCGCACCACCAGCGGCCGCGGCAATGTCGCCGACACGCCGGCCGCCATTCTCGCCGGCCTTGATGCCGGCAGTTGGAAGGACGCGCGCTTTGCCGGCGAGCCTGTACCCTCCTTCGAGGCCGCCGCCGCGCTGTGCATCGAACTGGGCCTGTGGGCGAACATCGAAATCAAGCCGGCAAAGGGTCACGATGCCAGAACAGGCGACGTGGCCGGCCGTATCGCGGCACGCCTCTGGCAGGGCGCAAAAACCCTGCCGCTGATTTCCTCGTTCCGCCGCGCCGCTCTGGTCGCGGCGCATGAAGCCGCCCCTGACTTTCCGTTGGGCTGGCTGGTCGATCGCATCGAGCCGGGCTGGCAGCAGCAACTGGCCGAGCTGGGCTGTGTATCACTCAACTGCAACCAGGCCCATCTTACCGAGGCACAGGCGCGCCAGATCAAGGACGCCGGCTACTGGTTATTTTGCTGGACGGTGAACGACCCGGCCGACGCCAGGCGCCTGTTCGACTGGGGTGTGGACGCCATGGTCACCGACCGCATCGACCTTTTACCGCCTGACTGAGCATTAATGCGCGCATTTCGCCCGCGGGGTAACAATCCCTTACAGTCATTTACGATCTATTAGCCATTCGTTTTCCTGCCGCAGCGTTAATGAGGGTGTGGGAGCGGCGCTAAGCAAAAATCAGCAAAGCAACTCTCCCCGGCCAGCCTCTTAACCCTGACTCAGGAGATTCCGCATGAAAACGATCAACACCACTTTCGCCGCGCTGCTCCTTGGCGCCCTTGCCATTCCCGCCTTTGCCCAGGCACCGGCCCCGGTCGCGCCTTATAACATCGACCAGCGCCAGGCCAACCAGCAGCGACGCATCGACGAAGGCGTGAAATCGGGCGAACTGACCCCGCACGAAACGGCGCGCCTGCAAAAAGGCCAGGCCCACATCCAGAAAATGGAAGACAAGGCCAGGGCCGACGGCGTGGTGACCAACAAGGAGCACGTGAAAATCGCCCACGCCCAGGACAAGCAAAGCCGCCTGATCGAGCGTGAGAAACACGACCGCCAGCGCGTGACGAAGTAAGCGCGGGTTGTAGATCAAAAATAGTTCAGGTCATTGCGAGGAGCAAAGCGACGAAGCAATCTCGTCGCCTTGCTGCGGACGGCGCAATCGCAACGAGATTGCTTCGCTTCGCTCGCAATGACACCGCTTTGTCTTGGAATTGCTTGTATCGGCGCCAAAAAAACCTCAATTAGGGGCTTTTTTCTTGCGCTGCCCGCCCGAAAGGCACGACTGGCAAGGCTTTCCAGCCATTGCCCCTTCTAAAACGGCAGCGCCACGCCCGGCTTGACCTGGTCGAGGGCGGTGCGAAACTGCGCCTGGATGCGTTTGATCGCGGCGTCGTTGTCGGCCTCAAAGCGCAGCACGATCACCGGCGTGGTGTTGGAAGCGCGCGCGAGGCCGAAGCCGTCGGCATATTCCACGCGCAGGCCGTCCATGGTGATCACCTCAAGGGCGCCGGGAAACTTAACGCTCGCCTGCATTTTGGCAATCAGCGCGTGCGGTTCACCTTCGGCCAGTTTGACATTGAGTTCTGGCGTGGACAGGGCGTCGGGCAGGGCATTGAGCACAGCGCTCGGGTCGGCATCGCGCGAAACGATTTCCAGCAGGCGCGCGCCGGCGTACTGGCCGTCGTCAAAACCGAACCAGCGTTCGCCGAAAAAAGTGTGGCCGCTCATTTCGCCGGCGAGCGGCGCGCCCGAGGCCTTCATTTTTGCCTTGATCAGCGAGTGGCCGGTTTTCCACATCACCGGCTTGCCGCCGTGCTGGCGTATCCAGGGCGCGAGCTTGCGCGTGCACTTGACGTCGAAAATGATTTCCGCGCCGGGATTGCGCGACAGCACGTCCGCCGCGTAGAGCATCAACTGGCGGTCCGGGTAAATGATATTGCCCTCGCGCGTCACCACGCCGAGGCGGTCGCCGTCGCCGTCAAAGGCAAGGCCCAGCTCGGCGCCCTGCGCCTTGACCGCGCGAATGAGGTCTTGCAGGTTTTCCGGCTTGGACGGATCCGGGTGATGGTTGGGGAAGTCGCCGTCGACCTGGCAAAACAATTCGGTGACATCGCAACCGAGGCGGCGGTAGAGCTCGCCCGCCGTGGCCCCGGCCACGCCGTTGCCGCAGTCGATGACAATCTTCATCGGCCGGGCGAGTTTCACGTCGCCGACGATGCGCGCGAGATAGGCTTCGCGCACGTCCGCCTTCGAAAAAGCGCCCGCAGCGGCGGCAAAATCGCCGGTTTCGATACGCACCCGCAACGCCTGGATGTCGTCGCCCGAGAGCGTGGTTCCACCCAGCACCATTTTCAGGCCGTTGTAGTCGGGCGGGTTGTGGCTGCCGGTGACGGCCACCGCACTGGCACAGCCAAGGTGATGGGCGGCAAAATAAATCATTGGCGTGGCGGCCATGCCGACATCGATCACGTCGACACCCGCTGCACGGATGCCCTCTGACAGTGCCGCCGCCAGCGCCGGTCCGGAATGGCGGCCGTCGCGTCCCACGGCAATCGCCGTCTGCTTGCGCGCGCGCGCCTCGCTGCCGATGGCGCGGCCGATCAGGCGCACGCCCTCCTCGGTCAGGGTTTTGCCGACAATGCCGCGAATGTCGTAGGCCTTGAAGATTTCCGGCGGTGGCAGCGTACTCATGGGGATTTCAATGGTGTTGGGAAAGGAAGGCAAGTATACGTTGTGGCAGCCAGTCGAGGTGCCCCGGATACGGTCCGCTGGGAAAGCCGACATGGCCGCCCTCGCGCGGCAATTCCAGCGTGACCACTTTTGAGACCGCATCGGCCGCCGGCAGGTAACGCGCCGGCAGGAAGGGATCGTTTTGCGCGTTGAGGACCAGCGTCGGCACGGCAATATCGCTTAAACCGGGTTTGGCGCTGGCGCGCGTCCAGTAATCGTCAGTGTCGCGATAACCGTGCAAGGGAGCGGTGACGATGTTGTCAAAATCGCGCAATGTGCCCGAAGCGAGCATGGCGCCACGATCGACCATGTCCGGAAACCGCGCCAGTTTGGCCAGGGTCTTTTTTTTCATCGTTGCCAAAAACATGCGGCTATATATGAGATTAAAACCGCGCCCCAGCGCATCCCCCGCACCCATCAGGTCGAGCGGCGCCGACACCGCGGCGGCGGCATCGGTCAAGTCGGCGGCCGATCCGCCCTGCTCGCCCAGGCATTTGAGCAGTGCGTTGCCGCCAAGTGATACGCCGACGCCATAGAGCGGCGCCGCCCCGGCCAGCGCGCGCATGCGCGCCAGGATCCAGGCGATCTCCGCAGCATCGCCCGAATGATAGGCGCGCGGCAGGCGGTTGATCTCGCCCGAGCAGCCGCGAAAATGCGGAAAGGCGCCGCGCCATCCGCGCGCCGCGAGGGCCCGCGCCAGCGCACGTGCGTAATGGCTGCCTGAACTGCCCTCAAGGCCGTGAAACAACACCAGCAGCGGCTGGCGCGGGTCGCCGTCCAGCCAGTCGACATCGATAAAGTCGCCGTCAGGCGAGTCCCAGCGCTCACGCCGCAGCGCCGGCGCCGCGGGTTGCTTGAGCAAGGCGGCGTAAATGGTCTGCACATTGCCGCCAGGCAGCCAGGCCGGCGCGACATAGGCGGCCACGGCCGCTGGTTCACCACGCCCCGCTGCAATCAGCGTCAATGCAGGATCTTTGGCGAATCGCCGCGGCGAACCGCCTGCTCCTGCACGCCTTGCGGCGCCGGCGAGGCGTGGTGCAGGATCATGCGCCAGCCGTTGGCGGTACGCATGTAGACATTGGTGGCGATCACCGGGTGGCGCGCGCCTTTTTCACCGGCAACGAGGATGTTCTCGTGCACGCTGTGCACCGAGAGCATCATGCCGCTCACCTGCGTCTGGTTGGCAAGGTGCACCTGCAGGCGCTGGCCGGAGCGGCAGATCGCCGCCCAGCCGGCGCGCACCTGCTCGTAGCCGGCCAGACGCTGGCCGCCCGGATGCACGCAGACGACCTCCTCGTCATCGGCCCACACCTGCATCATGGCATCGAGATCGCCGCGCTCAAGGGCTTCGTAGAATGCTGCCTCGGCATCCTGGGCGGTGGGGAAGGTAGTCTTTTTCATCGCCCGCGGATGGTAGCGGAATCCGCCCCGGTTTGGCTACTGCTCAAGACTGCGCCAGAGCCCATGCGGCGATGAGGTCGAGAATGGCATCGACTTCGCCAATCGGTGGGCTGACAGTGATGGCAACGGCCGGATGGCGTTCGCGCAATGCGGCGATTTTTTTTGGCAGGTCCTGCTTGAGATGGCCACCCTGCGCCATAAACAGCGGAATCAGGCGAATGCTGACCACACCCTTGTCCGCGCACGCCGCCACCGCATCCTCCAGCGAGGGCGTCATCAATTCAAGATAGGCAAGGTGCAGATCAAGGTCGGGACGCGCCGCAAGCATGCGCGCGCGTATGCGCTCGAAGGGTTCGGCCCACTGCGGATCGCGCGCGCCATGAGCGAAGAGAATCGTAGCGAACGTCATGGAACGAAGAGAATCGTAGCGAGCGTCATGGAACGAAGAGAATGCCTAATCGAACTTCAAAATTAAACATTTTTACGTTGTCATTGCGAGGAGCAACGCGACGAAGCAATCTTGTCGTATTGCTTAAGCCATCACAATCTCGACGAGATTGCTTCGCTGCGCTCGCAATGACATTACAATTCGCAAGAAAACTCATGCTGCGAGCGCCTGTTCACACCAAAGCGCCGTCGACAGCAGGCTGTCATCACCGCAGGGTGCCGCGGCCAATTGCAAGCCATAGGGCAGGCCGGCAGCCGACATGCCGCTAGGCAGCGTGATTGCCGGGAACCCGGTCAGCGACCACAGCGTGCACCAGCTCGGATCACCGGTACTGTCCAGGCCCGCTGGCGCGACACCAGGGGCGGAGAGCGAAGCAATCGCATCGCAATCTTCAAACCAGTCGAGCGCCTGTTCAATAATCACCGCCCGGCGCAGCAGCGCCGCGGCGTAGTCGGCGGACGGAATCGTCCGCCCCTCGTCAAGGCCGGCATTGAGCGTGGCGGACAATTGCGCGCGATGCTTTTTCTGGCGTGCGGCATTGTCGCGCGCCGCCTCGTAAAACATGATGATGCGGTGCACGGCTTGGGCATCGTGGCAGGCTTGCGGCAGGACAAAGGGCACGACCGTCGCACCGGCCGCCTGCAACCTGGCAATGCCTGTCTTGAAATGCGCCGCGGCATCCGCGTCGGCCCGGTTCCATGGATAGTTGCCGATCACCGCAATGCGCGGCGCAGAGGCGCGCTTTTGCACCGCCGCCGACACCGTCTCCCCCTCGACCATCACCGATGCCAGCAGCGCCGCATCGGCGACGCTGCGGGTAAAGCCACCAAGCTGGTCCAGGGTGGCGCTGAACTGCAGTGTGCCGGTAAAGGGAATCAGGCCCAGGCCGGGCTTGAAACCGACCACACCGCAAAACGCCGCCGGCCGGATCACCGAGCCGTTGGTTTGCGTGCCGATGGCGGCGGGCACCATGCCCGCAGCGACCGCCGCAGCCGAACCCGAGGACGAACCACCCGGCGTGTGTGCGGCATTAAAGGGATTGCGCGTCTTGCCCGGGTGCATATAGGCAAATTCGGTGGTCACGGTCTTGCCAAACACATAGGCGCCTGCAGCCTTGAGGCGTTGCACCACAACCGCGTCCTGCGCCGGCCGGCGTCCGGCATAGGCCGCCGAACCGCGTGCCGTGGGCCAGTCAATGGTATCGATGATGTCCTTTACGCCAATCGGGATGCCGCGCAGGGGCGCATCTGCCGCTGCGGACGTTTCACAGGCCGCGGCAAGCGCGAGCACCTGCGATTCGTCCAGCGCCGCCCAGGCTTCGACCGTCGCGTCGCGTTCACGCACGCAAGCAAGCAGCGTTTCGGCATAAGCGCGCACACCCGGCTTGCCACTGCGCAAGCCGGATGCGACTTCAGCGAGGCCTAAGACTTTCATCAAATTCTTCTAAGCAAGGGAAGGAAAAAACGCGGCGCCCCGGGGCCATCCGCACGCTGTCATTATGCCTTTATCGTCCGGCGCCGTCGCCGACCAGGGAGAACGGCGACCAGAACAAGGGATGGGCGTAGGAGTACTGCGCCTTGCCAGCGGCGTCCGCAGCGCCCGGGCCGTCGATCAGCGCCAGCAGCGTCTGGCGCAAGGCCTCGGTGCGCGTCAGTTGCGCCTGTCGCGCCTGGCGGCGGAACAAGTCGGTCATGATCAGGCGCGCCGATACCGTTTCGACCGGCCAGTTGGATACCAGCAATGCGCGCGCCCCGGCGTAAAAAAATGCACGCCCCAGGCCCGACACCGCTTCACTGCCGGCGCCGTCGCCCGAAGCGGTATTGCAGGCTGAGAGCACCACCCAGTCGGCGTTGAGCTTGAGTGCGAGGATTTCATCCATCGCCAGCAGCCCGTCCTCGTCCTTGGCACCGGTCACCTCCGGCGAGGACATGGCAAGCGCCGGCTGGGTGAGCCCGTCCAATTCGCCCGGCACCAGACCGTGGGTGGCAAAGGCGATGACGCGACGGTTGGACAAATCGGCGGTCTTGACGTTGGTCTCGCTGGCGCGCGCCTGGGTGTAGATGTCGGTATCGGCACCCACGCCCAGCGCACGGGCGATTTCGCGAATTTCCTCGTTGGTGTCGGGCAGGCGCGGCAGCGTGGCCAACTCGGCCGAGTTCATGCCCTCCAGCCTGGGGGCGTTGCGCAGGCGCAATCGCAGGCCGCCGCGGGTGTCGACGGCTGCGACACGCTGCGGCTCGACCGCCGTCTCCTGGCTCTTGGAAAACAGTGGGTCACCAAAACCGGCGAACATCAGCCGGTTGGCGGCGGGTGGCGGCAGACGGCGCAGGGTAATGAAGGCGCTTACAGAGGGCAATTGCGTAATGGCTGCCTGGCGCAGCAGCCAGAAGACCTTCTGGTAGCGGTCGAACAACAGCCCGCCGTCGGCGCGCGGCACGTCGGGCGAGGTGACCAGCAAGCCGAAAGGCAGCGAGCCGAGTGCGCCGTGCGGCACCACCAACAGGCTGTTTGCGTCCTTCCATCCCGACTCCACTGGTACAAGCAATTGCGTGTAAAGCTGGTGCGCCGATGCCAAGTCATACGGCGGGATGACCCCGCCCGATGCGATATCCGGATCGAGTGCCTGGCGCAGGTGCGTCACCTTGGTGGCGATGTCCTTGGCCCCCTGTTGCAACAGTGCAAATGCCGGGCCGCCCTTTTGTGGAATCGCCCAGACATAGCTGCGCTCGTCGGAAACGTAAATCGATACCAGCGCCTCACCCGGCGAGAGTGCCGCCTGCGCCTGCGCCAGCGTAATCGGCCGCGGATCGACCAGGTTGGCGTAATCGGGGAAACGGCGCTCGATTTCCTGCTTCATCACCAGGCGTTCGGCGCGCAGCTTGTCCAGGTCGAGCCGCATTTGCGCGATGATTTTTGGCAACTGCTGCTCCGGCGGCGCCGAGATCATGGCGGAGAAAAAATCGGCAAGCGTGCCGATGCGCCGCGAAGCATCCTGCTCGCGCCTTGCCAGGTCGGCCAATTGCGGATCGGCGATGGACGCGCGTGCGGCACTCGCGGAAAGGGCACGCTGCACATTGCTCGAGCGTGCCACATCAGCCAGGCGAAAAGCCTCCGCCACCGGATCGAGTCCCGGCGTGGCGGTGCGTGTGCCGTGCATGTCGGCAAGCAGGGCAAGATAGGCCTCGATGATGCGGGTGAGGTGCAGCGAACGCGCCGGGCCACCCGATTCTGACGCCTGGTCGGCGCGCTGCTGCTCAATCAATCTCGGTACTGCCGCGGCAAAGTGCCCCAGTGCGTCATTTTTCTTGTTGCTCGCGGCCAGCGCGACGGCATGGTATCCGCGCGCAACCAGGGTGCCGTAGTCCGTGTCGCCGGCGCGCGCCTGCACGTTCTTGTAGATGCGTTCGGTCATTTGCGCCGCCGTTTCGGCGCGGCCGGCACGCACCAGCGCGTAAGCCCAGAAAACATTGCCGCCGCCAAAACGACGTGCCAGCTCCGGGCTGGTGCGTATGCCGGCGCGCATCGCCTCATATACGGCCAGCGCCTCCTGCCAGTGCCCCAATGACACAAGCCCGGCACCGAGGCCCTGGCGCGCGAACACCAGCGATTGCGAATCGGGGCTGGCACCGGCCTTCTCGAAGGTATCCACCGCCGCGGTATTGAGCAGCACCGAATCGGCATAGCGTCCCTGCGCGGCAAAGGTGGTGCCCAGCAGGTTGATCGCGCCCGCCGTCTCGGGCGAATAACGACCGGTGCGCTTGATGGCGTTCTCCAGCACCTGGCGCGCGTAGCCCTCGGCCTCGGTGAGCTTGCCCTGAAAGCGCAGTACGCGCGAAATATTGCCCATCAAGCCGTTTTCGAGACGCTCGAGCGTGGTCGTCTGCGGCGGGGACATGCGCGGGTTTTTCAGGCGAATGTCGTTGAGCGGAATGTCCTGCTGGATGTTGCGCAGTGCGCGGCGAAAGGCGTCCTCGGCCTCGGCCAGCTTGCCCTCGGCCTCGAGCACATCGCCGCGGCCGCGCTCGATAAACGTCGTCCAGTTGTAGCGCCACATGGTCATGCCCGGGCTGTTGCGCAACTGGCCGAACACGTTCTCGGCCTCGGCCATGGTTTTTTTCGCCGCAGCATGGTCGCCCAGCCGTAAATTGATCCGCGTCAGGGTGGTCAGTTGCGCCAGTCGCGCTCCACCCACGCCCTGCCCCGCCGCCATCGACTGTTCATAAAGCCCGTAGGCGGTGAGCCAGTTGCCGACGAGCATCTGGGTATTCGCCAGACTGCCGATCGCGCGCGGCAATTCGTCGGTACGCGAGATACGCCCCCACTCGACGGCTTTTTCGAAACTCTCGAGCTGTTCACTTGTGGCACCTATCGCCTCGGCGGCGGCGCCGCGTGCCATATAGGTGCGGAACAACACCACGGCATCATCGCCACCGGGCACCGGACCGGCCAGCACCGCGCGATGGCGCGCCACCCGCGCGGCGTCCTGCGCATAGCCTTCGAGGGACTTGACGATATCGGCTGTGCCCTTGGGGGGCGCGACGAGGGGTTTTTCCGCCGCGACAGGCTCGTCCGGTGCCGGTGCCCGGGGCTGGGCATGGCAGGGGATCGCCAGCAGTAGCGCTGCGAGGAAAAGCAAGGTAACTGGGGCTTGGCTGTTCGACATCGGGCCCTCCAGGGACGCAATATGCCTGCCGAAAGTTTACGACTTTTCCGCAACGGCTGCGGCCAGCCAATAAAAAAGGGCGGCCGCAGCCGCCCTTTTTAATGCAACAAGCAATTACCGTCCATACAATACCTGCGGCAGCCACATGCCAATGGCCGGGAACTGGTAGAGCAGGATCAAGGCGACCACCTGTATGCCCATGAAGGGCATCATGCCGGCGAAAATCGCGTTCAGCGTGACATGCGGCGGCGAAACGCCCTTGAGGTAGAAGGCCGCCATTGCCACCGGTGGTGACAGGAAGGCCGTCTGCAGGTTCAGCGCCACCAGCAGGCCAAAGAACAGCGGATCAATGCCAAAGTGCGGCAGCAGCGGGATGAAAATCGGCATAAAAATGACGATGATCTCGGTCCATTCCAGCGGCCAGCCAAGCAGGAAAATAATGATCTGGGCAAGAATCATGAACTGCACCGGCGTCAAGTCCATCGACAGCACCCAGGTGTTGATGATCTCCTGGCCGCCAAGCAGCGCAAACGAGGCCGAGAAAATCGACGAGCCGACGAACAGCCAGCAGACCATGGCGCTGGTCTTGGCGGTAAGGAAGGACGATTCCTTGACTATGCCGCCCAGTTCCTTCGCCGTGGTCCAGATGGTGCCACCGACATTGCCCCCACCGGGCGCATCGTCGCGCCAATGCGCGACAAAGCGATAGCCCGCGGCGAGTATGCATCCTCCCAGGGCGCCGACCGCCGCCGCCTCGGTGGGCGTGGACAGGCCGAAGACGATGGAACCTAGCACCATCAGGATCAGCACGGACAGCGGAAAGAACGAAGTCAACAGCATCTTGAACACTTCGAGACGCGCCCAGCTCCAGATCCAATACAGAGCGGCGATCGCGGCGGCAAGGACGACAAAGACGATCCAGAACCACATCGGTGTCGCCAGCCGTTCAGCCTCTGGCTCTGCCACTGCCACTTTTTCCACCACCGCCGGCTTGGCCGCCTCGGCGGGTTTGGCCGCCGCGACAGCGGGTGCAGCCGCGTCCTTTTCGCCCGGCGGCTCCTGCAACCCGTCCTTGTCCGGCTCGGCCAGTCCGCTCGAATCGCTCAGTTCCTCCAGGCCTCCGGCGGTCATTTGTGAGCCCTGCTCCACCAGTCCGGTGGTATCAACCTTGGCTGCCGGCGCTGTGGCAAATTGCCAGGTAAGGCCCAGTACGGCGATGACGAACAGTGCCGGAACCAGAGTGACAAACAACTGCCCCAGCAGGGTTTTTTTCTCCACTCCAGCGCGATTGCCGCCCTTGGTCAGGGCGCGCCAGAGCCCGGTGAAGGCGTTGCCGCCTTGCGGCGCGAGTTTTTGCGCAAACGCCGGCAACGCCACCGCCCGGTCGCTTTCGGGCAGGGGCGGCATCAGTTCGGGCTTGAGCCAGGCGAGCAGGATGATGTAACCGACGTACAGTGCGGCCAGCATGATGCCGGGGCCGAACGCGCCGGCGTAGAGTTGCACCACCGACACGCCGGCAACGGCGCCATAGACAATCAGCAGCACCGAGGGCGGAATCAGGATGCCAAGGCAGCCCCCGGCGGTGATGGCGCCGGCCGCCACCTTGGTGTTGTAACCCGCCTTGAGCATCGCCGGAAACGCCAGCAAGCCCATCAACGTCACCACCGCGCCAACAATGCCGGTGGCGGTGGCAAAAATGGCGCAAGTAACGATGGTCGCCACCGCGAGCGCGCCCGGAATGCGCGCAGTCGCCAGGTGCAGGCTCTTGAACAGTTTTTCGATCAGCGCCGCGCGCTCAACCAGATAACCCATGAACACAAACAAGGGGATCGCGATCAGCACGTCGTTGGACATCACCGCATAGGCGCGCTGCACCATCAGGTCGAGAATTTGCCGGTTGGCGAGCGCCGGATCAACACTGCGGTAGGCCAGCCAGCCAAAAAACACGCCCATGCCCATCAGGGTGAATGCCGTGGGAAAGCCGAGCATGATGCCCACCACGATCAGCGCCAGCATCAACAGGCCGAGGTGGCCGTTGGTCATTTGCGACGGCGGGGGCATCATCACAAACACCATGATGACCACGGCGGCCATGATGGAAAGGCCGAACCAGACTTCCTTTCTCATTTGGCTGACTCCTGCTTGATCACGAGCGCATCAAGTTTTGCCATGTCCTCATTCTCGACATGCACCATTTTTTTCAGCTTGTCGACATCGACCTCCTGCACATCCTCCTCGCGCGAAGGCCAATCGCCCTGCCTGAGGCAGATGACGCAACGGATGATCTCGACAATGCCCTGCATCAGGATGAACGCCCCGGCGAGCGGAATGACGGTCTTGAACGGATAGACCGCGGGGCCGTCGGCGGTGATGTTGGAGTGCTCGTTGATCGCCCAGGACTCGGCGGCATAGGTGTAGCC
>CAMAWC010000092.1 GCA_945861875.1 Bordetella parapertussis
GAGGTGGCGCTGAACAACAACTTCCAGCAGGGCATTGACTGGAGCTTGTTTCGACGCAGCACCAATGGCGGACGGGCCGCACAGGGGGCGAGCGGCAACACGACGGCGAGCCCGACGGGAAGTTTTTTCATTTTCAACTATGTCACCGACTCGTTTCTCGCCTCGATCAAGCTGCTCGAGTCCTTTGGCACCGTGCGCGTGCTCTCGAGTCCGCGCATCAGCGTCGTCAACAACCAGAGCGCAATCCTGAAAGTCGTCGACAACCTGGTTTATTTCACCATCAAGACGGACACCATTGCTGCAACGGCGACCGGATCCGCGACCACGTCATTCACCGCAACGCCGAACGTGGTGCCGGTGGGCCTGGTGATGAACGTGACACCGCAGATTTCCTCTGATGACACCATCCTGCTCAACCTGCGCCCCGCCATCACGCGCATCCTGAGTTATGTCACCGACCCGACTCCGGGCCTGGCGGTGCCAAACCGAATCCCGCAAATCCAGACGCGCGAAATGGAATCCCTGGTCAAGGTGTCGAGCGGCGAAACCGCGGTGATGGGCGGCCTGATCACCGACTCGGTAAACAACCTGGAAGACAGCATCCCGGGCATCGGCAGCATCCCGCTACTTGGCACCTTCTTCTCCCAGCGCAACCTCACCAACACAAAAAACGAACTGGTCATATTCCTGCGCCCCCTGGTCATTCGCGACGCCAGCATGAATGGCGACTTCCGCGCCTACCGCACCTTCCTGCCGGGGCAGGACTACATGACGGGGCCCAACCCCGGGAAACCGGATAATTTCAGGGAAGCCCTGAAGTGAGCCTGCTGCTCGAGGCCTTGAAAAAGGCCGAACTGGCGAAGCAGGCAAGCAAACCTGCGGCGCAAGCCGCGCCGCCGCTCGAACTCGCGCCTTCGGAACCGGCGGTTTCGGGGAGCGTGCCGGGAAAGCCGATCATCACGCGGCAAAGCCTGCCCGACATCAACCAGCAGCTTGAAATCCTTTCCGCGGACTTGCCCTCTTCGGTTCCAGCCCCGTCCCAAATCGAGATGTCCGCACCACAGCCGGCCGCGCCGCCTGTGCGGGCGGCGCCCGAAACGGTCTTTGCCGAGGAAGCAGTGCAGGAACAGGCCGCGGCCAAGCAGCTGTTTGAAGCCAAGGGCCTGGAAGACTACAACCCGCGCAAACCTTTTTACTACACCGTCGGTGCCCTGGGCGTGTTCGCCGTCGGCACGGTGTTTTATTTCTGGTGGCAGTTGCAGCCGCGCTACATCGTCCCGCCTGCCGCTGTCGCAAACGCCACGGCCCGGCCCCTGGGGACCTCCAGTCCGCCGCCCGCTGTCGCAGCTCCAGCCGCGCCTGCCGCAGTGGATCCGCTTGCCGCCCCGCGACCCGACAGCGCGTCCGCCGGATCGGGTCCGGTGGCTGCTCCGACCGCAAACAACGCGCCGGCGAAGGCCGCCCCGGCTGCTCCCGCTGCAGCGGCGGCCGGAGCATCACCGGCGCCCGGCGCGGCGGCCGCACCATCCAATTCCGCCACCTCGCCCCTGGTCATCGCCCGCACGGCGCCAGCCCCGCGGGGGGAATCGGCCACCCCGCCCCGCACGCGGGCCGCAGTGGTGCGCGGGTCGGCCATCACGACCTCCGCCATGCGCGCCGACCAGCACCTGGAACGCGCTTATGATGCCTACCAGAAGGGTGACCTTGCCGCGGCACGCCAGGATTACCACGAAGCGCTGAAGCTTGACCCGAAGAACCGCGACGCCTTGCTGGGCCTTGCCACCATCGCCGCGAGAAACGGCGAGTTCAACGAGGCCGAAGCACGCTACTTGGGCCTGCTCGAAGCCGACCCGCGCGATTCACACGCCATGGCCGGCCTGATAGCCCTGCGCGGCCAGGCCGATCCGATGCAATCGGAAAGCCGCCTGAAGGGCATGATCGCAAACCAGCCCGAAGCGGGTTTTTTGCATTTCACCCTGGGCAACCAGATGGCCGCCCAAGCGCGCTGGGCCGAAGCGCAGGAATCTTATTTCAAGGCGGCTGCCAGCGATCCGAACAGTCCGGATTACGCCTACAACCTTGCGGTAAGCCTGGATCACCTGCGCCAAACCAAGCCCGCCCTGGAGTATTACCAGAAGGCACTGGCGCTTGCCGGCACGCGACCCGCGACCTTTGACCGAAATCGCGCCGCCGCGCGTATTCGCGAACTGCAGCAGTAACTCCGTGGCGCTCTCCGCAATGCCCCCCCCGGCGCCAACCGCGGCCACGCAGGCCAAGCGCCATATCGGCCAGATCCTTATTTCCCAGGGGATCCTGACCGAAGACCAGCTGCGCATCGCATTGCTCGAACAACTCAAGTCAAACCAGCCGGTGGGCAGGCTGCTGGTGCAGTTGGGCTTTGTGTCCGAGGCGACACTGCGCGACGCGCTGTCCGAAAAACTCGGCCTGCAAAGCGTGGACCTGGCGCAGATTGTCGTCGATGCCGCCGCGATCAAGCTCATTGCGCGCGATTTCGCCAAGCGCCACCACGTCTTCCCGGTCGCGCTCGATCGTGAAAAACGCCGGCTCATCATCGCCATCTCCGACACCAATAACGTCGTCGCCCTTGACCAGGTGCGCGCGCAGTTGCGCGGCGAAATGGAAATCGAGCCGCGCCTCGCCGGCGAAACCGAGATCGCCCGTGCGATCGAGCAGTACTACGGCCTCGAACTGTCGATCGACGGCATCCTGCACGAGATCGAAACCGGGGAAATCGACTACCAAAGCCTGCACTCCTCCGGCGATGAATACAGCCAGCCGATAGTGCGGCTGGTCTCATCCCTCCTCGCCGATGCGGTGGAGCAGGGCGCTTCGGACGTGCACTTCGAGCCGGAACAGAATTTCATGCGCATCCGCTACCGCATAGACGGGGTGTTGCGCCAGATCCGCTCGCTGCACAAAACCTACTGGCCGGCGATGACGGTGCGCATCAAGGTCCTCGCCAACATGAACATCGCCGAGACGCGCGCGCCGCAGGACGGGCGCATTTCCCTGACACTGACCGGGCGGCCCGTCGATTTCCGCGTTTCGTCACAGGTGACGACCCACGGCGAAAACGTCGTATTGCGGATTCTCGACCGGCAAAAGGGCATTGTTCCGCTCGACATGCTCGGGCTGGAGGCCGCGCAACTCGCCCTGCTGAAAAAGATGATCGCGCGACCGGAGGGCATCATCCTCGTAACCGGCCCCACCGGCAGCGGCAAGACCACCACGCTCTATTCGGTGCTCAACCACATCAACCATGATGGCATCAACATCATGACCCTCGAGGATCCGGTCGAGTATCCGATGACCCTGATCCGCCAGACCTCGGTGTCAGAGGCGGCGAAAATGGATTTTGCCAACGGCATCCGTTCGCTCATGCGCCAGGACCCGGACGTCATCCTGGTGGGCGAGGTGCGCGACGAGGACACCGCGCAAATGGCCTTTCGTGCCGCCATGACCGGCCACCAGGTCTACACCACCCTGCACACCAACTCGGCGCTTGGCGCCCTGCCGCGGCTTGCCGATATCGGCATCGTCCCGGACATCCTCGCCGGCAACATCATCGGCATCGTCGCGCAACGCCTGATGCGAAAACTGTGCCGCCACTGCCGCCAGCCCTACGAGGCCAATGCCGCCGAGTGCCGCATGCTGGCGGTGCGGCCGGACAAACCGCCCACGCTCTACCGCGCGGTCGGTTGCGACCACTGCGACTACCAGGGATACCGCGGCCGCATCGCCATCATGGAGCTGCTCAGGATGGATCCGGACCTCGACGAAATGGTGGCCCAGCGTGCCAGTGCCCGGGAAATCCACAAAACCGCCATCAGCAAGGGCTTTCACACGCTCGCCGACGACGGGGTGCGCCGTGTGCTTGACGGCACCACCGCCGTCGACGAACTGATGCGCGTCGTCGACCTGACCGATCGCATGTAAGGACCGGGGCGCGCTCCCGTTTCCGCAGACCAAACACCATGGCGCAGTTCAACTACAAGGCGATCGACACACGCGGCAAGTCCATCATGGGCCAGCTCGACGCGGTCAACGTCATCGACCTGGAATTGCGCCTCAAGCGCATGGGGCTCGACCTCATCGCCGGGGCGCCCTCGCGGAAAGGCAGGACCTCGCTTTTCTCGGCTTCGGCGATCAAGCGCAGTGACCTGATCAATTTCTGCTTTCACCTGGAACAGCTCACCTCGGCCGGCGTGCCGCTGATCGAGGGCCTCACCGACCTGCGCGACAGCACGGAAAACCCGCGCTTCAAGGAGGTCATGTCCGGTGTCATCGAAAGCATACAGGGCGGCCAGAACCTCTCCCAGTCGCTGGCGATTTATCCGGACGTCTTCGACCCGGTGTTCGCGGCGCTGATTCGCGCCGGGGAAAGCACCGGACGGATGGCCGACGTGCTGAAAAGCCTGTCCGAGACCCTCAAATGGGAGGACGAGCTCGCCGCGCAGACCAAGAAACTCGCGCTCTACCCGGCATTCGTCGGCAGCATCGTGCTGGTGGTCACCATGTTCCTGATGATTTACCTGGTGCCGCAGATGGTCGGCTTCATCAAGAACATGGGGCAGAAGCTGCCGTTCCACACCGTGCTGCTGATCATGGTTTCGAATTTCCTCATCGGCTACTGGTGGCTGGTGCTCAGCCTGCCCGTAGCGCTGGTCGCGCTGGTCAAGTTTCTCGTCGCCACGCGCCCGAATGTCCGCTACAAGGTCGACCAGATCAAGCTTGACCTTCCGCTGATCGGGCCGATCCTGCGCAAGATCATCCTGTCGCGCTTTGCCAGCATTTTTTCACTGATGTACGCCTCCGGCATCACCATCCTCGACGCCATCCACAGCTCCGAGGAAACTGCCGGCAACGTGGTCATCCGCGACGGCCTGCGCATCGTCGGGCAGCAGATCGCCGACGGCAAGAACGTCACCGCGGCATTCCAGGACGTCGGCCTGTTCCCGCCGCTGGTGATACGCATGCTGCGCATCGGCGAGACAACCGGGGCGCTGGACAAGGCGCTGCTCAACGTTTCCTATTTTTACAACCGCGAGGTCAAGGAGTCGATAGACAAGATCCAGGCCATGATCGAACCGGCGCTGACCATCGTGCTGGGGGCGATACTCGGCTGGGTCATGCTGTCGGTCCTCGGCCCGATCTACGACACCATTGGCAAGCTCAAGATATAGATTGACTGACGGATGACAGCCGAATGCGAATCCCCGCAATCTTGCGCAAATCCCCCGGGGCGGAGGGCGCGCGGCGCGTCCCGTGCCCTGCCCGCCGCAAAACCGCTTCCGCGCTGATTTGACGTGATCAAGAAACGCCTTCTCTATTTCTCCGCCGGCAGTGTCACCGCTTTTCTCTGGAAAAGCGGTGAACTGACCGCGGAACTCAAACTCGAGAACGACGAGGCCGGCGTCGCGGCGTTTTCCGAATACGCCGCCGCGCACCGCGACAGCCTGTTCTACCTGCTTGCCGACGTGGTGGAGGAGGACTTTTTCCAGGAAGTCCTGCCCAAGGTCGGCGGCAAGGACAGGGCCTTGCTGCTGGGGCGCAAGCTATCGCAGCGCTATCGCGACACCTCGCTCGCGCTGACCGCAACGCTGGGCACCGAAACCGGGGCGCGGCGCGATGAACGCATCCTTTTCAGTTCCTTCACCAACACCCAGCAGTTTCAGCCCTGGCTGGCGTCACTGCGCTCCCACGAAGTACGACTCGTCGGGGTGTATTCGGTGCCCTTTGTCACGCCGCAGCTGGTGGCACGCACCGGCATCAAGGCGCCGCGATGCCTGATGGTCAGCCAGCAAAGCGGCGGGTTGCGCCAGACCTACATCGACGACGGGCGCATGCGTTTTTCCCGCCTTGGCCGCTTTGACAACAGCGACCCGGCCAGGGCCGCACAGAATGTCGTTGCGGAATCGGGCCGCATCCAGCAATACCTCACCAGCCTGAAACTGCTGTCGCGGGACGCCGGCGTGCTCGACGTGATCGTGCTCGCGCCCAAGGGCGACAAAGCGCTTTACGTCGACGCCTGCGTCAGCAGCGCACGGCTGCGCTTCCATGTGCATGACACCGGCGAGCTGGCAACTCAAATAAAGCTCAAGGCCTACCCGCCCGAACTAAAGAGCGAAGCGCTGTTCCTGCACCTGCTGGCCGAGAACCAACCTGCCGAGCAATATGTAGCCGAGCCGATGCGCCGTTTTTACCGGCTGTGGCAGGCCCGCCTCGGCCTGATTGCCGGGGGGGCGGCGGTATTTGCGTTCTGCCTCCTGCTCGCCGGCGTGAAACTGATCGAAGTCCATGGCATCGAGCAATTGACCGAAATGGACAAGGGCCAGGAAGCCAATGCGACGCGGGAGTACGCACGCCTGACACAATCCTTTCCCAAAACCCCGACCAACACCGAAAACCTCAAGTCCGGGGTAAAGAGCTACAAGGTGCTGGTGCAGCAGACGGTGTCCCCCCAGCCCCTGCTGTTCGACCTGAGCGCAGCGTTGGCCGGTTCTCCGCAAATCGAAATAGACCGCATCAGCTGGGAGGTCAGCGCAACACCCACCGGTGCCGCGCCCAAATTCACGCGCGCGACGACACCCGGGCAGGACGGTCCGGTGCCCTCGGCGGCGCCGGTCACCGCAGACACACGGTTCCAGGTCGCCGAAATCAACGCCCGCGTGGCAATCCAGCAGGCCGGTGATTACCGAACCGTGGCGAGGCTGGTCAGCGAATTCATCGACGCGCTGAAAAAACGTCCCGGGTGGGAGGTCGTATCAACACGCATGCCTTTTGATATCGATTCGGGCAGCGCCTTGCGCGGCGGCGCCGGTGAAGAGCGTAGCGCTGAAGCGCCGAAATTCACCGTCACGGTGAGCAGGAGGATAGGCTCATGAGCATCGGCCGCGACGATTTCAAGCGCCTGCGCGTTCCCATCGCCTTATGCCTGGTCCTGATCGCCGCCGGGGCAGCCGCCCTTGCCAGCGTGGAAAACGCCATAGAGCGCGCGGAAAAAGAGCAGCTTACCGTGCGCACGGCCAAGCTGGCGGCGCAGGACCGTGTCGCCAAGGCAACCGACGAGGAACGGGAGATCCGCGAAAACCTTGCGCAATTCCAGCGGCTGGTTGAGTGGGGCATCATCGGCGAGGAAAAACGCCTGGACTGGGTCGAATCCATCGCCCAGATCCGCCAGCAGCGCAAACTTTTCAAGGTAAACTATGACCTTGAAGCGCAGAAAGTGCTCGATTATCCCGGCGTCATGCCGGCCGGCAACGTGGAGTTCATGGCGAGCCGGCTCAAAGTGGACATACCGCTGCTGCATGAAAATGACCTGCTCAATTTCCTTGCCGACCTGCAAAACGCCGGCAAGGCCTACGTATCGGCGCGCAAGTGCGTGATAGAGCGCACCGAGCGGGAGACGCCGCCGGGTGGCCGCGGCATGGCGCCCAGGTTAAAGGCGGACTGCCAGCTGGATATGATCACCATCCGGGAAAAACGCGCCAAATGAATACTTGCCGCAAAGCCGCCCTGGTGACACTGGCCCTCGCATTGGCCGCCGGCGCGATGCCGGCGTACGCGGCCGACACAAGCGACACAAGCGACGCGGCGGGCAGCCTGGGCCGCCTGTTCCTTACCCCGGCGCAGCGGACGGACCTGGACAAACGCCGCCAAGCCGACGCCCAGGATGTGCTCATTTCAGTCGATAATTTTGTTACGGCGAACGGCCAGATTTCGCGTTCCAGCGGCAAAAGCACATCCTGGATCAACGGCAAGCCGCAACACGACCTAACGCGCAACCGCGATCCGGCCCGTGTCCTGGTGCCCAACGGCGAGGACCAGCCGCCGGTGCCACTGAAAGTCGGCGAGACCTATGACAAGGTGCGCGGCGACAAGCGCGATGTCGTGGGCGAAGGCCAGGTGCGGGTGCCGGCCAGTCAGCGCTGACATGGGCCGAATTTGCCGGCGACCGGTACGCCCCCACCCGATACGCCTGTCCCGGATACACTTCCCATCAGCGCTCCGGCACCAGCGCGGCATGGCCTTGCTGGCCATCGTGGTGCTGGTAACCCTGGTCAGCGCCTACGCCATCAGCGACGCCATTACGCGCATCACCTCCGAAGTAAAGGTCGGACGCGACAAGCGCAACCTGGACGCCATGCAGGAGGCCAAGGCGGCGCTTATCGCCTGGTCCGCGTCACAAGCCTGGACAACCGGCTCTACCGACCAGCCCGGATCCCTGCCATGCCCGGACACGGACAACGACGGGCTCGCCGATTTGACCGGCAACGCATGCACCAGCCAGGTTGGCCGCCTGCCTTGGAAGACCATCAAGTCACAAGACTTCCGCGACGCCAGCGGTGAAATTCTGTGGTACGCGCTTTCGGCCAACTTTCGCAACGTCAGCGGCGTAACAGTGGTAAACAGCGACGTCCAGGGCCAGCTTACCCTTTACAGCGACCAGACCAGCACAACGACGCCCACTCTCAGCAACGTCATCGCCATCCTGCTGGCTCCCGGCACCACAGTCAGCGGGCAGGCGCGCGCGCCCACCGATAGCGTGGCGTTGAACAATGTCGCCAATTACCTCGAGGGGCGCAACGCCGGCGTGACAGGGAACTACACCGACACACCGCAAAGCCCGGCCACTTTTCCGGACAGTTTTAACGACCGCCTGCTGCCCATCACCCATGTCGACTTGTTTTCCGTGGTCGAACCGGCCGTCGCCGCACGCATAGAACGCGACATCAAGCCCTATCTGACCAGTTATTACACACAGTGGAACCGCTTTCCTTTTCCCTCCTTGTTCGCCACGTCCGGTAGCCCCACCGGGAGCCCGGGCAATCCCGGCAGCAGCGGCGCGGGAACGACGCGCGCGCAAAGCGCCTTTCTTGGCGGCACCACGGCGACCACCGGCGGGCTGCTGCCGGTGACCAATGCGACGGCATCGTGGAACGCAGCTGGCGCCACGATCACCCTGACCGGCGGCACTGCCGCTTCGATCAGCGGCGTATCGTGCAGCACCTTTACCACCGCAGCGATCGAATATTTACGCTGCAGCTTCAACATCAATCCGTCGTGGACCAATGCCTGTCCGTTTACCGGGGGCTGGACCTGGTGCATGTACAACCCAAGCTTCCGGGTGGACGGACCCATTCCCAACGCCGGCCTGAGCTTTGTCGACTTGCCTGATTTTGCCAGCACGCCCGTCACGGTAACCAACGCCAGTGGATTTACAACACGCGTGATGACGTCCACCTCCCAGACCAACTCCCTCGCAGCCACCGGCGTGGGCACCATCAGCTTTGCCGGCACGCATACGCGCAGCAGCACCTCTTCGTCGGCACGGGCGATGCGCGTGACCATTCCCGGCGTGACCATTAGCGCGCTCACCAATAGCAACGATGCAAACGCCGGCTGGTTCATTTCCAACGAGTGGTACCGGCAGCTCTATTACGCCGTGTCACCGGGATACCTGCCCGGCGGTAGCGGCAGTTGCACGCCGCTGCCCGCAACACCCTCCTGCCTGACGGTGAACAGCCTGCCCACCAGTTACGCCCAGACCACCGACAAGCGGGCAATCCTGGTCCTCGGTGGCCGCTCGCTGAACGGCACCAGCCGGCCCTCGTCCAGCCCGGGCAATTACTTTGAGGCCGAAAACACCACGCCCGCCGACTATATCTTTGCCCACAGTTCGGGCAACGCAACGTCCACCAATGACCGCGTCATCGTCGTCGCGCCGTGAAACATCCGTGAACGCCAAACGGCACAAGGGTTTTTCGCTTGCAGAAATGGCCGTGGCGCTGGTCATCATCGGCCTGCTGCTCGCCGGCGCGCTGATGCCCATTTCCACCCAGCTGGAGGTGCGAAATACCGCCGATACCCGGCGCAGCATGGAATTGATCCGCGAAGCGATAATCGGTTACGCGCAAACCAACGGACGGCTGCCCTGCCCGGCCAATGGCGCTCTCGCATCGGGCGCGACGGGGGCGGGCAGCGAGCAATGGGACAGTACCAACAGCCGTTGTACGACCTCGCTAGGCGTCGTCCCCTGGGGTGCGCTGAGCGTTCCTGAAACCGACGCGTGGGGACGGCGCTTTAGCTATCGCATCTCCACTGTGTTTTCCGATGCGATCAGTAACGTGACCTACGCGTCGTCCACAACGGTCACGCCGGCCAATGCCGCCCTGGTAAGTCCGGCAGCCCAGTCCCCGGGCTGCGTTCCGACGCCCACGCCGGCGCTTTCCTCTTTTGCCCTGTGCAGCCTTGGCGACATCGCGGTATTCACGCGCAACGACACAACCCATGCCGTCAGCCCGGTCGGGAGCGGCATTCCGGCCATCATCATTTCACATGGTAAGAATGGTTACGGCGCATTTCAGACCAACGGAATTCGCGCAGCCGCGCCCAACGACGGCAACAGCGACGGCGTTCCAGACCAGAACGCCGACGAAGCCGCCAATGCCACCGGCACCACCACGCTCTCGCCGGCCAGCGGCTACACCTATTTGAGTTACGCCTATTACAACCGCAACGCCACCCCGGGGGGCTCCGGTTGCAGCGACAGCGCCGCCGGATCGGCGTTTTGTGAATTCGACGACATTGTCGTCGCGATATCACCCACCACCCTGGTCACCCGCATGATCAGCGCCGGCCGCCTGCCGTAGGCGGCCCCGGCGACACAACCAAGAGTACTGACACGCCCGATGAACCGCCACCAGACCATCCTCGCCGCAGTCGCCGCCGCCAACATCACACTGATGCTGGCTTTCCTGCCCTATGACGCCATTTCCATCACCCGCGGCGGGACCAGTTTTGACGCGTTTTATTTCATCCTCGACCGCCAGTACAACAAGCAGGTCACTTCCAACCTGCTCTACCTGGAGATCATGTGGGTACTCATCAACGCCGCCGCCGGATGGCTGTTCCTGCGCTCAGGCGGTCTCGGGCCGCTGCGAATGCAGGCCCGGCACGGCGTGCTGGCCTTCGCCGCCGCGAACCTCTTCTTGCTGCTCAGTTTCGTACCCTTCGAAACCTATACTTCGCTGCAGCGGAACACCCTGCCGTCCTTTGACGGCTACTACTTTGTCTTCGGTGACAAAGCCCGGCGCGGCATTTACGTGCCGCTGTTGTTGCTGGAGTTATTTCTGCTGGCCATCAACAGTGCGGCGCTCTGGCTGACCTTCAAAACGGACGCCGGGTCGCCCGCACGAGTCGGCTAATCCTGGCTCCGGCGGATACCCCCCCGCAGGACAAAGCGCACATAGCCTTCTTCGTTGTCGGCCAGTTGCAGGGCAAAACCCGAGGTTTCGGCATGGCGAGCCGCCTGGTACAAGCCGATGCCATAACCGAACGCCGATGGAACCGGGCCGCGCAATAGTCCGCGCAACACTTCCGGGGCGACCATGCCGCCTGTATCGGACACCGACAGCTCTATCTCATCAACACAATCGAACCGGACGATAATCTGCACACCCTTGTCCGTGCCTTTTTTGCGCATGGCATTTTGAATAAGGTTATCCGCGACACTGTCGAACAATTCCTTGGGCAGCAAGACGGTTTCCGCCATGCCGCCGGCTTCAAACTGGATCTTCTGCTGGCTGCTGTAGTTGCGTTTTAGGCCCTCCCACCAGGTATCGGCACGGATAAAGCGGCCGCTTTCGGCCTCGGGGCGGCGCAGCTTGTCTATGCTCGCCTGCAGGCGCTGTGAAATCGCCGGCAACTGGCGGCGCATCAATGCCTGCAACTCGCCCGGATCGTGGTTTGCGCTACTCTCGGCGGCCGAGGTCAGGACGTTGAGCGACTGCAGCAGGTTCTTCACGTCATGCGTCATGCGCGCGCCGGTCTCGTGGACCGCCTGCACGTAGGTCTGCTGCTGCAATTTCATTTCCCGCAGCTTGGCGATGTAAAACTCCCCGAGCAACTGGCCGAGCAGGTGAAAGTGCCAGAGCAGCGACGGGCTCAGGGCATGGCGGCTGTAGACCAGCACATAAAACTGCTCGTTGGCATACTCGGCCGAATGTTGCGTGGCCTCGCCGAATTCCCCGAAATCCTCGCCAGCGCGCCATTTCCCACCGGTTACCCATGGCAGTTTTTGCAAACCAATGCAAGCCTGCTTCAGGAACTGTTCGGCGCGTCCCTCGCATTGCGACAGCTCGGCAAGAAAATAAAGCCATTGCTCAAACGGCAAGCCAATGGAAAGGACGTAGCGCGAAAAAAACATCGACAAGCCACCGAAACCGCCGCGCGGATTCCAGGACAGGGAAAAAGCCAGCAGCACCCCGGCGATGATGATCAGGGTGTAGGCAAGCGCCAGCACATACTGCAATCGCGCCACGCTCATGAAGGCAAGGCTGCCGAGCACCAGCACCACCAGCAACAGGAACAACAGCGTTGCATAGAGGAAGTCGACAATCTGCGGCGTTTCCGCACTGTCTTTTTCCACCGGAAACAGCGCCATGGGAATAAACAACAGCGGCAGGCCATAGCGCGCAAACAGAACGATCTCCGCCGGAAGGCTGATCTCCATGAAGCTGTTGGGCACAATCCAGACCAGCAGCATTGAAACGAAGTAAAGCAGCACGACAAAATAAAACCGGCGCAACCAAGGCGCCTGGAAAAGGAAGACCTTGCCGCCGACGATACCGGCGAGGACGCTCGCCCAAAGTGCCAGCAACCACCAGTTGAAGGTGAGCAGCACCATGATCGCGACCAGGAAGATGCCCAGGGTCTGCCCCACCGACAGGCGCTGGTCGCCGCGCATGAACGGCTGCCACATGATGAACAGGCCAAAATGCGCCAGCATCAGCACACGCGCGAGGTAAGCCTCCGGCCCCAGCACCGCCGCAAGGTGAAAAAGCGCCAGCATGACGATGAAAAAAACCCGCCAGCTGCGCTGCGTGAGCGATTGCGACGACAGGAAGATTTTGCTTATTTGCATGGATTCACAATCGGACACTTGCCTCGGAGGGTCGTGCGATTTACTCTTACCTTGCTTTGACAGGCATTATTTGTGCCACGATCGGTACCGTCCATTCCGGGCTCTAAATGACTTCACTCCAAATCCACGTAGAACCATAGCCCATGCGTTCGCACGCTATTCGCATAATCGCGCGCTATACCATCGTCGAAGCACTGCGCAACCGCCTGTTGTGGCTGGTTGCCGCCACCCTTGCAGCCAGCCTGGTTGTCGCCGGCTTCCTGCAGTCGGTAACCATGGCCGAATCGGGCGCAATCCAGTCGGCCATCCTTGCCGCCATGCTGCGCCTCGCGGCAGTGTTCATCATCGTCTCTTTTGTCGTGACCAGCATGGTACGCGAGGCCAATGACAAGGGCCTTGAACTGATTCTCGCACTGCCCCTGCCGCGCGCCAGTTATTTTTTCGGCAAGCTTGCCGGTTTTGTCACCGTCGCCATCGTGCTGGCCCTGCTCTTCGGCCTGCCGCTCGTGCTGTTTGCCCCGTGGTTGCAGGTCGGGGCGTGGACGGCGTCCCTCGCCTGCGAATTGGTCATCATGACGGCTCTCAGCCTGTTCTGCGTACTGTCGCTCAACCAGGTGACGTCGGCCCTTGCTGCAACGGCCGGGTTTTACGTGTTGTGTCGCAGCATCGGGACCATACAAATTATCGCCGCCGCACCGCTTGACCCGGTCAGCAACTGGGCTAACGATGTCATGCGCCTGGCCATCGACGGCGTCGCCCTGCTGCTGCCCCATCTTGACCGCATCACCCGCACCGAGTGGCTGCTCTATGCCGCGCCGGACGCCTCGACCATGGCGATTGCCCTGCTTGATACGGTTTTGTACAGCGCCCTGCTTTGCGGGGCGGCACTGTTTGACCTGTATCGCAAGAATTTTTGATCCATGACCGAGCGCCCGCTATCGCACGTTCCCGCGTCCATCCTCGTGCTGTTGACGGCTGGGCTTGCGCTGCAATTGCTCTGGCACGCATCCCTGGCGCCGCCCAAAGCGGCCGCAGAAACATTGTCACCGCCGCCCCCGGCGATGATGGTGCGGCTGGTCAGCCTTGGCGAAACCGTCGCTGCAGCAAAAATACTCATGCTGGAATTGCAGGCCTTCGACTACCAATCCGGCAGCCGTGTTTCCTACCAAAAGCTCGATTACGCCAGGGTGCAGGCCTGGCTCGCGCTTATCCTTGAGCTGGACCCGGGGGGGCAATACCCGCTGCTCGCCGCAAGCCGCCTATACGCCGAAGTGCAAGACGAGGCCAAGCAGCGCAGAATGCTGGACTTCATTTATGTCCAGTATTTGCTTGATCCGAATCGCCGCTGGCCCTGGCTGGCCCACGCCGCCTTTCTCGCCAAACACCGGCTCAAGGACATCGCCCTGGCGCGAAAATATGCCGCCGCGCTGCAACAACACACCACCGCCAAGGACGTTCCGGCATGGGCGACGACGATGGAAATATTCATCCTCGAAGACCTCAACGAGCTTGAAGCGGCACGGGTAATGATCGGCGGGCTGCTCGCCAGCGGCCGCATTACCGACCGCGGCGAATTACACTTTCTTAACGGCCGACTGGAAGAAATCGAGCAACGC
>CAMAWC010000093.1 GCA_945861875.1 Bordetella parapertussis
GACGGCTGGCTGCTCACACCGACCGGCTCCAATCTGGGTTCACTTGATCCGGCGCGCCTGTCCAAGCTCGACTGGACCGGCAAACTCATTTCCGGCGATGCACCATCGAAGGAAAACTTCCTGCACCTGGCGATGTACCAGGAACGGGCCAAAAACCAGGCGGTCATCCACCTGCATTCGACCCACTCGGTCGCGGTATCGGTGCTCGAGGAAGTGGACCCGGCCGACGTGCTGCCGCCCATCACCGCCTATTACGTCATGCGCATCGGCAGCCTGCCGCTGGTGCCTTACTTCGCCCCGGGCGACATGAAGCTTGCCGACGCGGTGCGCGGCTTTGCCGGCAAGCACCACGCCATGCTGCTCGCCAACCACGGCCCGGTGGTGGCCGGTTCCAGCCTGTCGGCTGCAGCCGATGCAGTCGAGGAACTCGAAGCCACGGCCAAACTGTATCTGCTGCTGCAGGGGCGCAAAGTGCGCTGCCTCACGCCGGCGCAGGTGACCGACATCAAGCATCGGCATCCGGCGGGCTGAATGCCCGCAAGTGGTACGGAACTGAAAGAATTCGTCATCGCCGCGAAAGCGGGGATCCAGTGACTTCTGCAGTTGGAGCCAACGACACTGGATTCCCGCTTTCGCGGGAATGACGACGTAAAAATTTCAATAGTCTGAAAAATAACTGGAAGAAACCCCATGCCAAAACTCGCCGCCAATACCTCGATGATGTACCAGGAGCATGCCTTTCTCGACCGCTTTGACGCCGCGGCCAGGGACGGTTTCAAGGGGGTTGAATTTCTTTTTCCCTACGAGGTACCCGCGGCGCAGATCAAGCAACGCCTTGACGCCAACGGCCTCACCCTGGCCTTGTTCAACGGCCCGCCCGGGAGTTGGGCCGGCGGTGAGCGCGGCATCGCCTCCCTCCCGGGGCGCGAGGACGAGTTCAAAAAAAGCATAGCTACGGCACTCGAATATGCGGGCGTGCTCGGCAACAAGCGCCTGCATGTAATGGCCGGCTTGATCAAGCCCGAACATGACAGGGCGCGCCATCGCGAGGCTTACCTGAAGAACCTCGCCCATGCCGCCAAGGAAGCGGCGTCGCTGGGCATCACCGTGGTGATCGAACCGATCAACACCCGCGACATTCCCGGATTTTTCCTCAACCGCCAGGATGAGGCGCACGCGATCTGCGCCGAAGTCGGTGCATCAAACCTCAAGGTGCAGTTCGATTTGTACCACTGCCAGATCGTCGAGGGCGACCTGGCGATGAAAATGAAAAAGTACTTTGCCGGCATCGGCCACATGCAGATCGCCGGCGTGCCCGAGCGCCAGGAGCCGGATATCGGCGAAATCAACTACCCCTATCTGTTCCGTCTGATGGACGAACTGGGCTATGACGGTTGGGTGGGGTGCGAGTACCGTCCACGCGGCAAGACTTCGGAAGGATTGGGTTGGGCCAAGCCCTGGTTGTAGTCCAATATCACCAGTCATTGCGAGGAGCAAGGCGACGAAGCAATCTCGTGGAACTGCAAGGGCGTCGCGACAGCGGCAAGATTGCTTCGCTACGCTCGCAATGACATTTATTTTTTATCTGGACAATAGCCGGAGATCCTTATCTGGCGCGGTTTTCCAGCCTATTGTATGTTCCAGGCTGCTCAGTCCGGCACCACCGCCGTCGCCTCGATCTCGACCTTGGCGCGGTCTTCGACCAGCGCCACCACCTGCACCGCGCTCATCGCCGGGAAGTTACGGCCGATGATGTCGCGATAGGCCTCGCCTATGGCCTTGTACGAAGCGACGTACTCACGCTTGTCGACCACGTACCAGGTCATGCGCGTAATGTGTTCGGGCTTGCCCCCGGCCTCGGCCAGCACGGCGACGATATTGGCCAGCGCCTGCCTGGCCTGCGCGGCAAAATCGTCCGACACAAATTTGCACTCTGCATCCCAGCCAATCTGGCCGGAGATGAACACCTGGGTTCCCCTGGCGGCAATGCCGTTGGCGTAGCCGCGCGGTTTCGCCCAGCCCGGTGGTTGCAGTATTTTCATGATGGACTCCTTTATTGTTCTAGTGCGTGTCTGTTGACGCCGTCATTCCCGCGAATGCGGGAATCCATGGGGTTGAGCAAAGGTCAACCCCATGGATTCCGGGTTCCGCTTTGCGGCCCCGGAATGACGGATAAAAGGTGTGATCGTGATTTCTCACACGCCAAGATAGCGGTGCCACAGCGCGTGGTCGGCATCGAGTTCGGCGGAGCTGCCCTGCCAGGCGACGCGGCCGCGCTCGATGATGGTGTGACGGTCGGCGATCTTGATCAGGCGCTCGACATACTTGTCGATTACGAGGATGGTCTGCCCCTGGCCCTTGAGCACCTTCAGGCATTGCCAGATTTCTTCGCGGATCAGCGGCGCCAGGCCCTCGGTGGCCTCATCAAGGATCAGCAGGTGGGGGTTGGTCATCAGCGCACGGCCGATGGCGAGCATTTGCTGCTCGCCGCCGGAGAGCTGGTTGCCCATGTTGCTGCCGCGCTCTTCCAGGCGTGGGAAAAACGCATACACCTTGTCCAGCGTCCACGGTTCTCTCGTGCCGCTGCGGTTGCCGGCAAAGGCCACCAGGTTTTCACGCACCGTGAGATTGGGGAAAATCTGCCGGCCCTCGGGCACCAGCGCCACGCCCATGCGCGCAATGCGGTCCGAGCTGTGCGCTGCTATGGCTTCACCGCGAAAGCGGATGCTGCCGCCACGCGCCGGCGTCATGCCCATGAGGGAGCGCACGGTGGTGGACTTGCCCATGCCGTTGCGCCCGAGCAGGGTCGCCACCTCGCCGGCGCGGATGTCAAAGCTGATGCCGAACAGAACCTGGCTCGCGCCGTAGGCGGTTTCGAGGTTTTCGACCTGAAGAAGGGCGTCGCTCATGCCGCCCGCGCAGTAGTGACATCGTCGCCGAGATAGGCTCTTTTGACCTCGGCATTGTTGCGTATCGCCTCGGGTTCGCCGGTGGCGATGAGGCGGCCGTTGACCAGCACCGAGATGCGGTCGGCGAGGCGGAACACCGCGTCCATGTCGTGCTCGACCAACAGCACGGTGACCTCTTCGCGCACTTTTTCTATCAACTCCATCATGCGCGCCGATTCTTCCGGCCCCATGCCTGCCATCGGTTCGTCAAGCAGCAGCAGCTTGGGGCGTGTCGCCAGCGCCAGGCCGACTTCGAGCTGGCGCTGCTCGCCATGGGCAAGATTGCCGGCGATGGCCGCTTCGCGCCCGGCGAGGCCGACGCGTGCCGCGATGTCGCGCGCCTCACCAAACAGCGCCGTCTCGGCGGAGAGCGGCCGCCAGAACGACATGCTCGAACCGCTGCGCGCCTGCACCGCAAGGGCGATGTTGTCGAGGACGGAGAATTTCCTGAATATGCTGGTGATCTGGTAGGAGCGGGCGAGGCCGCGGCGCACCCGCTCGTGCTGCGCCAGCGCGGTGATGTCGTGGTCTTCGAACGCCAGGCTGCCGGCATCGCTGGCGAGCGATCCGGACAACTGCGCGATCAGCGTGGTTTTCCCGGCGCCGTTGGGCCCTATCAATGCGTGCACTTCGCCGCGCAATATGGTGAGGCTGACGTTGTCGGTTGCAATCAGGCCGCCGAATTGCTTGACCAGGCCCTTTACGGTGAGCAGTGCGTCAGCCATGCCCGGCCCCTTTGCGGTTGAATAGCCCGGCGATACCCTGCGGGGCGTAGAGCACGATGATCAGCAGGATCACGCCCACGCCAAGCAGTGAGTGTTGCTGGTAATTGGGGTAGGCGTCGGCAATCCAGGCGATCTTGTGGTTGGCGATGAACTCCTCCAGGCCGAGCAGGATCAGCGCGCCGATGAGGCCGCCGTGACGGTAGCCGACACCGCCGAGGATCACCATGATCATCAGATTGCCCGACTGCGTCCAGTGCAGGATGGACGGATTGACGTAATTGCCGTGGTTGGCGAGCAGCGCCCCAGCAAGCCCGCCAAAGGCGCCGGCGATGACAAAGCAGGCGAGCTTGTAGCGCCGGGTCGGGAAACCGATCGCTTCCATGCGTGTCTCGTTTTCGCGTATCGCCTCAATGACGCGGCCAAAACGCGAGTCAACCAGGCGTTGCAGCAGCAGCAGCGACAGGGCAAGGAGCAGCAGCACGGCGTAATAAAAGCTGGTGTCGTCCTTGAGGTCGGCAAAGGGCAGGGTCGAGCGGCCGGGCAGGTTGAGCCCCTCGTCACCGCCGTAGGCCTTCATCGACACGGTGAGGTAATAAATCATTTGCGCAAAGGCAAGGGTGATCATGATGAAATAGACGCCGCGCGTGCGCAGCGACACTGCGCCGATGGCGAGGGCCAGCACGCCCGAGAGCAGCATGGCGAGCGGCCAGCCGATGAGGGCGCTGGGCACGCCCTCGACGATCATCACGCCGGCGGTGTAGGTGCCGGCACCGACAAAGGCCGCATGGCCGAAGGAAATCATGCCGCCATAACCCAGTATCAGGTTGAGGCTGGTCGCCGCCATGGCGTAAATCATCACCCGGCTGGCAAAGCTGATGTAATAAGCCTGGTCGAGCGACTGCATCACCAGCGGAAATGCCGCAGCCGCAAGCAACAAAACAATAGTGGCTATGCGCGGCATCATCCCCTCGCCGGAAAGAGGCCCTGCGGTTTCCAGAACAGCACCGCCGCCATCAGCACGTAAATGGAAATGGAGGCGAGCGCCGGACCGATGGCGCTGGCGAATTGCGGCGGCAGGAATTCGCGCAGCAGGTGCGGCATGAAGGCGCGGCCGAAGGTATCGACGAATCCGACCAGGACCGAGCCGATCAGCGCACCGCGTATCGAGCCGATGCCGCCGATCACGATCACCACAAAGGCGAGGATGAGGATGTTGTCGCCCATACCCACCTGCACCGCGAAGATCGGCCCCAGCATGGCGCCGGCCACCGCGCACAGCCCCGCGCCAAAGCCGAACACCAGCGTGAACAGCAGCTTGATGTTGACGCCCATTGCGGTGGCCATCTCGCGGTTGGAGGCCCCGGCGCGCACCAGCATGCCGACCTTGGTCTTCGCGACAATAAAGTAAAGCAGCAGCGCCACGGCGAGCCCGACGCCGATGATGAGCAGGCGGTAGGAGGGGTAGAACAGCCCGGGGATCAGTTCCACCGGCCCGGACAGCGCCTGCGGCGTGCCAAGCGCAATGTCCGAACCCCAGATTATGCGCACCACTTCGTTGCTGATCAGGATCAGGGCAAAGGTGGCGAGCACCTGCGACAGGTGGTCGCGGGTGTAGAGGCTGCGCAGTATCGCCACCTCGAGCAGCATGCCGACGAGCGCCGTGGCGGGTATGGCGAGCAGCACGCCGGCGGTGAAGGACCCGGTGGCCTGCACCAGCGTGGCGGCCAGAAATGCGCCGACCATGTAAATCGAGCCGTGCGCGAGGTTGATCATGTCCATGATGCCGAACACCAGCGTCAGCCCGGCGGCGAGCAGGAACAGCATCAGCCCGAACTGCAGGCCGTTGAGTGATTGCTCGAGGATCAGGATGCCGGACATGGTTGGGGCGATGATAGACTGTCAGCGGCCGTTTGCCGGGCGTTTCCGGCGCATCGGCCAGACTGGAGACGACGATGTTTCTGCGCAATGCCTGGTATGTCGCGGCCTGGGACCACGAAGTCACCGCGGACAAGCCTTTCGGACGGATGATTCTCAACGAACCACTGGTTCTCTACCGCAAGCGTGACGGCGGGGTTGTGGCGCTCGAAGACCGTTGCTGCCACCGGCATTACCCGCTGCACAAGGGAACCGTGGTCAACGATTGCCTTGAATGCTACTACCACGGCTTCACTTACGAGGGCAGCGGCAAGTGCGTGCGTGTTCCGGGACAGGACGTGGTTCCGCAAGCGGCGCGCGTCAGAAGTTATCCTGTGGCCGAACGCCATCGCTGGATCTGGGTGTGGATGGGCGATCCGGCGCTCGCCGACGAGTCGAAAATCACCGACTTTCACTGGATGGACGACCCGGGGTGGCGCGCCAAGGGCGCGGTCTACCACGTCAAGGGCGGTTACGAACTGGTCATCGAAAACCTGCTCGACCTCACGCATCTTTCTTTCGTGCACAAGTCGACCATTGGCAACTATGCGACGGCCGAAAAGGCCGAGGTCAAGACGCTGCGCACCGACAATGACGTGACGGTCGCGCGCTGGATCATCGACGCACCGGCGCCGCCCACATACGTCAAGGCGGGCGGCTTCAAGGGCAACGTCGATCGCTGGCAGTTCATCAATTTCACGCCGCCGTGCTTTGTCCGCCTGGACGTGGGTGCGCTGGACACCGGGAAAGGCGCAGCGGAGAAGAAAACCGGCGCGTTTTCCGCAGAGGGCGAGCTTTCTGGCGGCATCGAGATGCGCAACCTGAACGCAATCACGCCCGAAACTGGAAAAAGCTGCCATTATTTCTGGGCACAGGCGCACAACTTCCTGCTCGAGCAGCCGCAGGTGACCGAAATGCTGTTCCAGCAGATCGATCTGGCGTTCCGCCAGGATTGGGAGGTGTTTGAAACGCAGCAGCGTTGGATCGATATCGACCCTGCGGCCCCGCGCATCGATGTCAACGGCGACGCCGGCCAGATCCAGGGCATCAGGTTGCTGCGCCGGAAAATCGCCGAAGAAGCCGCGGCTGCAACGCCGCGCCCCGCCTAGAAACAACAAGGGGCGAGCAACTGCCCCGCCCCTTCGCCTGCATGGTGGCAGTGGCAGCCGGTGTCATTTCATCTTGCAGTCTTGGACGTAGGCGTCGCCGCGGTCCTTGAACACCGTGCCTATGGTTTTGTTGACGATGCGGCCCTGGTTGTCGCGGCCGACCACGCGCAGCACGTAGTTCTGTACCGGGTAGTGGTTGGTGTTGAACTTGAACGCGCCGCGCACCGAATCGAACTTGGCCGCCTTGATCGCCTTGCCCAGCGCCTCCTTGTCCTCGATCTTGCCCTTGACCCCGCGCACCGCCGAATCGATCAGCATCGCCGTATCGTAGCCCTGTGCGGCGTAGACGCTGGGCAGGCGTTTGTATTCCTTCTCGAATTCGGCGACGAATTTCTTGTTCGCGGCATTGTCAAAATCGAGCGCCCAGTGCGCCGTGTCAAACAGGCCCAGCATCGGCTCGCCCACCGGTCGGATGACATCCTGGTCCGAACCAAAGCCCGGTGTGATGAGCTGGATGTCCTTCGAGAGGCCTGCACCGACGAACTGCTTGATGAAGTTGATGCCCATGCCACCGGGTAAAAAGATGTACAAGGCGTCCGGTTTGGCCGCGCGCACCTGCGCCAGTTCGGCCGAATAGTCGATCTGGCCCAGTTTGGTGTACACCTCGTCGGCGACCTTGCCCTTGTAAAAGCGCTTGAAGCCGGCGAGCGAGTCCTTGCCGGCCTGGTAGTTGGGCGCAATCATGTAAACATTTTTGTAGCCCTTGGTGGTGGCGTGCTGCCCGGCCGCCTCGTGATAGGCGTCATTGGGCCAGGATGCGGCGAAAAAGTAGGGATTGCACTGCGCGCCTGCCAGCGGCGAGGGGGCCGCGTTCGGGCTGATGTAGTAGGTCTTGGTCGAAAACGCCTCGGGCACGGCCGCCAGCATGATGTTGGAGAACACGATGCCGGTGAGAAAATCGACCTTGTCGAGCTTGATGTTCTTTTCGGCCAGTTGCTTGCCCACCTCGGGCTTGAACTGGTCGTCCCCGATGATCACCTCTGCCGGCAGCCCGCCCAGTTTGTTGCCATTGAGCTTGACGGCCAGCATGAAGGCGTCGCGGATATCCGTGCCGATCGCGCCGCTGGGACCGGACAGGGTGCTGATGAAACCGACCTTGACCTTGTCGGCGGCTTGCGCGGACAGTGAAGCGGCGAGTGCCGAGGCGACCACCGCGGTGGCGATCGTGGTGGAAAATGAGTGCTTTTTCATCAAAATTTCTCCCTAAAGGTGAAACGGCATGGCGGTGACCGGACGGCTTGGTCGAGAATAAACCAAAGGCCCGACCCGCACTAGCGCCATCACAAACATTGATGCGGATCCAGCCGGCGGCGTCTTGTACTCAAGGCTGCTGACGCGGGGTGATGTTTATTGCGGAAACATGATACTTTAGGCCTCAAATATATGGCTGGCGAGGTCACCTGTCAATGTGCGCCGGCTTCTGCCGCAGTCGTGCCGGGGCGGGCATGCCCGGCTGTGTAGAATGTTCTGCGGGTGCCGTGACACTTTGCGCCCCACCTTGGAGTGAATCGATGAGAATTGACGTCATTGGTGGAGGGCCGGCCGGCCTGTACTCCGCCATCCTGGCCAAAAAGAGCATGCCCAAGGCCGAGGTGAACGTGGTCGAGCGCAACCGTGCCGACGACACCTTCGGTTTTGGCATCGTCCTGTCGGACGAAACGCTCAATAACCTGCGCCTTGCCGACGAGCCCTCTTATCACGATATCGCCGTCAATTTTGCGTATTGGGATGACATCTATACGCACTACAAGGGCACGGTGCACAAGTCCTCTGGCCATGGTTTTTCCGGGATAAAACGCCTCGCCCTGCTGCAAATCCTGCAGCGGCGTGCCGCAGCACTGGGCGTCAATGTCACCTACCAGGCCGAGGACAAGGGGCTGGCGGCACACCGGGGCGCCGACCTGATCGTCGCCGCCGATGGCATCGGCAGCGCGGTGCGCGAATCGCTGAAGGAGCACTTCAAGCCCGACGTCGACCTGCGACCCAACAAATTTGTCTGGCTGGGCGCCAACATGAACCTGCCCGGCTTCACCTACAGCTTCCAGGAAAACAAGGACGGCATCTGGAACCTGCATGCCTACCAGTTCACCGAGGGCGAATGCACGCTGGTGGTGGAGACCACCGATGCGGCGTTCAAGAATTCGGGCCTCGCTATAGATGACGAAAAAGCCACCGCCGCCTATATTGAAAAAATATTCGCCGCGGAATTGCGCGGCCCCGACGGCAAGCAGAACAAGGTGCTGACCAACCGCTCGTTCTGGCGCAATTTCCCCACCATCAAGTGCGCTACGTGGCATTGTGAGAACGTGGTGTTGCTCGGTGATGCCGCGCACACGGCGCATTTTTCCATCGGTTCGGGCACCAAGCTCGCGCTCGAGGATGCCATCGCCCTGCATAAGGCGGTGATGGCCAACCCCGGCCACATCAAGGTGGCGCTGGGCGCCTACGAGACGGCGCGGCGCGAGGAGGCGGCGCGAATCCAGCATTCGGCCAGTGTCAGCCTCGGTTTTTTCGAGAACGTCGGCCGCTTCTGGCACATGGACCCGGTGCAGTTCAATTTTGCGCTGATGAGCCGCTCCAAGCAGATTACCTACGAAAACCTGCGCCTGCGCGACCCGGCCCTGATACGCGACCTTGACGCCTGGTGGGCGAAAGAGGTGGCGCGGACCGAGCAACTCACGCTGCCGAAAAATTTCACCCCGCCGCCACCGCTGTTCTCGCCCTTCAGCCTGCGCGGCATGAAGCTATTCAACCGCGTGGTGGTGTCGCCGATGTGCCAGTACGCGGCGGTGGAGGGCGCTCCCACCGACTGGCACATGGTGCATTACGGTGCGCGTGCGCTGGGCGGGGCGGGCCTTGTCTACACCGAGATGACCTGCGTCGCCGCCGATGCGCGCATCAGCCCCGGTTGCGCCGGCATGTACGCGCCCGAGCACGCGCGGCAGTGGACGCGTATTGTCGATTTTGTGCACACGCAAAGCGACGCAAAGATCTGCCTGCAACTGGGTCACGCCGGACGCAAGGGTTCGACACAGCTCGCCTGGGAAAAAATAGACCGCCCGCTGCCCGAGGATTCGCCGCAATCACCAAAACGCAACTGGCCGATCCTGTCGGCCTCGCCGCTGCCTTATTACCCAGGCGTGTCGCAGGTGCCGCGTGAAATGGACCGTGCCGACATGGACCGCGTGCGCGACCAGTACGTCGCCGCGGCGCGCATGGCTGTCGACTGCGGCTTTGACATGCTCGAATTGCACATGGCGCACGGCTATTTGCTCGCGTCCTTTATCTCCCCGGTTACCAACCGGCGCAAGGACGAATATGGCGGGTCGCTGGAAAACCGCCTGCGTTATCCACTCGAAATTTTCGACGCCGTGCGCGCGCTGTGGCCGGCCGACAAGCCCATGGCGGTGCGCCTGTCGCTCACCGACTGGATGCCCGGCGGCCTCAGCGCGGCGGATGCCGTCGCTACGGCAAAGTTGCTCAAGGCACGCGGCTGCGACCTCGTCGACTGCTCCACCGGCCAGACCGACCCGGCTTCGCGCCCGGTCTACGGCCGCATGTACCAGGCGGTGTTCGCCGAGCAAATCCGCAACGAAGCGGGCATCGCCACCATGGCGGTGGGTGCCATTACCAGCGCCGACCAGGTCAATACCCTGGTCGCATCGGGGCGCGCCGACCTGGTGGCGCTGGCGCGACCGCACCTCGCCAATCCCAATTTCACCCTGCATGCGGCTGCCGATTACGCGGCGGCGGGGTATGCTTTGCCCGCTGTAGCCTGGCCAAAGCAATATGAACCGGGCGCGCAGCAACTCAAGGGCTTGGTTGCCCGCGCCCGCGAGGATGCCTTGCAAAAGCATCAACAAGTGAAGCCGCCCAAACCGGAGCGCGCGAAAAAGCGTGCGCCGACCTGGCGCTGAGATTTTCACAACCACAACGCAATTTTTGACGAGGATCGCTTTTTGAGCACGTCAGCTTTCGATATCCGCGCCTTTCGCAGCGCCCTGGGCGTTTTTCCGACCGGTGTGGCGGTGGTCACCACGCGTGCCGCCGACGGCGGCCTGGTCGGCCTCACCATCAATTCGTTTTCCTCACTGTCACTCGAGCCGCCGCTGGTGCTATGGTCGCTCAACTCCAATTCGCCGTCCCTGTCGATGTTTCGCGACGGTTCGCATTTCACCGTCAACATCCTCGCGCAGGAGCAGGCCAACCTGTCGCAGCGATTTGCCTCGCGCATCCCGGACAAGTTCGCCGGCATTGAGTTTCGCACCGGCGCGGGCGGCTCGCCGCTGATCGTCGATTGCGCCGCCTGGTTGGAGTGCCGCACCCATTCGCACCAGGACGCGGGCGACCATATCCTGTTTATCGGCGAAGTCGAGCGCTTCGAGCGCACCGACAAGAAACCGCTGATTTTTTGCGGCGGAAAATATGTGTTCAGCGAGCGCGAAGCCGATGCCGCCGCGCTGACCAACTGGGGTTGGGGGTTGTAGTCGCTGCGTACTGCGGGCGTGCACTGGCGCATGTTGCGGTGAATTGGCAGTAGCCGCAGCGGTGGAGCGGCTGTTACACGATGGCGTACAAGCCGTCAATGGGGGAGGTCGATGATGCGCGCACTGATTACCGTATGCATTGGGATGCTCCTGGCCGCGAACGCGATCGCGCAGGGCTATCCGTCACGGCCGGTGCGCATCGTCATCCCGCTCTCCTCGGGCGGCACCACCGACGTGCCCGGCCGCATCATCGCGCAACGCCTGTCCGAGACGCTGGGCCAGCAGTTTTTCGTGGAAAATCGCCCCGGCGCCGGCGGCACCATAGGCACCGATTTTGTCGCCAAGTCAAAGCCCGATGGCTACACCCTGCTGCTGATGGCCACGCCGCATGTGATCACCGCCAACCTGTACAAGAACCTGCCGTACAACACTCTCGCCGATTTTGTCCCGGTGATCCGCATCGCATCGGGCCCCTATGTGCTCACGGTCCATCCTTCGCTGGGCGTCAATTCTGTGAGGGAGTTGATTGCCCTCGCCAGGGCCAACCCGGGCAAGATCGACTATGTCAGCTCGGGCAACGGCAGCCTGCAGCACCTGACCGGCGCACAATTTGCGTACATGGCGGGCATCGAGCTCACCCATGTGCCCTACAAGGGCAGTGCGCCGGCGCAACAGGACTTGCTGGCGGGCATGGTCAAGCTGGGCTTTCCCGGTACGCCCATCGTCATTCCGCACGTCAAGGCCGGGCGGCTGAAGGCGCTCGCCGTGACCACGGCGCAGCGTTCGGCGCAAATGCCCGATGTGCCGACTGTTGCCGAGGCGGGCGTGCCCGGGTTTGAGTCGCTGTCCTGGGTGGGGTTGATCGCCCCGGTCGGCACGCCGCCGGAAATCGTCGCAAAACTGCATGACGAAATCGCCAAGCTGTTGCGCCTGCCCGATGTGCAGCAACTGCTGGCCGCCTCCGGCATGGAAGCGACGCCGACCACGTCGGAGGAATTCGGCGCCTACCTGAAAAAAGAATACGACAAGTGGGGCAAGGTGGTGCGTGATTCAGGGGCGACGGTGAACTGAGGTACGGGTTTAAAAAAACACCGACTGTAATTTACAGAAGCGGCAATGAGTTTCGTCACTACTCAGCCTTGATCCCCCCGGCCTTCACCACGCCTTCCCACAGTTTCGCTTCACGCGCGAGTCGCGCCTTGAAATCTGCCGTGGGCATGCCGCCGGGGACTATTCCGCCTTCGGCAAAGCGCGTCTGTATATCTGGTTGCGACAGCGCGTAGCGCACTTCGGTCGCCCAGCGATCGATAATCCCCGCATCGGTTCCCGCCGGCGCAACCAGCGCGAACCAATTCGAAGCTTCGAAGTTCTCGAACCCCAACTCGATCGCGGTCGGCACCTCGGGCAGCGCGGGAAGGCGCTCGCGGCTGCCGACGGCGATTGCCTTCAGCTTGCCCGCCTGCAGGTTGCCGCGTCCCGCGGCGAGGCCGCCGAGATAGAGTTGCACGTCGCCCGCGAGCACCGCATTCATCGCGTCCGGCAACCCGCGATAGGGGACATGGGTCAGGCGCACGCCTGTACGCTGCGAAAGCAGTTCGACGTTCAGGTGTGGCGTCGTACCGTTTCCGGGCGACGAGTAGTTCAACTTGCCGGCACTGGCTTTGGTCTTTGCGAAGGCGACGAATTCCAGCAGGTTTTTCACCGGCAGCTCCGGGTTGACGTAAAAAACCGACGGTAACTCAGCGGTGGTGGTGATTGGCGCAAACGCCGTGGCAGGGTCAAAGCTCATATTGGCGAAGATGAACTGGTTGATGACCAGGTTGTTGGTCGCCGCCAGCAGCAGTGTGTAGCCATCGGGCGTCGCCGCGACTACTGCCTGCGCGCCAACGTTGCCGCCCGCGCCGCTGCGGTTCTCGAGCACGATTTTCTGTCCAAGCCTTTTCTCCAGTGTCGGAATCAGCATTCGGAAGGTAATTTCGCCTGCGCCCCCGGCCTGGAAGGGATTGATCACGCGCACCGGCTTGTTGGGGTAGGCCTGGGCCAGGGCTGCGCTTGCGCCCGATGTGCCCGCGAGGAGGAGGGCGATTGTTGCCAGCTTGCGGATGCGCATGAGGGTACTCCTAGAGATCGACGCGCATCAGATCATGCGCGATATGCAACGGGCCGGCGTAGTTTTTGCGTATGTCGCGGACCACGTCGTCCATCAGCTGCGGTCCCATCAGCTCGACCGGGAAATGCAGCTTGCCCGCGTTCTTGATTACCGGGCTGGTGGATTCGAAATGGCCGAAATGGGTTGCGACCAGTGCTTTTACGCCGGCGCGTTTGGCGATGATGCCAAGTTCGGTCGGGCTGGTGTGGGCGAAAATGCCGACGCCGGTTTTTTTGCGGTGCTCGATAAACGCTTCAGGGAAGGTGCATTCGTGCACCAGAAGATCGGCGCCCGCGGCAAGTTTGACCATGGCCTCGCACGGCGCGGTATCGCCGGAGAACGCCACCGATTTGCCATCGGCTTCCATGCGAACCCCGAAACACTCCGACACTTCGCGCGGAATGTGCTCGACCCAGTCGCAGGTGATGGTCGCGTGCTCATCCTGGTAGGCAATGCCGGGGGAGCATTCACGCACGTCCGGTTTCATTGCTTCGAGGTTTCTTTGCCGCGCCGGGTAGTGGCTGCGCGCCTCGTAATCGGTGTGGAAGGCGCCACCTTCGAACAGGCGCGAGCAAAAATCCTTGGTGCCCTTGGGGCCGACCACGATGGGCGAGCCCTGCCGGTTCCACATCCAGCCGGTAATGGTGAACAGTGGAAAATCGCAAATGTGGTCGTGATGCAGGTGGGTCAGAAATACAAAGGGCACATCGGCCGGGCTGACGTTGGCGCGCACCATGTTGCGCGTAATGCCCGCGCCGCAGTCGAACAGGTAGTGGCGGCCATTGTCCAGGGTGACCAGTACCCCGGATTGTGCGCGGTCCGGATCGACAAATGCAGCGCCGGTGCCCAGCATGGTGATTTTCATGGTTGCCCCTCAGTGTTGGTCGTGCGCCGGCACGGCCCGTGTATTTTGTAAAGACTAGGCTTGCCGGAGGGCGGCAGTAAAGCTAGAGTTTCATCCAGTGAAACGAAAACCTTCCGCTTCCCGCACACCCTCGCCCCGTGTCAAATCGATTGCCTCGCTGCGACGCGGCCTTGACGTGCTGCGCGCGATTCGCAACGGCCAGGGCTTGTCGCT
>CAMAWC010000094.1 GCA_945861875.1 Bordetella parapertussis
GCAGCTTCAACCACCTCGCGTGCGTGCAGTTCAACAAGATCACTGGAAGCGCCATGACGCACGTCCCCTACAAGGGCGCGGCGGCGGTCAATCCCGACCTCCTCTCCGGCCGGGTACAGGCCTACTTCGCCGTGCTGCCCACCGTCCTCGCCTTCATCCGCAGCGGGCAGCTCAAGGCGCTTGCCACCGGTGACGAGGAGCGCGTCGCGTCCCTCCCCGACGTGCCCACGCTGAAGGAGGCGGGCGTGCCCGGCATCGTCATCGGGTCGTGGAATGCGCTGTACGTGAAGGCCGGCACCCCGGCACCGATCCTCTCCCGCTTGCGCAGCGAGACCGAGAAGATCCTCCGGCGACCCGATGTGATCGCAAGGATCGCCGCCACGGATGCCATTGCGAAAGCCATCCCGGCGGAACGCCTCGGGCAGATGACCCAGGAAGAGTACGAGGCCTACGGGCGCATCGCGCGTGAAGGCAACATCAAGCTGAACTAACCGGGTCCGGATCCGGGGTTGAATGTCATAAATCGTCGCCCTTAGCCGGCCAGCATGGCTGCGAAGCGGCTTGGCGAAATGATCTGCGCGTGCCCCACGCGCTTGACCGACAGCAGGGGTTTGTCCCCGGTCACCAGGAAATCCGCGCCGGCGGCGAGCGCCATGGCGAGCAAGTAGTCGTCGCCCGGGTCGGGAGCGTCGCCCGCGCGCCTCAGTCGCTCGAGCAAGACTTCCGCAGCCCGCAGATCGTTGACCATCCGGCCAACCGCGCCACGCGGCAGGTAAGGGAGCAGTTTCGGGTAACGCGCCGCGCGCCTGAATTCCTCGATCTGCTCGGAACTCGTCGCCAGACCAAAGCGTCCGTCTCGCCACGCATCCAGAATTTTCGCCGGCGGGCCGCTCTGCGCGTGCAGTGCGCTCAGGAGGACATTCGTATCGAGGATGACGAGCACCGCTCAGCGGCGCTTACGCGCGTAGGCCACCGCCTCGGTCACCAGTTTCTCGAAGCGCGCCTTCGAAAGCGCGCCTGTTCGCGCCCTGATCTCGACGAGCGCCTCCGCCAGCCCCTCCCTCGTGCCTGCCTTGGCGGCCATTTCCGGCTTTCCGGAAGGAGCCGCATCCGCCTTAAGCCGCGCCCTGACCGCTTCCTGCACGTACCTGGACATGTCGCCCTTGCGGCCACCCGAGCGACCGAGGTGCTCGCGCAACGCCTCGTCGGTTTCCCGCGAAACTTTCAACGACCAACGGACCGGCGTTTCCATGTCGGGCTCCTTTCAGGCGCATAGACACATAGGTGGCCATTATGCCCGAGGTCGGTTCAGACCGCGGCTAGGGTGTAAGCGACCGCCCCGCCCCGATCCGATCCGTCTGGAATCAGGGGTATGCCGGATCGCGTTGTCCACAGGGTTGGAAAACATCTCTTCCAGCAGGATCCGGTTCCAGAAGATCGCCACGGGCTCCTCGCCAGCTGGCGCACGGACACCTTTTTTGTGTTTCCTTCTTTGTAAGCCTTCCGTTACACGACGTTACATCCCGGCGACTCAAGTTGACGGTTTAAAGACCTTTCAGCCACGTCCGCGAATCCGATTTTTATGACACTCGTTTTTTCGGAACTCATACCGGGGTCGGCCATGAAAACCTTACGCATTCATCAACTCGCACAGGACGCTGGACGGCTGTTGGCCGCGCTTGCGCTTTTCGCGACAGCAACGCCAGCCGCGCCAGCGGGCGCCGCAACCGCTGCACCGATCTCCGGTGAAATCCAGCACCTGTCGCTGACTACCCCCGGGGATTACTGGTCGGGCGGCACCATCGTAGTCGGCAACCAGTCGATCATCGTCCCGCGCAACCTGCTGGTGGATCTGCCGGCGAACCGGCTGACGCTGTGGCAGCTGGTGGATCAGGCGCCCGCGGCTTGCAAGGCGCTGGGGCAGACCGGTCTGGCCAAGTCCGATACCTGTAACACCAGCGGCAAGGGCGGCTTTGCTTTCGTTGCCGCCAACCGTACGCGCAACGGCAATGTCATCGCCGGCGACCTGTTCCTGGAAAAGGGGCGCGAGGGTCTTTCCGGGGTGGTGACCTACATTAACCATACCGACGGTTATCTGCGCATCAACGGTACGCCGGTCATTCCGGCGACATCGACGGTGGATCCGGGTACCGGCCTGCTGGCACGGATGAACGATCCGAGTTCGCGTCACACCATCCAGGCGGGCCTCGGCTGCGCGACCGGATCCGAAAACTGCAGCCCCGATGCGCGCTTCGGCAACGATCCCGACAACTATACCAACGCTTCAATCACCGGCTATCCGATGTGCATCCCCAGCCGCGTCGCGCGGACCTGGGCCGGCCTGCCGGCACAGGGTGCCGGCGTGGATGCCTCTGCGGCAGTGGCCGGTGGTACGGCCCGTGCCAGCCTCGCCAATCCCGCCAACGGTGATGCCTTGTGCCCGCAGACCAATCGTCCGGCATTGCCCAATACACCCGTTGCCGATTCGCGGCGCATGGCGCCGATCAAGGTCGGCGACCATATCAAGCTGGAGGGCAGCTATGAGTTGGTGAACGGCGTGCGCTTCCTGTCTTTCCACACCTCGACCACCTCGGTGGCGATTGCCACCAAGACCGCACTGACCCAGCCCGATTATCTGTATCCGGATGAAATCGAACTCGATGCCCCGGGCTTCAACAACCTGCGCATCCGCGGCCTGTTCATCGGCTACTCGACGCTGCCGCCCGACGTGCTGTTCTGGACCGTGCACTATGACCCGGAGCAGAACCTGCCCCACGAAAAACCGCTGGGCACCACCAAGGGTTGCGATCTGGTGACCAGACTCGGCAACGATTGCGGCATCGCCAACGGCCTGGTCACCGGGGTCGGCAACAACATCTGGAAACTGCGCTACAACCTCGACTTCCTCTCGGGCGCGCGCGAACGCGAAAACCCCTGCATCCATATGCGTGCCGATGCGCGCCTGGGCAACGGTTTCTGCCCGAACAACCGGAGCGCAACGTCGGTATCACTGAACGATATCTTCGGCGTACTGAGCCCGCTGCCGCGCGAAATCATCATGCGTACCGGCCATCTGCTCGCCGCGCGTGCTGCCGGCTACGAGCCGGTGACCGTGGACATCCGCGGCAACAAGGCGACCAACGGCGAATATCTGTTCCCGATTGCCAACGGCATTCTCGGCATGGGCGGCCTCGGCGGTATCGGCATGCCGGAGATGGTCGAGGTCGACCTGACCAAGACCGCATTGCCGTTCTTCTTTACCTCGATGCCGTGGACCCTAGACCGGCGTCTGAGCCCCGGTGGTTGCAAGGACGGTTGCGAGACCACCCCGCAGCCGCTCGACCCTTATCCCTTCGAAGGCCTCGATCCGCGCACCCAGGCGGAGAATATTCCGGTCGGCCTCTATAACGACCCGAAATTCACCGCGGCACCGCTGAGCGATGTGCGCAACCGCGTCCTGTCCCACATGACCCGCATCGGCACCGCCGAGCCCGCGGTGTATGACTTCAACGGCGATGCCAGCGTGCTGGCCTGGCCGCCGGCTGATCCGGATACGCTGCCGATCCGCGTTACGCCGCAGATCGCGTATTGCGACAAGGGCGCTGCTACGGGCAATACCAGCTGCATGCAAGCCGTGTCACCGCCAGTGTGCGCTGCGCCGCTGGTGCTGCAGAACGGTTCCTGCGTGCAGACGCGGATTACCGTCGCTGCCGAAGCGCCGCCGGCCCCGCCAACCTTTACCACGGTAGTGACCCCGCCTGTCACGCCGCCTGTCACGCCGCCGGCCATCGATACCGTGACCGTCAGCCGTGTGGTGTGGGTGCCGATCGGCGGTCTGCGCGGCCTGCGGGTCATCGCCAAGTCCTCGCAGCCTGCCGGCCCGGTTCCCAATCTGTTTGTCACCGCGTTTAACGGCGCCAACGTGCTGTTGCCCCAGACCGCAATGATTCTTTCGGTGACACCGATCGCCACCGATATCGGTGCAGTGCAGTGCTCGGTGATCGATCCTTGCTGGCAATTGCCGCTGACCCGGCTGCCGCGTGACGTCAAGCCGAGCTCGGTGGTGGTGCAGTCGAGCAAGGGTGGCACGGCGACGCAGCTGCCCACCAACAATCAATCGTTCTGATCGGGGGCGCCATGAACCATTCACGCAGCGCTTCCCTTAACTTCAATTTCGAGGAAGGAAACCCCATGTTTTCCAAACCAATCCAGTGCGCGCGTATCGTGCGCAAGACTGCGGCAGCCCTCAGCCTGATGATCGCGTCAGGCTTGAGCCTGGCGCCGATGGCGGCGCAGGCCGCGACCTCGGTGGCAATCAGCGGCGAGATTTCGCGCATCACCCTGACCACGCCGGGCGATTACTGGTCCGCCGGTACGATGGTCATCAGCGGGCAGTACGTGACCATCCCGCGCAATCTGCTGATTGACCTGCCGGCCAACCGGCTGACGCTGTGGCAGTTCTTCGACCAGGCGTCGGCGGCGTGCAAGACCCTCGGCGAGACCGGGCTGACCAGCACCGACCGTTGCAACACCACGGGCACCGGTGCCTATGCCAGCATTGCCGCTAACCGCACCAACGGCGGCAACATCATTGCCGGCGACATGCTGATCGACAAGGGGCAGGAGGTTGTCTCCGGCGCAGTCACCTACATCAATCACGAAGACGGTTACATGCGCATCAACGGCATCCTCGGTGATCCGAGTACCGGCATGATGGCGCGGATGAATGATCCGACCCAGCGCCACACCGTGCAGCAGGGCCTTGGCTGCGCCGCCGGCAGCCCCAATTGCAGCGCAGACCCGCGCTTTACCAACGACCCCGACAACTACACCAATACCGCGGTGACCGGCTTTCCGATGTGCATCCCCAGTAGGGTGGGGCGGCAGTTTTTGGGTCTCGAAGCCCAGGGAACCGGTCCGGCGGATCCGAACTTCTCGCCCGCAGTGCCGGCACAGATCGCGCAGTCCGGCGCGCTTGATCCCGCACGTGGGGATGTACTGTGCCCTGATACCAACCGCCCGGCCACGCCGAGCGGCATGGTCAATGATTCGCGCTTCATGGCGCCGATCCGGCTTGGCGACGATATCAAGCTCGAAGGCAACTTCGAGACCGTCAACGGTGTGCGCTTCCTGTCCTTCCACAGCTCGGGCACCGAGATCGCGCTGGAGACCAAGCCTGCGCTGAGCCAGCCGGATTACCTCGCACCCGATGAGGTCGAGCAGGATGCGCCCGGCTACGAGAACCTGCGCGCCCGCACGCTGCTGATCGGCTTTTCGACGCTGCGCCCCGATGTACTGCTGTGGACCCTGCACTATGACCCGGTGACCAACAGCCGCGTCGAGAAGCCCTGGGCTTCGGTGCTCGCCTGCGACCTGGTCGGTGGCGGCAGGTTTTGCAGCGACAACGGCCTCGTACCCGGGGTCGGCGGCTATATCTGGAAAATCCGTTACAACGTCCAATTTGACGTTGGTTCTCAAAATCCGACCGACAATCCCTGCAGCAATCTGCGTGCCGAACCGCGCTTTGGCAACCCCGCCCAATTCTGTCCCGTCAACCTAAGCACGCCGGCCGGCTCGATTGCCGAGCAGCTCGCCATCGTCAGCCCGATGCCACGCGAAATCATTGCGCGTACCGGTCACCGGCTGGCCGCGCAGGCCGCCGGTTTCACGTTGACCACCGTCGACATCAAGGGCGCACCGGCCACCAATGGCGAGTACCTGGTGCCGCTGGGTGTCAATCTTGGCGGTATCGGTTTTCCCGAGTTCAATGAGTTCGACCTGACCAAGATGGCCTGGCCCCACCAGTTCACCGGCCTGCCGTGGACGCTGGACCGTCGCTTGAGCCCTGGCGGCTGCAAGGACGGGATCTGCGAGTCCACGCCGCAGCCCTTGACGCCGTATCCCTTCGAAGGGGTGGATCCGCGCCTGCAGGCACGTGGCTTGCCGACCGGCCCGTACAACGACCCGCGTTTCACCGCGGCGCCGCTGGGCGATGCGCGCGACCGTATCCTGTCCTATGTGACGCCGGTGGGCGGCACCGTGGATTTCAACGGCAATGCCAGCGTACTGGCCTGGCCGCCGATTGACCCGCCGACCTTCGCGGTGGCAGTCACGCCGGCAGAGACCTTCTGCGCATCGAGCACCGGCAGTTGCGCAACAACGGTGGCGCCGCCGGTGTGTTCGGCGCCGCTGGTGCTGCGCAACGGCGCCTGCATGCCGGCAGCACTGCTGGCAGCCGCACCGGCGCCGGTCAATCCGCCGGTGGTACCGGTGGTGACGCCGGTGATTACACCGCCCCCGCCGCCGGTGGTGACGCCGGTGGTCACCGCCGATACCGTGACCATCGAGGGTGTGACCTGGACCCAGCTGGGTGGCCGTCGCGGCTTGATGGTAGTGGCCAAAACTTCAAGCCCCACGGCGCCGGTTCCGTCGCTGTATGTGACGGCGTTCAACAGCGTCAATACGGTACAGCCGCAAACCCAAATGACGCGCGTTACCGCGCCCATCAACCTGCTGCAGGAAGCCAATAATCGACCGGTAGTGATCGGCACCGTGCAGTGCTCGGTGGCCAGCCCCTGCTGGCAATTGCCGGTGACCCGCCTGGTCGAAGATCGCATCAAGCCGACCTCGGTGGTGGTGCAGTCGAGTAAAGGCGGCAGCGCCACGGCATTCGCCACCAACGGACCGGGGTTTTGATTTGATGATGTGTTGAGGTTCGCGGCGCAACGCCGCGGACTGAAAGGGCTTGGGGGCCCCGGTGCAGCCAGCGTGCTGCCCCGGGGCCCTTGGCCTTGGGGCCGGCGACCCGCGGCCCCGCTACCGCCCCGAGGACGGGATCGTCAGCAGCGGAGTGAGTCCGAGGCTCTTGTCCGGCAGCTGCGCGTTGGACAAGAGCTGCAGCGTGAAGAACCATTGCTTGCTCGACTGGTCCGCTGCGTCAATGTAATACCAGCGGTTGCCGTACTCGGTGGCCAGCCGCGTGTTCGCGGGCCGGGTCGCCGAGGACTGGATCCGAATGTCCCTGCCCGCCGGCCCGGTCGGAGGAAACGACCGGCTCGTCGGCTCCAGCTCGGCGGGAAGCGCGATGCCGGCCGCCGCCAGTTGCATCAGCTGGATCAGCGACCGCGTCTCGATCGAGATCGAACCGGGCGTGGGCACGCCCACCGAAAACTCTATCGGCATGATCACGTCGGCGCCCTCGCGCGCCGGCCCGCGGACGCCGAGCAGCTCGAGCAGCCGCGCCACTTCGCGCGAACGCGCCGGCGAGTAGGAGTGTAGCGTCAGCGCATGGCCGGTCTGAGCGCCGGCGAGCCTGACCCAGTGCAGGGAGCCCTTGCGATGCAGCTCGCTGATCAGGGCGGTGATCTCGGTGAAGCGCACGTCGGCCTCGATCGCCGGGGGGTCGAGAAACTCGGGGTTGCCGATCTGGTTGACGCGGCGGACCAGCGTCTTCCAGAGCTGCCCCTGGTTGAGCGACGAATTCATCAGCAGGATCGCCAGGTCGACCGGCGTCTCGCCCATGAACTGGCGCATCAGGCGGTCGCCGGTGACCGGCGTGTACGTGACCGTGGGGTTCTGCTCGGTGGACACGCTGCCGACAAACGGGATCGCGTTGCCCGGCCCGTAGGCCCCCGGAGTCCCGACCACGACATTCGCCGTTCCGCTGGCCTTCACCGAAATGTTGGCGGAGATCGAGGAAACCGTGAGGAAGCCGACGCTGTCGTCGAAGCGCAGGCGCACGATGTTCTGCAGCAACTGCTCGTCGCTGGTCGCGAGGATCGCGTCGTTGTACGGCAGTCGCCCGTTGCGCAGGATGTCGGGCCCGACGGAGGCGCATCCTGAAAACACGGCGGCAACAACGCAAACGGCGCCCAGCAGGACCGGTTTCATGCAAGACCATTGACAGGGCATAGTTTTCCGGTTCGCAGCACAACGATGCCCGATTAGACCACAACGCGCCGCGCCGCGAGCGCCGCTGCGATTGCCGCCGCGATTGCCGCCGCGATTGCCGGCACGGCCGCTGCCCCTGTTGGATTTCCCCTACGCGTGCGCTTTCAAGCCGGCAATACCGGCTAGAATGCGCTGCGCCGCGCGCTTTCATCAATGGCCTGCGCCGAGCGTTCTGGAACAGCGCTTCGCCCTTTGCCATCCCGAATGCACAAGAGTGCCCAACGCAATGCAGATCACCGCGGGACATTCCCACCCTATCGACATGCCCCATCACACGTCCCCCGGGCTGCCCGGATTGCCCGCCGAACGCGCTGGGGACGCCGCCGGGGGCGCCGGCCTGCTTGCCTGCCACGAGTGCGACCTGCTGTTGCGCGACCCGCTGCCGCATTACTCGCCCGACGCGCTGCCGGCGCACGCGGCCCGCGCCGCCGAGGTGTGCTGCCCGCGCTGCGGCGCACGCATCTACCGCGTCGCCAGGGCCAGCGTCAACCAGACCCTCGCCATTGCGCTGAGCGCCTGCATTGTGTTCCTCATCGCCAACGCCTTTCCCATCGCCAGCATCACCGCGCAGGGCCGCCAGAACGACAGCACGCTGCTCGGCGCGGTGCACCTGTTGTGGCAGGAGGACATGATCCCGATCGCGCTGCTGGTCCTTTTCACCACGGTAATCGTCCCGGCGCTGGAACTGCTGGTGTTCGTCTCGGTGCTGATGTTCCTGCGCAGCGGTCGCCCGCTCCACCGTCTGCGGACACTGCCGCCGGTGCTGCGCGCCGTGCTGCACGCGCGACCCTGGAGCATGATCGAGGTGTTCATGCTGGGCGTGCTGGTCGCGCTGGTAAAGCTGGGCCATGTCGCCAGCCTCAGCGCAGGCATTGCGCTGTGGGCCTACGCCGCGCTGATGGTGCTGATGGCCGCGTTGTCCTCTACCATCAGCATGCGCAACCTGTGGGCGGCGTTGCCGCTGCGCCGGCCGGCCGCAGCGCCGGTGGCCGGCCGGCCCGCCACCGGGGAAACCGCAAGCGCGTGCGGCTGGGTGTCCTGCCATGCCTGCGGCCTGCTCAGCCCGCAGGCCGCGCATGCCGGCGACTGCCCGCGCTGCGCCACGCCGCTGCACCAGCGCACCCCCGGCAGCCTGCGGGCGGCGCTGGCGCTGCTGCTCGCCGCGAGCATATTGTTTTTTCCGGCCAACCTGCTGCCCATCATGGAAACGGGCTCGCTGTTCGGCGCGCAGAGCGACACCATCATGAGCGGCGTGGCTTACCTGTGGCACTCGGGCTCGTGGCCGCTGGCGGTGCTGGTGTTTGTCGCGAGCATTGCCGTGCCGCTGTTCAAGCTGCTGATGCTGGGCGGCCTGCTGCTGTCGGTGCAGCTTGGCTGGCACCGCCACCGTCGCGCCCGCACCAGGCTTTACCGCGTGCTCGAAGCGGTCGGCCGCTGGTCGATGCTGGATATCTATGTCGTGACCATCCTCTCGGCGCTGGTGCAAATCGGGTCGGTCGCGACCATCAACGTCGGGCCGGGGGCGATCGCCTTCGGTGGCGTGGTCGTGCTGACCATGCTGGCCACGCTGCGTTTTGACCCGCGGATAATCTGGGACGCCAGTCCCGGCGGCGGCAACGCCACCGCCGCGGCACCCCCCCGCACACACTGATCCAAAGGAAGCACTTAACCATGGCTGATTTGCCCGCAACGCCCCCGCCCGCCACGCCCGCCGCGCCTGTTCCGCCGGAGGCCGGCGTCAAGTACCGCGGACGCTTTCATTTCGACCTGATCTGGCTGATCCCGCTGACCGCGGCGCTGGTCGGCGGCTGGCTGACCGTGCGCGCCGTGCTCGAGCGCGGCCCGGTCGTGACCATCACCTTCGAGTCGGCCGAGGGCCTGGAGGCGGGCAAGACACAGATCAGCTACAAGGACGTGAAAATCGGCCTGGTCAAGAAAATCAGCCTGTCGCCCGATCGCGGCCGCGTCGAGGTCGTCGCCGAATTTGCGCGCGATGCCGCGCCCATGCTGGTCGAGGATTCGCGCTTCTGGGTGGCGCGCCCGCGCTTTTCCGGCGGCACGCTGACCGGCATCGGCACCCTGCTCTCGGGCGCGCACATCGAGCTCGATGCCGGCAAGTCGAGCAACGCGGCGCGCGAGTTCACCGGGCTCGAAGTGGCGCCCGTCGTTACCAGTACGCAGCCGGGCCGCGCCTTCCTGCTCAGCGCGCCGGATCTGGGCTCGCTGGGCGTTGGCGCGCCCCTGTATTACCGGCGCATCAAGGTCGGGCAGGTAGACTCCTACGCCATCGACAAGGGCGGCTCGGGTGTCAGCATGAAGATTTTCGTGCAGGCGCCCTACGACCGCTATGTCACCGCGGGCACGCGCTTCTGGAACGCCAGCGGCATCGACCTCACCATGGACACCAACGGCGTGCGCCTGCAAACGCAATCGCTGGTCTCGGTACTGGTGGGCGGCCTGGCGTTTGAAACGCCGCCCGCCACCATGGGCGCGGCTGAGAATAGCGAAACGCCGGCCCCGGCCAACACGCGCTTTTTGCTGCACGGCGACCGCGCCGCGGCAATGAAGGCCCCGGACGGCGAGATGCAGATCTACGTCATCAACTTCAAGCAGTCGCTGCGCGGGTTGTCGCCCGGTGCGCCGCTGGATTTTCGCGGCATCGTGGTCGGCGAAGTGCTGTCGGTGAACATCGAATATGACCCGGAAAAGGACTGGTTCAATTACCCGGTGTATGTGGCAATGTATCCGGAGCGCATACGCGTGGTGCACCAGGGCGGGGAGGGCGCCACGGCCAAACCGCGCAAGGCCGGCGCAACGCTCTCGGATGCCGAGAGCGTCAAGCGCGGACTGCTGAACGCCATGGTTAACCGCGGTTTTGCGGCGCAGTTGCGCTCGGGCAACCTGCTGACCGGCCAGTTGTACGTCGGCCTGGATTTTTTCAAGGACGCGAAAAAACCGCGCATCGACCCGAAGCAGTACCCGCCGGAGCTGCCGACCATGCGCGGCGACTTCGAGGATTTGCAGCGTTCGATCAAGGTGATCGTGAATAACCTGTCGGAAGTGAAGTTCGACCAGATCGGGTCCACGCTGCAAAAGACCATGGACAATGTAAACCAGGTCCTCGCGCTGTTTGACAAGGAACTCGCGCCCGAACTCAAGGCGAGCCTGCAAAACCTGCAACGCACGCTTAGCGCCGCCGAGAAAACCCTCGGCCACGTTGACAAGACGCTGGGCAGCGCAGAAAAAACCTTCGCCACCGACTCGCCCGTCATGAGCGACGTGCGCGACGCCGCCCGCGACCTCGCGCGCGCCGCACAGGCGGTGCGCTCACTCGCCGACATGCTTGACCGGCAACCCGAATCGCTGATCAAGGGAAAGCAGCCATGAGCCATGCCCGCGACACATCGCAACGCAATCCACAACGCAATCCGCAACGCAATCCACAACGCAATCCACAACGCAATCGACGCATCGCCGCCGGCATCGCCGTCAGTTGCGCGCTGGCGCTGGGCGCCTGCGGCAGTTCGCCGCCGGTGCGCTATTTCACGCTGCAAGGCGCCGCCACCGCCACCGCCGCTGAGGGCGCGGCGGCAGTCGCCCCGGCCGCCGCCCTGCGCAGCGTGCAACTGGTGGGCCTCTCCCTGCCCGAGGCCGTAGACCGGCCGCAACTGGTGTCGCGCAGCGGCGAGAACACGCTGAACGTGCATGAATACGCGCGCTGGGCCGAACCGCTCAAAAGCGCCTTTGCCGTGGTGCTGGCCGCCGAAATGCGCGCCGCGCTCGGCGGCGCGCCGGTGGTGGTGCGTGCCGCCGGCATCGAGGACACGGCCTGGCGGCTGGGCATAGACGTGCAGCGCTTTGACGCACAGCCGGGGCAGGCGGTTGTGCTCGAAGCGGTGTGGACCCTGCGCGGGCGGGCCGATGGCAAGTCCGGCGGCACGATCAGCCGCGCCAGTGTTGTGCGCGAAGCGCTCGCCGGTGGTTCGTTGGAGGCCATGGTCGCCGCGCAGTCGCGCGCGACGGCGCGGCTGGCGCAGGAGATCGCCGGGGTTGTGGATGCGCAGGCGCGCCTGACCGAGCGCAGCCGCTAGACCGGCGGCACGCCACGCCGCAAGCCATCACGCACCGCGATTGCGGGAGAAAGCGTTGCCGAACCGCGCCCGCATCGTCCAGCCCGTGCGCCCGCAAAGCGCGAATTGCGATCTTGCAGGCAAGCCGCCGCCATTTCCGCTTGACTGCGTGAAAGGCGGGCGCCTGAAGTCGGCCTGGTAGGCCCTGTGCGCAGCGCTATCGTGTTGTCCGACTGATCGGCGCCCCCCGCCACGGGAAGGGCCGGGCTTGCCGGCGTGCAAGGGGCATTTCACCCACATCGTGCCGACCCATATTGGGCGCTATCCCCCACCTTCGGGGAGGGGTGGATGGGGTGCGCGCGCAGGCGGCAGGTCCATAGCGCCATATAAATCAATGCAATGAAAGATTGGAACGGGTTTTTGACGCGGCGGCGATAAGCGTGGCGCGCTACTTGCTCTGTATCCGCATACCGTTTCACATCGAAGGATTCCAGCCATGGGCTCAGTTCAGGCCATCTACAAAACAGCGCCCAACCCCGGTCACAACTGGGGCGATTTGGGCGCGCTCGATCTTGCCGCGCGCCTGTCGCATGAGGCGCGCGATGCCGGCATGTCGGAAGAGCTGCTCGTCGAGAACAACAGCACGCTGGTGCGCCTGATCAACAAGATTTTCATGGATGCGATAGAGCAGAAGGCGTCGGATATCCATTTTGAGTCCAATTCGGGCCGGCAGGATCTGCACATTCGCTTTCGCAAGGACGGAATACTCATTCCCTACATGGATATCCCCAGCCGTTTCCGCAGCTCCGTGGTCTCGCGCATCAAGATCATGGCGCAGCTGGATATCACGGAGCGGCGCAAGCCCCAGGACGGAAAGATTGACTTCAGCCGATTCGTGCCCTGCAACGTCGAGTTGCGCGTCGCCATCATCCCGACCCGCGACGGCCTGGAGGACATCGTGCTGCGCGTCCTCGCAGAGGCTTCGGCGCTGTCGATGGACCAACTCGGGCTCGAGGCCGGGACGCTGCTCAAGCTGAGGAGCCTGATTGCCAAACCGCAGGGGCTGTTCCTCGTCTGCGGCCCGACCGGTTCGGGCAAGACCACCACGCTGCATTCGCTGCTGGGCCAGCTCAATGACGGCGAGTCCAAGATCTGGACGGCCGAAGATCCGATCGAAATCACCCAGCCGGGGCTGCGCCAGGTGCAGGTCAACGCCAAGATCGGCTGGACATTCGCCGCCGCCCTGCGCAGCTTCCTGCGGGCTGATCCGGACGTGGTCATGGTGGGTGAGATACGCGATGCCGAGACCGCCAAGATCGCGATTGAGGCCTCGCTTACCGGCCACATGGTGTTCTCCACCCTGCATACCAACAGCGCCGCCGAGTCCATCGTGCGCCTGCTCGATCTGGGCCTGGACCCATTCAATTTTGCCGATGGCCTGACGGGCATCCTTTCCCAGCGCCTGGCGAGGAGGCTTTGCGACGCGTGCAAGCAGCCCCATGTCCTGGCCGAAGCCCAGACCCGGTTGATGCTCTCCGAGTATTGCGATGGCACGACGTTCGGGCCGGCTGCGACGCTTGCGGCGTGGCGCCAGCGTCATGCCAATCCCAAGGGCGATATCGTCGTGCATGTGGCCAAGGGTTGCCCCCAATGCGATCACCTGGGCTACAAGGGACGAATCGGCCTTTACGAGTTGCTGGTTGCCGATGCAAACGTCAAGGCATTGGTGCAGCGTCGCGCCCAGGTTACCGAGGTCAAGGCCTGCGCCAGCGCAGCCGGGATGCGCAGCCTCAAACAAGATGGCATCGAGCGCGTGTTATGCGGCTTCACCGACATGCATCAAGTCCGCGCGACCTGCGGCTAGGGAAGCTCTGATTAAGTCCGTCATTCCCGCGAAGCTTGTCCTCGAATGCCTTAATCGGGGAGCGGGAATCCACCTTGACCTAAAGCGTGGATTCATTGAGTCAAAATGGATTCCCGCTTGGCCGTTCCTCGAAACTTCGTCTCGC
>CAMAWC010000095.1 GCA_945861875.1 Bordetella parapertussis
GGCTTTTTCGGTGTGGTGGTGTACACGCGCGGACATACGCCCCGTTTTTGCGGGCTTTGACCAAGCGCGGGTACCTTGCTCTTGGTCACTGGGCGGGCACGCCCCTTGCGAACTAACTGGTTGATTGTAGGCATGAAATCAGGTTCCAAAAAAACCGGGACGACGCATTTACTTGGCGCGCCGCCCCGTAGGTATCAAAGACTCGGGATTATACAAACAAAATCAATGACTGGTCAACAATCTTGCTGCTTTTCCGTCAGGTATCGCTACGCCGGCCGGTAACGGCTTCGGGCGGCGCATCGCGCTGCAACAGATAGAATGGCGCCTTATCTTCCGAGTCCCATTCCATGCCCAGCCAGTTATTCACCCCTTTTGCGATGCGCAACCTGACTTTACCCAACCGCATCGTCATTTCCCCAATGTGCCAGTACTCCGCCGAAGACGGCAACGCCAACGACTGGCACCTTATTCATCTTGGCCAACTGGCCATTGGCGGGGCGGGCCTGTTATGCCTTGAAGCCACGGCGGTGGAAGCCGCGGGCCGCATCACCCCGGGCTGCCTCGGCTTGTATTCGGACGCCAATGAGTCGGCTTTGGCCAAGGTGCTTGCCTCGGTCCGAGGCGTATCATCCATCCCCCTTGCCATCCAGTTGTGCCACGCCGGCCGAAAAGCCTCCAGCAACGTACCCTGGAAGGGCGGTGCGCTGATTCCCCAGTCTGAAGGCGGCTGGCGCAACCTCGGCCCGTCCGCCCTCCCCCACGCAGCGCATGAAGCACCACCGGACGCCATAGACGCATCCGGGCTGTCGCGCATTCGCAAGGCCTTCGCAGACGCCGCGGTGCGTGCCGAACGCCTTGGATTCGACGCCCTCGAACTGCACGGCGCACACGGTTACTTGCTGCACCAATTTCTCTCACCCATCGCCAACCAGCGCAACGACGTTTACGGAGGTGCGCTGGCAAACCGAATGCGCTTCCCTCTCGAAGTATTCGACGCGGTGCGTGCGTCCTGGCCGAGCACCAAACCCCTGGGCGTGCGCATTTCGACCACCGACTGGGTCGAGGGCGGCTGGACGCCGGAGGACAGCATTGCGTTCTCTCTCGAACTGCAACAACGCGGTTGCGACTGGATTGATGCCTCATCAGGAGGCGTCTCGCCACAGCAAAAAATTCCACTCGGTCCCGGCTATCAGGTTCACCTCGCCGAGAAAATAAAGAACGCCACCGGGATGGCCACGATATCGGTGGGCCTGATAACGGATCCGCATCAGGCGGAAGAGATCATCGCCGGCGGCAAAGCAGACATGGTCGCGCTTGCGCGCGGCATGCTCTACGATCCGCGCTGGGCGTGGCACGCGGCGGCCGAACTCGGCGGAGCCGTATCCTACCCGCAACAGTACTCGCGCTGCGCGCCTCGGGACAAGCAGCACATCTTCGAAAACGTCACGGTCGGGCAGCGCTAAGCGGCAGGCTCCCCCTTCGATCTAGGCCATCAAATGGCCTGCCCGTCGCCCGACAGGTTTGCAGTCCGCCGAATCAGCCACCGCCAAGAAAAAGGGCCGCTCGCGCGGCCCATTTTCTTGCAACGACTTTTGACTTCGACTCAGACACTGGCGGCAGAAGCCTCCTCGGTTCCGGCCGCTTCGTCCACTGGTTCCTCGACCACCGGCGCGGGCGCGTTCTTACGCGCCGTGTGGTAGGCCAAACCGGTTCCCGCCGGGATAAGCCGGCCGACGATGACGTTTTCCTTGAGGCCGCGCAGGTCGTCCTTTTTGCCCATGATTGCGGCTTCGGTAAGAACGCGCGTGGTCTCCTGGAACGATGCGGCCGAAATAAACGAGTCGGTCGACAGCGAGGCCTTGGTAATACCCAGCAACATGTGGTTGTAGGTCGCCGGCTTTTTGCCCACAGCCTCGACGCGCTCGTTTTCCGCGAACAATTCGGCGCGCTCCACCTGCTCGCCCGGGATGAAGCGGGTCTCTCCCGAGTCGTCGATCTGCACCCGGCGCAGCATCTGGCGCACAATCACCTCAATGTGCTTGTCGTTGATGCGCACACCCTGCAGGCGATATACATCCTGCACTTCGTCTGTGATGTAACGCGCCAGTGCCGCCACACCTTGCAGGCGAAGGATATCGTGCGGATCAACCGGCCCGTCAACGATCACCTCGCCCTTGTTCACGATCTGGCCGTCGTGCGCCATGACGTGCTTTTCCTTCGGGATGAGGTACTCGTTGGCAACGCCGTCAAGGTCGGTGATGACCAAGCGCTGCTTGCCCTTGGTGTCCTTGCCGAACGAAACCGCGCCGGTAACTTCCGCCAGCACGCCTGCGTCCTTGGGCGAGCGCGCCTCGAACAACTCGGCCACTCGCGGCAGACCGCCGGTTATGTCACGGGTCTTGGATGTTTCCTGAGGAATACGTGCGAGCACCTCGCCCACACCGACCATCTGGCCATCCTTGACTGTAATGACCGAACCGACCTGGAAGGTGATATTTACCGAATGATCGGTACCGGCCATCTTGATTTCCTGGCCGTCTTCGTTCATCAGCTTAACCTGCGGACGCACACCCTTGGAGGCACTGCCGGTAGAGCTGCCACGCTGTTTCGGGTCGATTACCACGAGGGTGGACAGGCCAGTGATTTCATCCGTCTGCTTCATCACTGTGACGTTCTCGATCACGTTCTCAAGCTTCACCACACCGCCGTACTCGGTGATGATCGGACGCGTATGCGGATCCCAGTTGGCGATCAGCATGCCAGCCTTGATCGGCTTGCCGTCAGTAACATGCAGAGTCGCACCGTAAGGCACCTTGTGACGCTCGCGCTCACGGCCACCCTCTTCGGTTATCAGCACCTCGCCGGTACGTGAAATGACGACTTTTTCGCCCTTGCCGCTGGTGACATAACGGATTTGTGCGGAAAAATGCGCGATACCTGTCGATTTGGATTCGACCTGGCTGGCGACGGCGGTACGCGATGCAGCTCCGCCGATGTGGAAGGTGCGCATGGTGAGCTGGGTACCCGGTTCGCCGATCGACTGCGCGGCTATGACTCCGACTGCCTCGCCAACGTTTACCAGGTTTCCACGACCAAGATCGCGGCCGTAGCACTGCGCGCACAAGCCCTTGCGCGTGTCACAGGTGAGCGGGGTGCGGACCTTGACTTCGTCAATGCCCAGTTGTTCGATTTGCTCGACCTCGTCCTCCGACAGCAGCGTGCCGACCGGATAGAGCACGTCCTGGGTTTCAGGATGCACCAGTTCGGCCGTTGTGACTCTGCCAAGGATGCGCTCGCGCAGCGCCTCAACCACCTCGCCGCCCTCGACCAGGGCTTTCATTGCCACGCCGTTTGACGTACCGCAGTCGTTCTCGATCACCACCAGATCCTGCGTCACGTCGACCAGACGCCGCGTCAGGTAACCAGAGTTGGCGGTTTTCAGGGCGGTGTCGGCGAGGCCCTTTCGCGCACCGTGCGTCGAAATGAAGTACTGCAGCACATTCAGGCCTTCGCGGAAGTTCGCCGTGATCGGCGTCTCGATGATGGAGCCATCCGGCTTGGCCATAAGACCGCGCATGCCGGCCAGCTGCCGGATCTGCGCAGCCGAACCGCGCGCACCGGAGTCAGCCATCATGTAGATGGAGTTGAATGACTCCTGCTTGACAGTCTTGCCCTTGCTGTCGACCACATTCTCGGTGGAAAGCTGGTCCATCATCGCCTTGCCGACCTGGTCGCCGGCGCGGCCCCAGATATCGACCACCTTGTTGTAGCGCTCGCCAAAGGTGACCAGGCCGGAGGTGTATTGCGCCTCAATTTCCTTGACTTCCTGCTCGGCGGCATCTATCAGGGTGCGCTTCTGCAGCGGGATCAGCATGTCGTCGACGCAAATCGACAAGCCGGCTCGCGTAGCAATGGTGAAACCCGACTGCATCAGCTTGTCGGCGAAAATCACCGTTTCACGCAGGCCGCAACGGCGGAAGGACGCGTTAATTAGCTTGGAAATTTCCTTCTTCTTCAGTGCCTTGTTGATGAATTCGAACGGCAGGCCGGGCGGGAGGATTTCGGACAGTAAGGCACGGCCGATCGTCGTCTTGACGCGCGTCGTCTTTTCGATTTTCTCGCCCGACTCGGACAGGTCAAACTCCTTGATCCGCACCGTAACCAGCGCGTGGATTTCGGCCTTACCGCTCTCGTACGCGCGCAGCATTTCACTGACATCCGAGAACATCATGCCTTCACCTCGGGCATTGATTTTCTCGCGCGTGGCGTAGTAAAGGCCAAGGACGATATCCTGCGATGGCACAATAATCGGGTCGCCGTTGGCCGGCGAAAGTACGTTGTTCGAAGCGAGCATCAGCGTGCGCGCTTCCATCTGCGCCTCAAGCGACAAGGGCACGTGCACGGCCATCTGGTCGCCGTCGAAGTCGGCGTTGAACGCGGCGCAAACCAGCGGATGCAACTGTATGGCCTTGCCCTCGATCAGCACCGGCTCAAACGCCTGGATGCCAAGGCGGTGCAAGGTCGGCGCGCGGTTGAGCATGACCGGATGCTCGCGAATAACCTCTTCCAATATGTCCCACACCACCGGCGTTTCCGCCTCTACTTCGCGTTTCGCCGCCTTGATTGTGGTGGCGATACCCTGCATCTCAAGCTTGTTGAAAATGAACGGCTTGAACAGCTCGAGCGCCATTTTCTTCGGCAGGCCGCACTGATGCAACTTCAGTTGCGGGCCGACGACGATGACCGAACGGCCGGAGTAATCGACACGCTTGCCCAGCAGGTTCTGGCGGAAACGTCCGCCCTTGCCCTTGATCATGTCGGCCAGCGACTTCAGGGGACGCTTGTTGGCACCGGTCATGGCCTTGCCGCGACGGCCGTTGTCGAGCAACGAATCCACCGCCTCTTGCAACATGCGTTTTTCGTTGCGAACGATGATCTCCGGAGCCTTGAGCTCGAGCAGGCGCTTGAGGCGGTTGTTGCGGTTGATCACGCGGCGATAAAGGTCGTTCAGGTCTGAGGTGGCGAAACGCCCCCCGTCCAGGGGAACCAGCGGACGCAGCTCCGGCGGCAAGACAGGCAGCACTTCCATCACCATCCACTCGGGCTTGATGCCCGATTTCTGGAATCCCTCGAGCACCTTGAGGCGCTTGGCGATTTTCTTGATCTTGGTGTCCGATGTCGCCGTTTCGAGCTCCTTGCGCAGATTCTCGGTTTCGCTGTCGACATCTATCGAGCGCAGCAGTTCGCGCACGCCCTCGGCACCCATGGATGCGGAGAAATCGTCGCCGAACTCTTCCACCTTCGCGAGGTAGTCGTCCTCGGTCAGCAACTGGCAGCGCTTGAGTGGGGTCATGCCCGGGTCGATAACGACATAGGCTTCGAAATAGAGTACGCGCTCGATGTCACGAAGCGTCATGTCCAGGACCAGGCCCAGGCGCGACGGCAGCGACTTGAGGAACCAGATGTGCGCGGTCGGGCTGGCCAGTTCGATATGGCCCATGCGCTCGCGACGCACCTTGGCCAAGGTGACCTCAACGCCGCATTTCTCACAAATCACGCCGCGGTGCTTGAGGCGCTTGTACTTGCCGCAAAGGCACTCGTAATCCTTGATCGGGCCGAAAATCTTGGCGCAGAACAGGCCGTCCCGCTCCGGCTTGAAGGTGCGGTAGTTGATGGTCTCGGGCTTCTTGACCTCGCCAAACGACCACGAACGGATCTTCTCGGGCGAGGCTAGCCCGATCTTGATCGCGTCAAATTCTTCTTCCTGCGTTACCTGCCTGAACAAATCAAGTAGTGCTTTCATCTTTCACTCCAAAGTGGCGTGATGCACGTACAAATTTCCAACCGGTTTTCCGCGATGGCGCGGAATTCCGTATTCAAATTAAAATCTTTCGAGGTCGATGTCGATGCCGAGCGATCGGATTTCCTTGACCAGCACGTTGAACGACTCGGGCATTCCCGCCTCAATCTTGTGATCGCCCTTTACGATGCTCTCGTAGACCTTGGTACGGCCGGAAATGTCGTCTGACTTGACCGTCAGCATCTCCTGCAGCGTGTACGCCGCGCCGTAGGCCTCGAGCGCCCAGACCTCCATCTCGCCAAAACGCTGGCCGCCGAACTGCGCCTTGCCGCCCAGGGGCTGCTGCGTGACCAGGCTGTAAGGCCCAGTCGAACGCGCGTGCATCTTGTCGTCCACAAGGTGATGCAGCTTGAGCACATGCATGTAGCCGACGGTAACCAGGCGGTCGAACTGCTCGCCAGTGTGGCCGTTGTAGAGCGTCACCTGCGTCTTGCCCGGGTTAAACCCGAGCTGCTTGGTGCGCAGGTCGTCATCGGGGAATGCAAGGTCGAGCATGGCGCGGATTTCACCTTCGTTCGCCCCGTCGAACACCGGAGTGGCAAAGGGGACGCCCGCCTTCAGGTTGCCGGCGAGATCCATGACCTCTTCGTCAGTCAGGCTGCCGATATCCTCGGGCTTTCCGCTGTCGTTGTATATCTTTGTCAGGAACTTGCGGACATCAGCTGTCTTCGAATGCTGCTTGAGCATTTCGCCGATTTTGATGCCAAGACCCTTGGCCGCCCAGCCCAGGTGCGTTTCCAGAATCTGACCGACGTTCATGCGCGACGGTACACCCAGCGGATTGAGCACCACGTCGACCGGGGTGCCATCGGCCATGTAAGGCATGTCCTCGACCGGGACGATCTTGGAAATAACACCCTTGTTGCCGTGACGGCCGGCCATCTTGTCGCCAGGCTGCAGGCGACGCTTGACGGCAACGTAGACCTTGACCATTTTTTGCACGCCCGGGGGCAACTCATCGCCTTGGGTGAGCTTCTTCTTTTTCGCTTCAAACGCCACGTCGAAATCGACGCGCTTTTGCTCAAGACTGGCACGCAGTGATTCGAGTTGCGCCGCCGCCTCATCGCTGGTCAGGCGAACGTCAAACCAGTGATAGCGCTCGTTATCGTCGAGGTAGCTCTTGGTGATCTTCGAACCCTTGGCGAGCTTTTTCGGACCGCCGTTGGCGGTCTTGCCAACCAGCAGACGCTCGATACGGCCGAAGGTGTCACCCTCGACAATACGCATCTGGTCGGCGAGGTCCTTCTTGTAACGCTTCAGCTCGTCGTCGATGATCTGCGCCGCACGCTTGTCGCGGTCGATGCCCTCGCGCGTGAACACCTGCACGTCGATCACCGTGCCGGATATGCCCGAGGGCACGCGCAGCGAGGTGTCTTTCACGTCCGAGGCTTTTTCGCCGAAAATCGCGCGCAGCAGTTTCTCTTCCGGGGTCAATTGCGTCTCGCCCTTGGGCGTGACCTTGCCCACCAGCACATCGCCCGCCTCCACCTCGGCGCCGATGTAGACGATGCCGGCCTCATCGAGCCGGGCCAACTGACCTTCGGACAGGTTGGATATGTCGCGGGTAATCTCCTCTGGACCGAGTTTGGTGTCGCGCGCGACCACCGTCAGCTCTTCGATATGGATGGAGGTGTAGCGGTCCTCGGCGACAACTCGCTCCGAAATCAGGATCGAGTCCTCGAAGTTGTAACCGTTCCACGGCATGAAAGCCACGAGCATGTTCTGGCCCAGGGCCAGCTCACCCATGTCCGTCGACGCGCCGTCGGCCACCACGTCGCCCTTGGCGATAATTTCGCCAACCTTCACGAGGGGCCGCTGGTTGATGTTGGTGTTCTGGTTCGAGCGGGTGTACTTCATCAGATTGTAGATATCTACACCCACATCGCCCGGGACCGTCTCGTCGTCGTTGACGCGAACAACGATACGGCTGGCGTCGACATAATCGACAATCCCGCCGCGCAAGGTCTGCACCGCGGTGCCGGAGTCCACCGCAACCGTGCGCTCGATGCCGGTACCGACCAGCGCCTTCTCCGGACGCAGGCAGGGCACCGCCTGACGCTGCATGTTCGAACCCATCAGGGCGCGGTTGGCATCGTCGTGCTCGAGGAAGGGGATCAGCGAAGCGGCGACCGAAACAATCTGCGCCGGCGCCACATCCATGTACTGCACGCGGTCGGCGGTGGCGAGCGTGAACTCGTTCTTGTAACGGCAGGACACCAGGCCATCCTGCAACTTGCCGGCCTTGTCCAGCTGCGCATTGGCCTGCGCAATCATGAAGTTCGACTCTTCGATTGCTGAGAGGAAATCAATCTGGTCAGTGACCTTGCTGTTCACCACCTTGCGGTACGGTGTTTCCATGAAGCCGTACTCGTTGGTACGCGCATACAGCGCCAGCGAATTTATCAGGCCGATATTCGGGCCTTCGGGCGTCTCGATCGGGCAGACACGGCCATAGTGGGTCGGGTGCACGTCGCGCACCTCGAAGCCGGCGCGCTCGCGCGTCAGGCCGCCGGGTCCGAGCGCCGAAACGCGGCGCTTGTGGGTAATCTCGGACAGCGGGTTGGTCTGGTCCATGAACTGCGACAACTGGCTAGAACCGAAAAATTCCTTGATCGCCGCAGAAATAGGCTTGGCATTGATCAGGTCATGGGGCATCAGGTTATCCGACTCAGCCTGCGACAACCGCTCCTTGACGGCGCGCTCAACCCTCACCAGGCCGGCACGGAACTGGTTTTCGGCCAATTCGCCGACCGAGCGAACGCGACGGTTACCAAGGTGGTCGATATCGTCGATTTCACCGCGGCCATTGCGCAACTCGACCAGTATGCCCACCACCGCGATGATGTCATCGTTGGAAAGCACCCCTGCACCCAAGGCGTCCCTCGGGCCAACGCGCTCGTAAAAACGCTTGGACCAATCGGGGGACTTGTCCTGCTTTTTCTCCGGGTAGGCGCGGCGGTTGAATTTCATCCGGCCGACACCCGACAAATCGTAGCGGTCTTCGTTGTAGAAAAGGCCGTTAAACAGGGTTTCCACGGCATCTTCTGTCGGCGGTTCGCCGGGGCGCATCATCCGGTAAATCGCCACTCTAGCCGCAGTCTGGTCGGCGGTTTCGTCGGCCCTCAGGGTGTGCGAGATGTAAATGCCCTGGTCGAGGTCGTTGGTGTACAGCGTCTTGATCGTCTCAACACCCGATTCCTGCAACTTTGCCAGCAGGGTATCGGTAACTTCGTCATTGGCATTGGCGAGGATTTCACCGCTCGCGGTATCGATGACGTTGTGAGCCAGCACACGGCCGTACAGAAACTCGGCGGGCACGGTGATTTTTTTCAGACCCGCCGCCTCCATGTCCCGGATGTGCTTTACGGTAATACGCTTGTCCTTGGGGACGAGTACCTTGTCATGCTTGTCGACGATATCGAAGCTGGCGATTTCGCCGCGCAAGCGCTCGGGGACGAGCTCGAACTGCACGCCCTTTTTCGACAGATGGAAAATCTCAAAATCGTAGAACGCCGACAGTATCTGCTCGGGCGTCATACCGATGGCCTTGAGTAAGATGGTTACCGGCATCTTGCGGCGGCGGTCGACGCGGAAGAACAGGATGTCCTTCGGGTCGAATTCGAAATCGAGCCACGAACCGCGGTAGGGAATGATGCGCGCCGAGAACAACAGCTTGCCCGAGCTGTGCGTCTTGCCGCGATCGTGCTCGAAGAACACGCCGGGGGAGCGGTGCAACTGCGACACGATGACGCGCTCGGTGCCGTTGATAACGAACGAACCGGTGGTGGTCATGAGCGGAATCTCGCCCATGTAAACCTCCTGCTCCTTCACTTCCTTGATCGTCGGCTTGGCGGCCTCTTTGTCCATGATTGTGAGTCGCACACGCGCGCGCAGCGGGCTGGCGAAGGTAAGGCCGCGCTGCTGGCATTCCTTGACGTCAAACGGCGGCTCGCCGAGTCCGTAGGAGACGAAGTCCAGCTTGGCATTACCCGAGTGGCTGGAGATCGGGAATATCGAATGGAACGCCGCCTGAAGGCCCTCGGTCTTGCGTTTCTCGACGGCGATCGCCGCCTGCAGGAACGCGGTGTAGGACTCCAGCTGTGTGGCCAAAAGAAAGGGCACATTCAACACGCTTGCGCGCTTGGCGAAGCTCTTGCGGATGCGTTTCTTCTCGGTCGTGGAATATATCGTGGGCGTCATGAAAAAGCTCCAGGTCAGGAACCAGGGTTCGGGCGGGAGAGGACGCGCACTTTGTCCGCTCCCGTCCGAGCTCTCGCTCGGTTGTTAAAACTCGCAGCCCCCGTAAAACCGGAAACCGCGTCAAACCAAATCAAAAGGGCCGGCGGCCTGCAACAGGACCGCCAGGCCGGTTCAGACGATTACTTCAGCTCGGCCTTGGCGCCCGCATCGATCAATTTCTTGAGGATTGCATCGGCATCGGCCTTGTTGGTGCCTTCCTTGACTGCCTTGGGCGCGCCATCAACCAGGTCCTTGGCTTCCTTGAGACCAAGGCCGGTTACTTCACGTACGGCCTTGATGACGTTCACCTTGCTCTCGCCGGCGGCGGTGAGCATTACGGTGAATTCGGTCTGCTCCTCGGCAGCGGCAGCACCACCACCACCGGCTGCCGGGGCTGCAACGGCGACTGCGGCGGCGGCGGCGGAAACACCGAATTTTTCTTCCATGTCCTTGATCAACTGGGACAGCTCCAGCACGGTCATGTTTGCTACTGCGTCGAGAATTTCTGCTTTTGCGATAGTCATTTCTTGCTCCTGAATCAGAATTGGTCTTTGGTTAAGCGGTATGAAAACGGGCGTGGATCAGGCCGCAGCCTTTTCCTTCTGGTCGCGAACCGCAGCGAGGGTGCGTACAAACCTGCTCGGGACTTCATTGAGGGTTTGCACGAACTTGGCCACAGGCGCTTGCATGGTACCCAGCAGCATGGCGAGAAGTTGTTCGCGGCTCGGCATATTGGCGAGCGCTGCGACTTCCTTTGGGGAAATCACGGCGTTCGGCATTGCGCCTGCCTTGATGACAAACTTGTCGTTGGCTTTGGCGAACTCGTTCAGCACCTTGGCGGTTGCCACCGGGTCGGACGAAATGCCGTAGACCAGCGGGCCGATCATCTGATCGGCCAGCTTTTCAAACGGCGTGTCCTTCACGGCGCGGCGCGCCAGGGAGTTCTTGAGCACGCGCAGGTACACACCGGCTTTACGCGCTTTCGCGCGCAAATCGGTCATGTTGCCCACTTCCAGACCACGGTACTCAGCGACGATGATTGCCTGCGCCTTCGCAACTTGCGCGGAGACTTCGGCAACGACCGCCTTTTTCTCTTCGAGATTGAGACCCAAGGTCTACCTCCAGTTAAATGCAGGGTTCAAAGACAAGATCGCAATTCCGAAACCGGTATCGCTTTCCACCTCATCCCTCTGCGTTGCTTATCACGGCGACCTTGCATTCAGATTCTGATGAATCCTTAGTTAGGGTACGCCATCTGCGTAGGACGCAATTCGCTGTCGAAGAACTGCAAACTTCAACCTATCCCTGCGATTAAATCCTTTCGGATACCTACGGTCTTTGACGGCAGCAGCAGCGAATTAAAAATGCCGCCACAGCCCAAAGTCCTGCCCCGGCCGAAGCCTGGGCCTAATTCAATTAGCTGTTCAGGCTGCCAAGATCCACCCTCACGCCCGGCCCCATGGTGCTGGCAACGGACAATTTCTGGAGATAGATGCCCTTGGAAGTCGCCGGCTTGGATTTGTTCAGCGCCTCGATCAACGCGACCAGGTTCTGCTGCAACTGCTCGGGTGAAAACGAAGCACGGCCGATCGAACACTGCACGATACCGGCCTTGTCGGCGCGATACTGGACCTGGCCGGCCTTGGCGTTTTTCACCGCCATGGCCACGTCAGCGGTCACCGTTCCGACCTTGGGGTTGGGCATCAGGCCGCGCGGGCCGAGCACCTGGCCGAGGGCGCCGACTATGCGCATCGTGTCGGGGCTGGCGATCACCACGTCGAAGTCGATTTTACCGGCCTTGATCGATTCGGCAAGGTCTTCCATGCCGACGATGTCCGCACCGGCGGCTTTGGCCGCAACAGCCTTGTCGCCCTGGGCGAACACCGCGACGCGAACATTTTTCCCGGTCCCGGCGGGCAGAACAACAGCGCCGCGAACGGTCTGGTCGGACTTTTTCGCATCAATGCCCAGATTCACGGCAATGTCGATCGACTCGTCGAACTTGGCCGTTGCGGCCTTCTTGACCAGGTTGAGCGCATCGATGATCGGATACGGCTTGTTGTGCTCAACCAGGCCCTCAAAGCCCTTCTGGCGCTTGGTCAGTTTCAGTTTGGTAGCACTCATTTCACTCCCTCCACGGTAATGCCCATGGAACGGGCGCTGCCGGCGATGGTGCGCACTGCCGCATCCAGATCGGCGGCGGTGAGATCGGGCATTTTCGCCTTGGCGATATCCTCGGCCTGGGCGCGCGTCAGCTTGCCGACCTTTTCCATGTGCGGAATCTTGCTGCCCTTCTCGACGCCAGCGGCCTTTTTAATCAGCACCGTGGCGGGCGGCGTCTTCATGATGAAGGTAAAACTCTTGTCCGCAAATGCCGTGATCACCACGGGAATGGGCAGGCCGGGTTCCATCTTCTGCGTCTGGGCGTTGAAGGCCTTGCAGAATTCCATGATGTTGAGCCCGCGCTGTCCAAGCGCCGGGCCGATTGGCGGACTGGGGTTCGCCTTGCCTGCAGGGACCTGCAGCTTGATAAAACCAATAATCTTCTTTGCCACTTTACCGACTCCTTTACTGTGGGTTCAATCGCCTGATTTCCGCAATCTCAAGGAAACCCGGCTCCCCGTTAAAAATGCGCGGGTCGCCCCGCGCCGCAAAAAATTACCCTCTAGGCCTTTTCGACCTGCCCGAACTCCAGGTCCACCGGGGTGGCACGGCCGAAAATCGTGACCGAAACCCGCAGTTTTGACTTGTCGTAATTGACTTCTTCGACTGAGCCGTGAAAATCGACAAACGGGCCTTCCTTCACGCGCACCGCCTCGCCCACCTCGAACAGCACCTTGGGTTTTGGCTTCTCAACACCCTCCTGCATCTGGTGCATGATCTGGTCGACTTCCTTGACCGAGATCGGCGTCGGGCGCGAAGCAGTACCGCCGACAAAACCGGTCACCTTGTTGGTGCTTTTCACCAGGTGCCAGGTCTGGTCGTTCATTTCCATTTCCACCAGCACGTAGCCGGGGAAAAACTTGCGCTCGGAAATATTCTTCTGCCCGCCCTTCATCTCGACCACTTCTTCCGTCGGCACCAGGATCTTGCCGAACATGTCGGCCATTCCGGCGCGGCGAATACGGTCTTCCAGCGCCCTTTGCACCGACTTCTCGAAACCGGAATAGGCGTGAACCACGTACCAGCGTTTGCCAGCGACAACAGCCGTATTGGCGTTCATCATTTTCTCCAGCCCAGAACCAGGTCGTACAAAACGTACTCCAGCGATTTATCGGTGATCCACAAGAAAATCGCCATGGCTACCATGAAAGCCACCACCACCCCGGTCGTTTGCAGCGATTCCTTGCGCGTCGGCCAGACAACCTTCTTGGTCTCAACCACCGCTTCACGCGCAAACTCAATCATCTGCTGCCCAGGTTCGGTGAACCGACCCACTGCTATGCCGGCAGCAAAACCGGCAAGGATCGCCGCCACGCGCAATACCAGCGCGCTCTCGGACAGGAAATAAAACCCCGCGATACCTCCGACCATGAGCAGTACCGCAACCGCCAACTTGATCTTGTCCGCCATCACCTGTCCGTCTGCGCGAGTCGCGCCTGAGGATTGCATCATTGCTTCCTTAATCCGCTGTCTGCCATCTTTTGGCAGGCCAAGAGGGAATCGAACCCCCAACCTTCGGTTTTGGAGACCGACGCTCTGCCAGTTGAGCTATTGGCCTGCGGCTGAACCCTGAGTCCGTTACCCCGGCCCTTTATTCGATGACTTTGGCGACGACGCCGGCGCCGACGGTTTTGCCGCCCTCGCGAATGGCAAAGCGCAAGCCTTGCTCCATCGCAATCGGGGCGATCAAGGTCACAATCATCTTGATATTGTCCCCCGGCATCACCATCTCGGTCCC
>CAMAWC010000096.1 GCA_945861875.1 Bordetella parapertussis
GTCTACCAGCAGCATTTTGTCGCCAAGCTGCCCTACGACCCGATCAAGGACTTCGAACCCATCACCTTTGCCGCCATCGTGCCCTTTGTGCTGGCGGTCAACGCCGAGTTGCCGGCCGCCAATGCGAAGGAGTTCATCGCGCTGTCGCGCTCGCGCGCCAAGGGCCTCACCTTTGGCACCGCCGGCGTCAGTTCGCCGCACCAACTGGGCGCCGAGTGGCTCAAGTCGATGACCGGGGCGAATTTTATTCACGTGCCCTACAAGGGCGCCGCCGGCATTGTCCCGGCGCTGCTGGCCGGCGAGATTGATTTCACCATAGGCGCGATCAATTCACTGCTGCCGCACATTCGCAGCGGCAAGGTGCGCGTGCTGGCGGTGGCGAGCGCAAAACGCACCTCGCTATTACCCGACGCGCCGACCATCGCCGAGGCGGTGCCGGCACCGGGCTATGGCATGGAAGTCTGGGCGGGTTTTCTCGCGCCCAAGGGTACGCCAAAGGAAGTCATCGCCAGGCTGAATACCGAGATCAACCGCATCCTGCGCGATCCGCAAATCATTACGGAAAAACTCACGCCGCTGGGCATTGAGGCGGTGACCAGCACGCCCGAGCGTTTCGCCGAACAGATGAAGTCTGACCTGGCTTTGTACGAGAAAGTCGTCAAGGACGCGAACATCAAGGCGGAGTAGGCCGCGCACGGGCGACCTGCAGTCGCGGGATCAGGATTTGGGCGGGTGGTGCACGCGATGCTTGCCCGCTTCGCGCTCGACCGGGTCGCGCAGGCGCAGGCTTTTTTCGTGGCGTTTGCCGACCATGCGGTAATGCCTCGCCGCGTCAATCGCCCAGCCGACGTCCCAGCAGCTTTTCTTGTTGGTCACCCACTGTTCCGGTTTCAGGCGCCGCAAATCAAAGCCGGCGGAGTATTCGCGCAGGGTTTTTTGCGCGCGCCGGTTGGCGTACTCGTGAAAATAACTCATCGCCAGCTCGCGCAGCGTGCGGTAGACCGGGTCGCGCCAGCGCAGGTAGGGGCCGTTGGTCTTGGAGATCGCGCCCCAGCAGCCGTTGCGCCGGAACAGCGTGACTATATGGTCGTAGTCGCGCGTTGCGCGCAGGTCCATGATCAGTGGCGCTTCGCCGTTGACCCACAGCGCTGCGGCCGCCACCATCGCCCCTTCGATGCACAAGGCGCGCTTTTCGTGCAGCACGGTGCGCACCGACAGGCAGGTCTCGCCGCCCAGTTCCCAGTTGTGCGGGATGGCGTTGACGTAGGCCTGGATTTTTTCCGGGGTGTTGAGCCGGCGCAGGGTGGCGAATTCAGCCGGTGTGAGCCCAAGGTCGTCGCGCGTTGCCGCGCGTTTGTGCAACAGCAAGTTTTTGGCCATGCGCTATTGTGCCGCCAGCGCCGGGCAGTGGCTACTGTTTTGAGCTAATCGGCTGGAAAGGCACGCCAGTCGTGGCTTTCCAGCCGATTATGGGTATCGGAACCATGCCGTTGGCGGTGACTCTCAATGCTGCTGCTAAAATCAACGCACCGACCGGACCGTCCTGATGAACACCATCACCCGCAGAAAATTTCTCCAGCAGAGTGCGCTCGCCGCGGCTGGCACACTGTTCACGCCATTCGGCCGGGGATTTGCCGCAAGCGGCGCAGCACTCGACGCGCGCCGCCTGCGCAAGTTTGTCGATGAACTGCCGCGTCCGCGCCGACTGTCCGGTTCCGCGCTCGACCTGGCCGTCACCGAGTTCCGGCAAAAGCTGCACGCCGACCTGCCGCCCACGGTGTTATGGGGTTATGACGGCACTTACCCCGGGCCGACCATAGAAGCCGAGCGCGGCAAACCGTTGCGCGCGCGTTTTCGCAATGAATTGCAAAACCAGACCCTGCTTGCGGCATTGCCCATAGACCAGACCCTGCATTGGGCTGACCCGCTGGGGGTGAAGCAAGGCATGCACCAGCACCATGGCGGCGGGCCGCGCGAGCGCTACGCCGGGCCGGTGCCCATCATCACCCATCTTCACGGCGGCGAGGTGCACGCACAAAGCGACGGCCATCCGGACGCCTGGTACACGCCCGGCTTTGAGCGCAAGGGCGCGGCTTTTGCCAGTGAGTGGCACGATTACCCGAACGCCCAGCCGGCGGGCACGCTGTGGTACCACGACCATGTCATGGGCGCCACGCGCATTACCGTCTACGCCGGCCTTGCCGGGTTTTACCTGTTGCGCGAACCCGAACTGGAACGCACGCTCAACCTGCCCTACGGCGATTATGAGCAGGAAATCATCATCCAGGACCGCAGTTTCGATATCAATGGCCAGCTGCGTTACCCGCAGCGCGGCAACGATGCGGCCGTGCACCCGTTCTGGAATCCCGAGTCCTTTGGCGATGCCATTGTCGTCAACGGCAAGGCCTGGCCTTACATGAAGGTAGAGCCGCGCAAATACCGGCTGCGCCTGCTCAATGGCTCGAATGCGCGCTTTTTCCGTTTGCGCCTGTCCGACGGCCGGCCGTTTGTGCAAATCGGTTCGGACGGTGGCTTCATGCCTTCGCCGGTGGAAGTAAGGACGCTGATCCTCTCGCCCGGCGAGCGCGTCGATGTCATTGTCGATTTCTCCGGCCTGGCGCAGGGCAAGACCATCGTGATGACCAACGATGCCGCGGCGCCCTTTCCCAAGGGCGACAAGGCCGATCCGCGTTCCACCGGCCTGGTAATGCAGTTTCGCGGCGTCCCGCTCACTGCGGCGGACACCAGCGCCATTCCGGCAAAACTGGTCGATGCGCCCGCATTGGGCGCGCCGACCCTGACCCGCACCCTGACCCTGGACGAACATATCGGTCGCAAAGGGCCGCACATGATGCTGCTTGACGGCCGCGCCTGGTCGGACCCGGTGAGCGAAATACCGCAGCTTGGCAGCACCGAGCTGTGGGAAATCGTCAACCTCACCGAGGACACCCATCCGATTCATTTGCACCTGGTGCAGTTCCAGGCGCTCAATCGCGAAGCCATACGCGTCAAGGCCTTCGGCAAAGCGCCCAAGGTCGAGCGGCAGCTGGCGGCTTATCTTTCGGGCAAGCCCAAGCCCCCGGCCGCCAACGAGCGCGGCTGGAAAGACACGCTGCGCGCCAACCCCGGCGAGGTGACACGCTTTCTCGCGCGTTTTGCGCCGGCCTCGGGCGGCGCCTTTCCCTTTGATGCCACCGCGGCGCCCGGCTATGTCTGGCACTGCCACCTGCTCGAGCATGAAGACAACGAGATGATGCGGCCTTATGCCCTGCGCGCTTGAGTCCGCGCAGGAGCAGAACCGGTTTGTCAGTCCGGTTTGATATTCGCGCCCTTGATGACGCGCGACCACTTGGTCGCTTCGGATTTCATGAAAGCCCCGAATTCCTCCGGGCTGCTGCCAACCGGGTCGGTGCCTTGGGCGATGAGTTTTTCGCGGATTTCCGGCATCGCCATCACCTTGACGATCTCGCGCTGCAGACGGGCGATGACATCCCGCGGTGTGCCGGCGGGCACCAGCATGCCGTACCAGTTAACCGCTTCAAAACCGGGCAGGGTTTCGTTGGCGGCCGGTATCTCGGGCAGTATGGCCAGGCGCGCGGGCCCGGTTGTCGCCAGCGCGCGCAGCCGGCCGCCCTTGACATGCGGCAGGCCGATGGCGACGGCGTCAAATCCATATTGCACCTGGCCGCCGATCAGGTCGTTCAGGCCCGGCGCGCTGCCTTTGTAGGGAACGTGCACCGTGCTGATACCGGCCATCGCATTGAGCAGTTCACCAGCGAGATGGGGCAAACCGCCGTTGCCACTGGAGTAGAAGTTGACCTTGCCGGGGTTGGCCTTGGCGTAGGCGATCAGCTCGGCGAGGTTTTTCGCCGGCAGCGACGGGTTGACGTAGAGCAGGAACGATACCGACGACACCTGCGTGAGCGGCGTGAGGTCGCGGTCCATGTTGAAGGGCAGGTTGGGAATGAACACCGGATTGATGCTGATGTTGCCGGTGGTACCGAAAAAAATGGTGTGACCGTCCGGCGCAGACTTGGCGACAAAGTCGGTGCCAAGCACGCCGCCCGCTCCGGGCTTGTTCTCGACGATGACCGGCTGGCCGAGTGCCTCGGACAGCTTTGGCGCCATGATGCGCGCGACAATGTCGATGCCGCCGCCGGGCGGAAAGCCGATGACAATGCGCACCGGTTTGGTCGGAAATGCCTGCGCCAGCGTGTTGCCGGCGAGCGGCAGTAACAGGGCGAACGCAAGGAGCGCGAGGTTGGACGAGCGGCGCATGAATTTCCTCCGGAACGGCTGGATTGAATTGACAGTTTTTTCCAAATGGTAGGATAATTTCAGGCTTCTTACAACAAGACTAATTAGCCATGAGCGAACAGATCCACGTTTACGCCGGGACGGCGGGCCACTCGGCGTGGTTCAGCGAGGACCGCGGTGAAACCTGGGTGCACCCGAACAGCCACTCGGGCATGTACCTCGAGGCGCGCGTCTGGTCCATCGCCAGTCATCCGGCCACGCCCGGTCACTTGTTCGCCGGCACCGACATGGGCGTGTTTCGCTGGGACGAGGCGCCGGCACGCTGGACGCCCCTGCCTTCGCCCATGCAGGACGTCTGGGCTATTGCACAGGACCCGGAACATCCCGAAGTGCTGATTGCCGGCACGCGCCCGGCCGGGTTTTATCGCTCCGGCGACGCCGGCAAGAGCTGGGGAAAGCTTGAGGCTCCGGGTATCAGCCAGTTCTCCGAGGCCAATATGGGGCCGACGCGGGTCACGCAAATCCTCTTTGACCCGGTGGTGCGCGACTGCGTTTGGGCGACGGTGGAAATCGGTGGCATATATCGGAGCACCGATCGCGGCCGAACCTGGGCCTTGCTCGACAAGGGCCTCGTTTCCGCCGATGTTCACGGCATTGCCGTGGTGCGCAATGACAACGGTTCGTCGACGATTTTCGCCACCACCAACCGCGGCCTGCATCGGAGTACGGACCGGGGCGAAAACTGGCAGTTCCAGGAACTCGACTCGCCCTGGCAGTACACGCGTGCCATCGTGCCGCGGCTGGATAACCCGGCCATCGTATTTCTGACCAATGGCAACGGCCCGCCGGGCAATGACGGCCGCCTGCTGCGCAGCCGCGACCACGGCAGCACCTGGCAACAGGTCGCGCTGCCCGGCGAGTTGAACAGCACGCCCTGGTGCGTGGCGACGCATGTCTCCGACCCACTGCTCATTTTTGTCTGCACCAACCTGGGCCAGTTATTTCGCAGCGAAGACGGTGGCGAAACGTTTATTCGCCTGGACCACGAATTCGGCGAATTGCGCGCGCTGCACTGGCGTGCGCTCGCCGCGGGCGCGCGCCAGGCGCCGCATGCCATTACGCGTCCCATGGTGAAGGCCTCCAAGCTGGCCGGCGCAAGCGTTTGATTTCCGACTTCCCGCTGGCCTTCCTGCCCGCGTCATTCAAAATACGATTCGCAGGAGCACAAGAATGACCAGTGCGTTGTTTTCCCCGTTAGCGATGCGAGGCGTAACACTGCCCAACCGCATTGTCCTATCCCCCATGGCGCAGTACAGTGCGGTCGACGGAGCTTTCACCGACTGGCACATCGCGCACCTTGGCCAGATGTCCTATTCGGGCGCCGGCCTGGTGATGACCGAGTCGGTGGCGGTCGAGCCCATCGGCCGCGGTTCGCACAGCTGCCCCGGTATTTACGGCGATGTGCAGGAACAGTCAATGAGGCGCGTAGTCGAGTTTTGCCGCCGCTATGGCAGTGCCCGCACCGGAATCCAGCTCACCCATACAGGTCGCAAGGGCTCGATCCGTCCGCCGTGGGCGGGACGCGGTTCCCTGCCCGCAGCCGAGGGCGGCTGGCAGGTGGTGGCACCTTCGCCGCTGCCCTTTGACGCCGCGAGCCCGGTGCCGGTGCAATTGGATGAGGCCGGGCTTGCGCGCATCAAGGACGGTTTTGTTGCTGCGGCCGCGCGCGCCGTGCGCGCCGGTTTTGATGTCCTTGAGTTGCATGGCGCGCACGGCTATTTGCTGCACCAGTTTCTCTCGCCCCTGTCGAACCAGCGCACCGACGCTTATGGCGGCGACGCGGCCGGGCGCATGCGCTTTCCGCTCGAAGTGGCCGCGGCGGTGCGCAAGGTGATTCCGGATGATCGTGTACTGGGCATGCGCATCAGCGCCAGCGATTGGGCTGAAGGGGGTTTCGGCCTTGAAGACGCCGTTGCCTTTGCCACGGCCCTCAAGGCCCTGGGTTGCGATTACGTCTGCGTATCGAGTGGCGGCCTCGTCGGGACGCAACAGATCAAGGTGTCGCCGGGCTATCAAGTGCCTTTTGCCGCCGAAGTGCGTGCACGCACCGGCATTGCCACCCGCACCGTCGGCCTGATCACGCAGGCACAGCAGGCCGAGGAAATCGTCGCCTCGGGCCAGGCCGACATGGTCGCGCTCGGTCGCGCCCTGCTCGACAATCCGCGCTGGGGCTGGCACGCTGCCGAGTCTCTGGGCGTCAAGCCAAGCTACCCGCCGCAATACGAACGCGCCGGGTCGGCAGTCTGGCCCGGTGCAAAGATTCTTCGACCGCAGCCGGTCGAGGCCTGAGAGGAGAACACGCAATGAGCCATGCCCCGCGCGTCGGCCTGATGGTGCCGATCAACAACACCACGTTTGACAACGAGATTCGCGCCTGGCTGCCGGCCGGATCGACCTGCACTACAGTGCGCATTCCGCGCGGCAAGGGCCTGCTTACCCCGGAAACCCTGCCCGCCTACAAGGCGCAGGCGCTGGCCTTGGCCAGGCAATTCGCCACGCCTGACATTGACGTCGTCGCCTACGGCTGCACCGCGGCCGGTTTCATTTCCGGCCCGGCCGGTGATGCGCAGCTTGCCGCCGAACTGTCTGCGATCACCGGCAAGCCGGTGGTCACGACCGCGCGCTCCATGGTGCTTGCACTGCAGGAGGCCGGCGCGAAAGACATCGCGCTGGTGACCCCTTACATGGACAGCGTCAACGACCAGCTCAAGGCTTTTCTTGATGACGGCGGCATACGCGTGCGGCGTTTCAACAGTTTTTACGCCGCCGATGTCGATGCGCTGGGGCGCATCCAGTCGGCCGAAGTGGACAAGCTCGCCAGACAGACGATAGACGACGGTTGCGACGCACTGTTCATTGCCTGCGCACAGTTGCCGACACGCGACATCCTCGACGGCCTGCGTCGCGACCTCAAGCGGCCGGTATTTTCTTCCAATTGGGGCACCACGCGCCAGGCCTTGCGCGCACTTGCCGCGCAGTCCGCGTAGTTCGCGCTACTTCCATGGCGAATGTTTCGCCGGGATCACCAGGCTCGACTCGATTTCCTCCACCAGCGCGCCCGGTCCTGACATGAAGCGCTGCCAGTGTGGATGGCGCAGCGAACGCCGCAGCCGTTCGTGCACGTCACGATAGGCGCTGATGTGCACCACCTCGTTCAGGTGTCCGGCAAAAGTGGTCCACAGTCCCACCGTTTGCGCCTTGAAGCTGTCATCGGGACCTGCGGCCAGTTCCGCTGCGAATTCCGGCGCACGCCCGGCTTTACAGCGAATGATGCGCACTTCAAAGGTGTTTCCTTCGCCCGCGGGCGGACGCAGCGGGATCACCGCCGTCATCAGGCGGATCACTTGCTGCTGCATCAGCGGACGCACCAATGGCAGGTAGTCGGTGCGCCAGGCCTCGAGTTTTTCCAGTTCGGCGCGCAGCGCCTGGCGTGTGTTGAGGTCATCGTGCTGCCACAGGTTGAACACGCTGTTGAAGGCGCCGATTTCGCCGTACCAGAAACCGAGCAAGCGCCCGTAGTTGTCGCCGCGAATGGGCACCGCCACATCCTCGGCCAGCCTGAGGTATTCGGCCAGGGCGCCGGGGGCAAGCCGGTAAATGCGCAATTCATCGATCACGTCGGACTCCTGACTGAAATTGGGTCAATATGCGCTTGCGCAAGATTGACAATAGTTTTCAAATGGTAAGATAATTTTTTGCAGAACGCCTGCCGTACATAATAATTAAACCGTGCGGCAACAATCCCTCCGGAGGAATGAATGAATATCCGATTGCTTGGCCTGGTGACTGTTTTGCTTTTTTTCGGAATGATCGGGACGGCGGGTGCCCAGGACTATCCCAACCGTCCGATTCGCCTGATTGTTCCTTATGGCACGGGTGGAGTCACCGACATCACCGCGCGTATCGTCGCACCGCGCATTGCCGAGATTCTCGGCCAGAGCATTGTCATTGAAAACCGCCCTGGCGGCGCGTCCATGCCCGGCACCGATTCGGTGGCCAAGGCGCGCCCCGACGGTTATATCTTGCTGCTGACCTCGACCGCGCTTGCCGCCAACCCCATCCTGTTCAAAAAAATCCCGTACGATGCCATCAAGGACCTCGCTCCGGTAAGCCTTCTCGCCACGGTTCCGACCGTGCTGGTAGTGCATCCCTCGGTCGCCGCCAACAACGTAAAAGAACTGATCGCCCTGGCCAAGGCCAAGCCCGGCGGCATGAATTACGGCTCGGCCGGCAATGGCAGCGGCAACCACCTCACCACCGAGGTGTTCAAGAACGCCGCCGGCATAGAGGTGCAGCACATACCCTACAAGGGGGGCGGCGCGGTCATGGCCGACCTCGTCGGTGGCCAGGTGTCGTTTGTGTTCGCCGTGCTGCCCACCGCCTATCCGTTTATCAAGGGCGGCAAGCTGCGCGCACTTGGCGTGAGCAGCCCGCAGCGCAATAGCGCCTTGCCCGAGGTGCCGACCATCGCCGAGGCGGCGATACCCGGCTTTAACGTCACCGAGTGGCTGGGCATTTTTGCGCCCGCCGGCACGCCGCCGGCGGTCATCGAGCGCCTCAACGCCGCAGCGAACAAGGCGCTGCAAAGCCCCGACGTGGCGGAAAAGCTCAAAGCCCTTGGCGCTGAAATCGCCGGAGGTGCACCCGCGCAGATGGACAACTATCTTAAGTCCGAAACCGCACGCTGGGCCAAGCTTGCGCAGGAAGTCAAATTTGAAGTGGCCGAGTGAGCCGGACCATGGCGAACAGTCGCAACAAGCGTGCGGTGAGCCCTCCCGCGAAAGCCAGGGTGCGTGAACTGGCGGAATTCTTGTGGGAACAGTCGCCCGGGCATTTCGGCGGCGCATTGTCAAAAGTGCTGGTGAGCGACAAGACCGAGGGAGCGCGCGACCTCGACTTTCGCATTTCCACCTACGAACCGGCCGCATACGTGCAGACCCATGTGCACGAGGCCAAGCAGCAGATTTATTATTTCCTCGCGGGCGAGGGATTGCTCGAGTTCGGCGACAAAAAGCAAATCGTCCGCCCGCAGCAGTTCATTTTCATCCCGCCGCGCGTGCCGCACGGCTTGCACAACACCGGGGTGGACAACCTGGTATTCATGGTGATCACCACGCCGGTGCGTGATTAGGGGCGTCTTTCAACCCACTGCGCGTGCCGGCAGATCAACCCCGTGCTGGCCCGAGCCGATGTGTTCGGTGGCATCCTGCGCCGCCTTGACTACCGCTTTGGCCAGCGCCGGCATCTCGGCGCGCTTCACCGAGGTGGCGGCCGTGGCGACGCCCAGGCTCCCGAGCACGTTTCCCGCGCCGTTGAAAAGGGGCGCGGCGACCCCGACAATACCCTGCAGGAACTCACCGGTGGTGATGCAGTAGCCGTCCTGCCTTATCTGGCGCAATGCCTTCCTGAAGCTGTCCCAGTCGGCACCGAGGCCCGCCGCGGCGATGCTTTTGCGGTGCCTGGCGAACAGGCTGCGCAACTGGTGCGCCGGCAGATTGGCCAGAATGACCTTGGAGGCGGCACCGGAAAAAAGCGGACGTTTTTGCCCGCGGCCGAACATGCCCGCAGGCGCATGGGGGACAATTTCCTCGCGCACACACATTACCGTGTCGCTGAAAAGCACGCAAAGCAGCGCGCTATGCCCGGTACGGGCGGCGAGGCGTTTCATCGGCGGGCCACCCGCGGCATAGACCGGATCGCACAGGCGGACGTGGCGGTCGAGCTCGATAATGCGCGGGCCGAGGATGTAGGAACCATTGGCGACCGGCGTGACAAAGCCGGCGTCTTGCAGCACCTTGATGTAGCGGTAGCAGGTGGAGCGCGAAGAGCCCGAGTAACGGATCAGGTCCTCGGTCGACCAGACCGGCGCGACCGGCGTAAAAACGTCAAGCAGGCCCAGCATTTTTTCCAGGCTGTTCATGGTGTCATTCTAACCAATGCGCCCGCCGGCCATGAATACGGTGTAATTCTTCTCACGATGATGGACATTATTACGAATGGGCGCTAACATTTCCGGCCCGATTCACGGGGATGCGCGACCGGAAGGCCGACGCACATCCCGACCCCGCGGAGCCAACGTCATCCGAATACCACGAAGCCAGGTTCCGGCACGAAGCGCGCGCGTTGCAGGGGTTTGCCATGTCTGAGGCAACGCGCGATATTGACGAATCGAAGGTCGTCGTTTTCTCGGCGGCGTTCAGGCCTTATTGTGAACCCCTTCTTGCCGGCTTTGCCGCATCGCACCCCGGCATCGAGGTCGAGTTTGTCGACGGCATCAGCGGAAGCCTGCACCAGCGCTATCTGGAGGGCCTCGCGCGCGGCCGTGGTGAGGTCGATGTGCTGTGGAGTTCGGCCATGGACCTGCAGATGGGGCTGGTGCAGTCCGGCCACGCGCAAGTGTGCGCCAGTCCCGTTGCAGCCGGCCTTCCGGCCTGGGCCAATTATCGCGACATGGCCTATGCCACGACACTGGAGCCGCTGGTGACCCTGGTCAACCGCAACCAGTTCGAAACAACCACATGCGCGGGTACGCTGACTGAAATCACCGCGGTGCTCAACGCCCGTCCGCGCGAGTTGCGCGACAAAATCGCATGCTACGACATCGAGAGCAACGGTCTTGGCTTCCTCGCGCTGCTGCAAAATAGTGTTCGTGAAAGTGATTTCGGTGCGTTCATGCGGGCGCTGGCTGCCGCCCGGCCGCGCATGTTCGGCTCCAATCCGCCGCTGGTCGATGCGGTTGCCAGTGGCCACGCCGCGCTCGCTTATCATGTTCTGGGCGCTTTTGCGCTGCGCGCGCTGCGCGCCAATCCATCACTCGCCGTTGCGCCAACCGCCGGGGCGCGATTGGCTGTGTCGCGCATTGCCTTTGTTCCGGTCAGCGCGCCACATCCGCGCGCCGCGCGCAGGTTTCTCTATTACCTGTTGTCGCCCGAGGGGCAGCGCCGCCTCGCTGAATCCGAATTGTTTCCACTGCGCGCAGATGACAGCATTGCCGCCGAACTTGGCCGCGCCGCGCTTGCCCCGATCGCAATCGATCAAGGATTGGATGCACTGCTCGATCCTGTGCGGAGGGCGAAATTGCGGGAACGCTGGCAGGCCGTGGTTGCGGCCGCCGCGGGCGCATGATAATTCTGTGTAACCGGAAGGAGAATTGATATGTTGAAAAAACTGCTGCCCGCCGCCCTGCTGGGCCTCGCCTTGTTGCCATCGTTGTCATCGACACAGGTGATGGCCCAGGGCGCATGGCCGTCAAAGCCGTTGAAGATTGTCGTGCCGTTTGGGCCGGGATCCTTCACCGACCTGTCGGCGCGCTCCCTGGCACTTGAACTGACGGAACAACTGGGCCAGCAGGTGATTGTCGAAAACCGCGGTGGCGCCGGCGGCACGCTGGGCGCCGATCTGGTCGCCAAATCGGCGCCCGACGGTTACACCATGGTCCTCACCGACAATTCCTTTGTTATGGCGGCTGGACTGTACGCAAAGCTGCCTTACGATCCGCTCAAGGATTTCACCCAGGTCAGCCAGATTGCCGAGTCGCCGTCCATCATGGTGGCGCGGCTGGAATTGCCGGCCAAATCGGTAAAGCAACTGGTAGACCTGGCCAAGGCCAAGCCCGGCGAGCTGACGTTTGGCTCGGGCGGGCAGGGCTCGTCGGCCCATCTTGCGACCGAGCAATTTCTCTTTGTCACCGGAACCAAAATGACCCACGTGCCGTTCAAGGGGGTGGCCGCCGCGATTGCCGAAGTCGTCGCCGGGCGCCTTGATATCTCCATTGCCAGCCTCGCCAGCGGTATGGCGCATGTGCGCAGTGGCCGTGTGCAGGGTTTCGGCGTGACCGGCAAGGAGCGCAGCACTCTTTTGCCCGGAGTGCCCACGTTTGCCGAAGCCGGTGTGCCGGCCTACGACATGTCCTACTGGTGGGGTGTCGCAGTTCCGGCGGGAACACCTGCAGCCGTTGTTGCACGCCTCAATCAGGAGATCATCCGCGCCGCCGACAAGCCCAGGCTCAAGGAGTCCTTCATCGCCCAGGGTGCGCGTGCCGTGACCAGCACACCGGCCGAGCAGGCGCGCCGCGTCGAGGAGGAAATCAAGACCTGGAAAACGGTAATCACCCAAGCCGGCGTCAAAGTGGAGTAAGCGGAATGTCAAATGCATCCAATATCAAACCTGCCTGGCAGGCGCCGGCCCTCGCTTGCGACAGCCACTTCCACGTCTTCGGCCCGGCGGAACGCTATCCCTACGGCGGCGACCTGCGCTACAAGCCGCCCGTTGCGATGCTGCCCGACTACCTGGCCCATGCCAGGGCCGAGGGCCTTGAGCGCTTTGTCTTCGTGCAGCCCAGCGCCTATGCCCGCGACAATAGCTGCATGGTCGACGCGATGCTGGAAATGGGCACCGCGGTGTGTCGCGGAATCGTTGATGTGCATGAAGACGCCCCCGATGCAGAGTTGGCGCGCCTCGACGCCATCGGCGTGCGCGGCGTGCGCGTCAACGTCTCGCCGGTCAAGCCGCTGGAGCCGGGTTTCGCGCAGACCATGCTGCCGCGCATCCGCCGGCTGGATGCGCGCTGCAAGGAGCTCGGCTGGCACCTGGATTTTCTCGGGCCGGGCTGGCTCACCAGCGAGCTGATGCCGGTGATGAAAACGCTCCAGTGCGATTTTTCCGTCGCCCACATGGGCATGTACCTCGCCAGGGACGGCATCGGGCAAAAAGGCTTCCAGGATTTTCTCGCCATGCTGCGCAACGGTGACGGCCGTTGCTGGATCAAGCTTACCGGCGTGTACCGCATGTCGGTGGCGCCGGACTTTGCCGATGCGGCGCCTTTTGCGCGCGCGCTGATCGAAACCGCGCCCGACCGGCTGATATGGGGCAGCGACTACCCGCACCTTTCGTTTGCCGACAAGGTCGGCGGCTCGGTGTTGTTCAACCTGCTCGGCCGCTGGGCGCCCGACGAAGCGACAAGGCGCAAGATACTCGTCGACAACCCGGCGGAATTATTCGGTTTCAACAAGCAAAAATAAGGGGATCACCATGGCAATCAAGTTCAGGCAATTGGCAGGGGGCGCGGCATGAGCGCGCCGGCACGCATCACCCCGATTGAACCGGGCACGCGCCCGGAACTGGCGCAGCTGGAAAAAAACATCATGGGCGCCCGCGGCCGCATCTCCCTGCTCTACAAGGTGCTGCTCAACAGCCCGCCGGTATGCGACGGCTGGGAGCAGATGATGACGGCGATTCGCAACAAGACTTCGATTGCGCCGCGCCTGCGCGAGCTGATCATCCTGCGCATCGCCGTGCTGAACAAGGCGTCCTACGAATTCGAAGCGCACGTGCCCCACGCGGAAAAGGCCGGTGTCAGCGCCGAACAAATCGCCGCGGTGCGCGAGACGCCGCCCGGTGCGGCGATTCCGGCCGATGAACGGCTGGCGCTGGAACTCACCGACGTCATGACACGCGATATCCAGGTGCCCGATGCCTTGTTCGACAAGGTACGCGCGCGCTACGACGATCGCGCCCGGGTGGAGCTCGCAGCGACCATCGCTTCCTACAACATGGTGTCGCGTTTCCTGGTCGCGCTGCACATCGAATAGGCCCGGACGTCGATCCCGACTATTGCCGTTGCGCGGTGACGGTCAGCAATTCAAAGCGCTCGGTGCGTGCTACTGCGGCCGTTAGTTCTG
>CAMAWC010000097.1 GCA_945861875.1 Bordetella parapertussis
TTGCGCGCTTCCGCCAGGTCGATGCCGTCCTCCTTCATCATGCGTTCGGCCATGTATTGCTGGCGCGGCGTGTCGATGCGCTCAGGGAGCAGGCTGTTGATGGTGACGTTGTCGATGGCGGCGTCGATGGACAGTGACTTGGAAAAGGCGGTGAGGCCGGTGCGTGCGGTGGTGGACAAGGCCATGTGCGGGCGCGGGCTTTTTACCATGGCCGAAGTGATGTTGACGATGCGGCCGAACTTGCGCGCGCGCATGCCGGGGATGAAGGCGCGAATGAGCAGGATGGGCGCGAGCATGTTGGCCTCGAGGGCTTTCAGCCACATGGCATGATCCCAGTCGGCGAGCTTCCCTGGCGGCGGGCCGGCGTTGTTGTTGACCAGGATGTCGGCGTCGGGACAGGCGTCGAACAAGTCCTTGCGGCCGGCTTCGGTAGTGATGTCGGCGGTGACCGTGGCGACCAGCACGCCGGTTTCCTTTTCGATACGCGCCTGCGCCGCAAGCAGGCGCTCATGGTTGCGGCCGTTGATGAACACCGTGCAACCCTCGCGCGCGAGCGCGGTGGCGCAGGCGAGTCCGAGGCCTTGCGATGAGGCGCAGACCACCGCGCTACGACCTTTTATGCCCAGATCCATTGCCTTGCCTTTCCTGACTTGTATTTATTCAGAATTTTATATTTCATGACAATTGTCCCATCCGATACCGTCATTCCCGCGAAAGCGGGAATCCATTTTGACTCAATAAATTCAGGCTTTAGATCAAGGTGGATTCCCGCTTTCGCGGGAATGACGAATTAGAGAATTATTCAGAACTTCCTTAAGGTTTAGCGACCCGCTTCAGTCGTGCTTGTGGTCGTGATGATGATGATGATCGCGGCCGTGACCGTGGTCGTGTCCATGTCCATGGCTGTGACCGTGGTCGCCGTGTTCATGGTGATGGTGCGTGTGCCCGTCGTGTGTGTGACCGTGCGTGTGGCCTATGGGCGCGCCGGATTTGCCCGGCCGGCTGTCCTGGTGATGGTCTTGCGCGTAATGCTGGCGCAACAAGTCCATGCCGTAGTCGTTGCCGTTAGGCGTGCGCACAATCGTGTGGATGTGAAATTTTGCCGGAAGCGGGTTGGTGAGGAACACACCCGAGTGATGGTCGAACTCGATCATCACCACCGGACTCTGTATGCGATAGTAAAACGTATCGTCCTCGCCGGTGCCGCCTATCCAGCAAACATGCGTGTCATCCAGGTGGCGCTCGACTTCCTCGATGCGCGCCTGTTGCGGACCGGCGGGCAGGGGCTCGATATAGGCACCCACCAGGTCGAGCAGCTTGCGCCGCTGCAGTTTGGAGAAGCCGGCGACATCGACGCCCTGGTAGGGTATGACGCGGTTGTCCTGGAAGGCGCCGCCCAGGTGCAACTGGTCGGCGCGGTGGCGGCGCTCCGGCGGCATGTCGCCACCGGTGGTGGCCTTGAACAGGACCGCTTTGTCGCGCTGCGCGTCCGACAAGGCGCGCATCAGTTCCAACCCGCCATTTTCCTCGTCCTGGAACAGGCGCGTGCCGGCAAACGGGCCGCTGTCGGCGTAATTGGGCTCGGCGCCCATGAAGGCCGGCGAGAGCACCATCTGGTGGCCGAGCACCAGGCAGTTGAGGTTGAGGTGATGGCCGGTCAGCTGCCAACCCCATGGTTCCGTTAGCGAAGGCGCGCCGAACAGGGTGAAGTTGTAACTCCATTCGCCCAGCACCGTGGTGTTGAAGGCGAGTTCGCCAAGAAAATGGTTGAGGCGCATGACATCGCGCGCCTTGTCATAACCCTTGGCGCTGAGGCTTTCACGCACCAGCGCAAGAATGGCGTCGCGCAAAGGCAGGCGCATCTCGTCGAGGCGCAGGCCGTATTTGTAGACGTACATTTCGGTGTTGTTCCAGCGCCGCCATTCGCGCGCATCCACCGGTAATACCAGCGCCGCGCGCTCCTCGGCCGAGACTTCGGCCAGCAGTCGCGTCGCGGCGGCGCTCATCGCCTCGGCGGGGGCGCCGTTGGGGCCGAGTGCGAACAAGCCGGGAATCGGCTTGCCCTCGGTGGTCACGCCGACAAAAGGCTGTTGGTAAAGCATTTCCCATGGCTTGAACAGCAAGTCCTGCACAAACGGGATGGCGAGGCCGTGCTCACCGTGTTCGTGGACGTTGCTGCCGTGCATGGCGGCAATGCGTGGATTGTCCAGGGTGGGCAGGAAGGTGCGGAAATCGGCGTCTTTTTTCAATGAGCATCCATGTCCAATTGGCGCAATGTGCTGTTGCGGGAACGGCCGCTATGCCCCGGTACCCTGACAAATATAATTGCAGCATAATCGAATCGCGCAGGTATTGCCGCAGACCGGTTATTGGCAGGACTTCACCACCAAGGGCTATGCTTGCCGGCCAGAACCATCGGCAATGGCTATGGCATCAGCGCGTCAAGTGGACGGATCGCCATCACAAAAAAGGGACCACAGTGGCTGCAACCTACGCATATGTTTCCAACGCCGGCGATGGCGACATCAGCAGTTACACGCTTGACCCCGAGGGCCGCCTGACTCCGGGTGCGCGCGCCAAGGCGGCGGGTGAAGTGATGCCCATGGCGGTGAGTCCGGACAAGAAAATGCTCTATGCCGCCTCGCGCGGCAAGCCGTTTTCGTTGCACGCTTACAGTATCAACCCGGGCAGCGGTGCCTTGTCTCTGGTCGCCACTTCGCCGCTGGTCGAGAGTTTTCCCTATATTTCCCTCGACAAGACCGGGCGCTTCCTGTTTGGTGCGTCCTACGGCGGGAACCTGGTGAGTGTCAATGCGGTGGCGGCGGACGGCCGTGTTGTTCCAGAGCCGCTGCAGGTGATTCCCGTCGGTCGCAGCGCCCACTCCATCCGCGTCGACGGGAGCAACAAGTTTGTCTACGTGCCATGTCTTGGCAACGACCAGATCTTCCAGTTCAGCTTCGATGCGAAGACCGGACGTCTTGCCTCGAACACGCCGGCGGTCGCGCTGATGAAGCCGATGACCGGTCCGCGCCACTTCGTCACCTCCGGTGACAACCAATACCTTTATGTGCTGAGCGAACTGATGGGCACGGTCACCACGTTTGCGCTGGATGAAAAAAGCGGCTTGATCAAGGAACTGGGCACGGCCCCGGGCCTGACGGCGGACACTAAGCTGGTTCCCGGAGCGCCGCGCGGTCCGGTGGCGTCCGGAGTGACGCCGCGCAACATTGACAACGATGTCTGGGCGGCCGATATCCACCTCACCCCGAACGGGAAATTTCTCTACATTTCCGAGCGCACCAGCAATAGCATCGGCGCCTTCAGCGTCGATGGCGCCAGCGGCAAGCTCACCTACCTGTCCAGTACACCGACCGAAAAACAGCCGCGCGGCTTTGCCATCGACGCCAAGGGCAGGTTCATGGTGGTGAGCGGCGAAAAGTCCGACACCATCTCGGCTTACGCCATAGACCAGGCCCGCGGCGCGCTGAAATTGCTCGGCAAGGCGCCGGCGGGCAAGGGCGCCAACTGGGTGGAGATCGTCAGTTTCGACTAGCTGTCAGGCATGGCATAGGCTGGAGAAGCCCGACTGGCGGGCTTCTCCAGCCATTTTCCAATGCAGCCGGCGGCCGCGAGCGGCCGCTGCAAGGCCAGGCGTGCAGAACTGGGATAATGGGGCCTCGCCCCATTTTTTTTGGAACACCGATGACAAAACCTTTTGACCAGCGCATCGCGCTGATGAATGCCATGTACAAGCTGCCGGCCAACGCGCGGCCGACGCTGCCCTCCAACGTCGCCGAGCGCCTGGTGAAATTCAAGGCTACCCTGCTCGATGAGGTGCACGAGATCGACGAGATATCGGCCATGGTGGCAAAAGGGGCGGCGCCGGCCGAGGTGCTGGTGGCCCTCGCCGACCTGCTCGGTGATGTGATGGTTTATTGCCGCTCAGAAGCACTCAAATACGGCCTGCCGCTCGAGCAGGTGCTCGATGTGATCATGGACAGCAACGAGAGCAAACTGGGCGCCGACGGCAAACCGATATACGATGCCAACGGCAAATTCCTCAAGGGCCCCAATTACTGGAAGCCCGAACCGAAGATCAAGGCCTTGCTCGAAGCGGCGGGCGTGCAACAAGGCGCGCCACAATAAGCGGCGGTTTTTTCACCTTTCACTTTTTACTTTTCACCCCTTCACTCACTCACCAGGGAGAAAACGACATGCTCAAGGGAAGTTGCCTGTGCGGCAGCATCAAATACGAGGTGTCCGGTGACATCGACACCGTCATCAAGTGCCATTGCCAGAAGTGCCGCAAGTCAAACGGCACGGCCTTCGGTACCAACTCACCGATCAAGGCCGACTCTTTCAAGCTCCTGGGCGGCAAGGATGCGCTGGCCGGGTACAAGTCCACGCCCGACCTGGTGCGCTACTTTTGTCGTAATTGCGGTTCGCCCATTTACAGCCAGCGCCTGTCCACGCCGGAACTGGTGCGTCTGCGCATCGGCACGCTCGACACACCGATCAGCGCAAAACCGGCCTTCCATATCTACGTCGGTTCCAAGGCCGAATGGGACGAGATTTGCGACGACTTGCCGCAGCACCTGGAACGGGCCTGAGCCGGTCATGACAGCCGCGCTGGAGGACGGCAAGACCGGCGCGGCGGGAGTGACCGCCGACATTACCTACGCCATAGACACCGGCGAAAAACTGGTCAACGAGACTTTCGGTCCGGGCAACATCCACCGGCGCAGCAGCGGCAGTTACGAAGCGCGCGCCATGCCCATACGCGACGGACGGGCGAGCGCCGGGAATTTCTCCCTTGACACATCGGGGTTTGTGCTTGTCGCGCACCCGACCGCGATGACCGACTTTTTTGACAAGGACGCGCTGCAGTCCGTCTACTATCCGGAGGCGGTTGCGCTGGTCAAGGCCATTTCCGGGGCAAAGCGTGTCGAGGTGTTCGACCACACCCTGCGCTCGGGCGACGAAACCGAACGCGAGGCGAAATTGCTGCGCGAACCGGTGCTGGCGGCGCACAACGACTACACCGAATGGTCCGGGCCGCAGCGCCTGCGCGAGTTCCTGCCGGCCGAGGCCGAGGCCCTGCTGCAGGGGCGCTTTGCCATCATCCAGGTCTGGCGCGCCATAGACACCCCCATTGTTGCCAACCCGCTCGCCGTGGCCGATGCGCGCAGCGTTGCCTTTGCCGACCTGGTCGTGTCCGAGCGCCGCTATCCGCATCGCGTCGGCCAGACCTACCGCCTGCGCCACAACCCGGCGCACCAGTGGTTTTATTTTCCGCACATGCGGCGTGACGAGGCGCTGGTGTTCAAGGTCTTCGATTCGGACACCGGCCGGGCGCGCTTTACGCCGCACACCTCGTTCGACGATCCGAACACGCCTGCCGACGCGCCGCCGCGCCACAGCATAGAGGTGCGCACCCTGGCGTTTTTCTGATGCCTCGGGAGTGCGTTTCCAAGAGAGAAATATGCTGGAAAGCCCCGCCAGACGTGGCTTTTCAGCATTCCGTCATTCCCGCGAAAGCGGGAATCCAGCGACTTTTCCTGGCAAACGACACTGGATCCCCGCTTGGCCGTTCCTCGAAACTTCGCCTCGCTCCGCGAGTCTCGTTTTCGCGGGGATGACGGCTGATAAGGCGTAGAGCAAATGCAAACGTCTTCCGGGCGCTTTATCGCCCACCTCGACATGGATGCGTTCTATGCCTCGGTTGAACTGTTGCGCTACCCGCAGTTGCGCGGGTTGCCGCTGGTCATAGGTGGTCGGCGGCGCAACGCCGCCGACCAGGCCGCCGATGCCGCCATCCCCACCTTGCGTAATTACGCCGGGCGCGGCGTCGCCACCACCTGCACCTACGAAGCGCGTGCACTGGGTGTGCACTCGGGCATGGGACTGATGAAAGCCGCGGCGCTCGCCCCCGACGCGGTATTGCTGCCGGCGGATTTTGACGAATATCGGCGATGTTCGCGCCTGTTCAAGGAGGCGGTGCGCGCCATCGCCCCTCTTGTGGAGGATCGTGGCATTGATGAGATCTACATCGACCTGACCGCACTGGTCATGGCGCAAGGAGGCGGGGACCCCTGGGTGAACGCGCGCAAGCTTGCGCTGCGGCTGCAGCGCGCGGTGCGTGAGGCCACCGGGCTGTCCTGCTCCCTCGGCGTGACACGCAACAAGCTCTTGTCCAAGATCGCCTCGGAACTGGACAAGCCGGCCGGTATCACCGTACTTGCCGACGGCGATGTCACCACGCGCATCTGGCCGCTGCCGGCACGCAAGATCAACGGCATCGGCCCCAAGGCCAACGCCAAGCTCGAGGACCTCGACATCCGCAGCATAGGCGACCTCGCGCGCGCCGATTCGCTGCTGCTGTTGCGCCATTTCGGCGCGAGCTACGGCGCGTGGCTGCACGATGCGGCGCACGGGCGCGACGAACGCGAGGTGGTGACCTATCGCGAACCCAAGTCGATCAGCCGCGAGACCACCTTCGAGAACGACTTGCACGCGGTGCGCGACAAGGCGCAACTGTCGCGCATCTTCACCGAGTTGTGCGTGCGCGTTGCCGGCGACCTCGTGCGCAAGGGCTACGCCGGCAAGACCATTGGGCTGAAGATCCGCTATGACAACTTTTCCACGGTGACGCGCGACCACACCATCGCTGCGCCGACCCAGGACGCGGTCGCGATACGCCGTGCCGCGGGCGAATGTCTGAAACGCGTGCCGCTGGAACGGCGGATTCGCCTGCTGGGGGTGAGGGTCGGGAACCTGGGCAAACCCGATGACGTGACGCCGCGTGCCGGCGCGACCATGGGGCAATATGATTTAACCTTGTTTGATGACCAGTGATGGCTGGAGAGTCGCTCTGGAAGCGGGTTTTGGCTCCGGCCGCGCTTCGCGCTTCACGTTCGCTTTGCTCACTAGCCTCTGCCGCAACAAGCCCTGCGGGCGTGTTGTCAGCCATTAGGCCTTCGCACGGCCATGCCGGCGGCCGCTGCCGTCATTCCCGCGCAAGCGGGAATCCATGGGGTTAGTCTTTCGCTGCGCGGGCTTTCCCTTTCTCTTGAACTTGTAGTTTCACTCCCCTGCGGGGAGCGAGTCACTTTCTTTGCTCGCGCAAGAAAGTAACCAAAGAAAGCGCGCCCGGAGGTGACGGCTCCTTCGGAGCTCCCCTGCGATGCTCGCGCCAATGGGCCGGGACCTAAACTCGGCCCACAAGAAACGTGGGCCTCAGACATAGGTCCCGGACCCCTCCCATTGTCGCTGCGCTTCTCGGCGTCCCCTACGGGGGCTAAAGTCAAAAGCCAAACCGTCGCATTGCATTGTTTGGTTTTGCTTTTGCTTTTGATTTCGGGGCCCCTGCGGCGCCGCCGAGGAGCGCAGGCGAAGCGGGGGCCTTCCGGCGCATATGTCTGAGGCCCGCGGCTTTTTGCGGGCCGAGTTTATGCGCCGGCCCGCTTTGCCGAGCACCGGAGGGCACCCCGAAGGGGCGGCGTCGGGGGTGTGTTTTCTTTGGTTACTTTATTTTGCACAAGCAAAAGAAAGTGACTCGCTCCCCGCAGGGGAGTGAAACCACTCAATTCAAGAAATGAGAAGTCGCTAGCGCAGCGAAGGATCAACCCCATGGATTCCCGCTTTCGCGGGAATGACGGAAGAAATCGCGGGAATGACGGAAGAAATCGCGGGAATGACGGCATTAGTCTCGGGAATGACAGGAGCCGTCGCCGGGAATGACAGCAATGCGTCAGCTCAAATGTACCGGCGACAAATATTGTTGCCTGAACGCTTCGAATGACATCGTATCGGCCGCCTCAATCTTGCGCTGCTCGGCGAGCGATTCTTCGGCCAGGCGGGCAAAGCGCTGCGCGACATCGTCCGCCAGCGGCAGGGCCAGCAGCTCATCACGGTGCTTGACTGATTGGGCGCGGACAAATCCGACATAGGAGCCGTCGTAGTCGCTCTGCATCGCCTCAAGGATGCGCGCCGACGGGGTCAATGCCGGGTTCGCCAGCGCGGCGAGGGCTCCGGCGAGGGCGTCGCGATAGGCGTGGCCGCCATTGGCGTTGTCCAATGCCAGCGCGATGGGTTCGCATTCGGCGAGGATTTCATTGCCCCAGCCGGCGAGCGCCACTTCCTTGCCGCCGCGCTCCAGCGTGAGCCCGGGTTCACGGCCGCGTACGGCGGTGCGCAACTGGTTGTGCGCGTTGGCGGTGATTTCCTCCGGCGTGTCCCTGGGGCTGTCGCTCAACAGGCAGTGCAGCAGGAACACGTCGAGCGCGCGCATGGTTTCCTGTTCGATGCCGGCCATGCAAAACGGGTTCAGGTCCATCAGCCGCACCTCGACGTACTCGACGCCGCGGTCGCGCAGCGCGCGCAGCGGCCGCTCGCCGGTGCGAATGACGCGCTTGGGGCGGATGGTGCCGTAGAACTCGTTTTCAATCTGCAGCAGGCTGGTGGAGAGCTGGCGGTATTCGCCGTCCCCGTCCCGGATGCCGATGGCCTCGTAGGCCGGGTAGGGGCGGGTCATCGCGTCCTGCAGCGACGCGCCGTAGCTCTCGAGGCTGTTGTAGCTGACCGCGAGCGAGGCCTGTGCGTCGCTCTGGTAGCCAAGGCGCCCCATACGCAGCGAGGTGGCGTGCGGCATGTAAAGCGTGCCCTGCCGCAGTTCCTGCAATTCGTGCTGGCGTCCCCGGACAAAGCTCGCGCACACCGAAGGTGAGGCGCCGAACAGGTACATCAGCAGCCAGGAGTGGCGGCGGAAGTTGCGGATCAGGGCGAAATACGCTTCGGTGGTGACCACCGGGATGGAAAAGTTGTAATGGATGCCAGAGATGGTCTGCATGCGCCGTCCGTAGCGGTGCGCGAGGCCCATGCGATAAATGGTTTTGGCGCGGCCGACGTTGGATGTGCCGTATTGGCCGAGCGGGATGGCGTCATCAGCGGGCAGGCCGCAGGGCATGCTCGCCCCCCACAGCAACTCGTCGCCGATATTGCGATAGACCACCTGGTGGATTTGCGTCAGTTCTTCAAGGCAGGCTTCGGTGTTTGTGTGCACACCGGTCACCATCTCGATTTGCGCTTCGGAAAAATCGGTGGTGATGAGCGGATGGGTCATGGCCGAGCCCAGGCCGGCCGGATGCGGCGTGCTGACCAGCATGCCGTCGGGGCGCACGCGCAGGCTTTCTTTTTCGATGCCGCGTTGCAGGCTGCCGAGGGCGGAAGGGGCGAGCGCGCGCAAACGCTTGATAAGCTGGTTCAAAGAGGATCTTCCGGAACGATTGCCGCGGTTGAATGAGGCAGGGCGGGGCCGCTACTTTAACCCAGGCGGGATTTTACCCGCCTGCGTGCTGAAAATGGTGAAGGTCCTGCCGGGTGTGCCGCTTAGTCGACGCGTGCGCTGATTTGCGTTTAATACTTCGAATTCCGCGGGCCGGTCAGTATAATCGGCCAACTTTTTGCCACTGTCCGCATTCCTTCCCGTAGAAAAAAATAAATATGTGGTTGAAAAATCTCATCGTCTACCGACTTCCGGCCAAATGGTCCGTCACCGCCGATGCGCTGGAAAAAGCGCTTGCGCTCAAGCCCCTGCAGCCGTGCGGCAGCTTTGAAATGGAAAGCCGCGGCTGGCTGCCGCCACAAGCCGAAGGTGGCTATCTTTATACCCAGGGCAAGCAATGGCTGCTTGCCCTGGGCGTTGAGCAAAAGCTGCTGCCCGCGACGGTGATACGCCAGCGCACCCAGGACAAGGCGGCCGAAGTGGCGCGCCAGCAGGCGCATCCGGTCGGGCGCAAGCAAATGCTGGAAATCCGCGACCAGGTGACCAATGAACTGATGCCGCGCGCGCTCAGCCGCCGCCGCATCACCTGGTGCTGGATAGACGCCGCCAACGGCTGGTTGGTGGTTGATGCAGCCGCCGACACCAAGGCCGAGCAGTTTTTGGAGAACCTGCGCCGCGCCGTCGATGACCTGCCGCTCAAGCGCCTCGATACGCAGCGCTCGCCCGGTGCATCGATGACACAGTGGCTGTCTGCGGGCAAGGCGCCCAAGGCGTTCAGCATCGATCAGGACCTGGAGCTGAGCGCCGCCAACGAAAGCCGTGCAGTGGTGCGTTATGTGCGCCATTCGCTCGATGGCAAGGACATTCGCGACCATATTGCCGGCGGCAAGGTCGCCACGCGCCTGGGCTTGACCTGGAAAGACCGCATTTCCTTTGTGCTGACCGACCAGATGCAGGTCAAGCGCGTGACTTTCCTCGACATTCTGAAGCAAGAGTCCGGGTCGGATGCCGCGGTCGCCGACGAGAACGAGCAGTTCGACATTGATTTCGCGCTGATGGCGGGTGAGCTGTCGCTGTTCCTTGCCGACCTGACGGCGGCGCTGGGCGGGGAAAAGGCGGAAGACTAAACGTACTGCGGTGCGGGACTATACTTGAAAAAAATGCGTGTCATTGCGAGCGCAGCGAAGCAATCTCGTAGAATGCACAAAGAACATCGTAATGCGACGAGATTGCTTCGTCGCTACGCTCCTCGCAATGACCCTTTTTTTAATTAATCACCCCAAACCATGCGACTGATCAGCTTTACCAAACACGGCGCCAAAGACGCGCGCATCGGCGTGCGCCTCGATGCGCAGGTGCTCGACCTTTCCGCGGCGCTGCCCTCGACTGAAGCGGCGCTGCCCGCGAGCATGAAGGCCTTGCTTGCCGCCGGTCCGGCGGCACTGGCAAGAGTGCGCGCGCTGGCCGATGCGGCGCGTAGCGACCCGCAGCGTTTCAAGGACGCCCTGCTCAAGGTGAGTGACATTATTTACCTGCCGGTGATTCCCGATGCCAGCAAGTTCCTGTGTGTGGGAAAAAATTACCGCACCCACCTCGAGGAATTAAAGCGCACCGACCTGATCAAGGAAATCCCGCAGGAGCCGACCGGCTTTATCAAGACCAATGACTGCCTTTCGGGGCATGAGGGTAAAGTCGCCCGCCCGGCCTCGGTGGTGCATCTTGATTACGAGCCGGAGCTGGTGTTTGTCATCGGCAAACGCGCTTTTGGCGCAAAAAAAGCCGACGCCTTCGATCATGTTGTCGGCGTGACCATCCTCAACGACCTCACCTGCCGCGACACGCAAAAACGCGAAGTGGCCTCGGGTTCGCGCTTCTGGACCAGCAAGAACGCGCCCGGATTCGGGCCGCTGGGGCCGGAGATTGTCACCATGGATGAAATTCCCGATCCCTACAATTTGTGGATGACCTGCTCGGTCAACGGCGAGGAGCGCATGCGCGTCAACACCTCCGACCAGATCTGGAAACTGCCCGACATCATCGAGCACTTTTCGCGGCTGTTGGTCATCGAACCGGGCGACATGTTCTCCACCGGCGCGCCCGGCGGCGTGGCGGTGGGCAAGCCCAATGCCGAGGCCTTGTATCTCAAGCCCGGTGATGTCATCGATTGCGCCATCGAGGGCATCACCAGCTTGCGCACGCATATCGTCGCGCCGGGCGGGGTATAGGTGGGGGCAATGGTGCGCGCCGTAGTGGCGGGCCTGCTGCTGGCCATCGCGCTTGCCGCACAGGCGCAGAATTTCCCGGGCAAGCCGGTGCGCATCATCGTACCTTTCCCGCCCGGTGGCGGTGCCGACACGCTGTCGCGCATCATGGCGCCGCAACTCACCGCACTGTGGGGCCAGCAAGTGATCATCGAGAACAAGCCGGGTGCGAGCGGGCATATCGGCGCCGACCTGGTGGCACAGTCGGCGCCCGACGGCTACACCCTGGTGATGGCCTCAACCGCCGCGCTGACGGAGAAAAATGTCGCGCAGTTTGCGCCGGTGACATTGGTATCGGCCTCGGCCTATGTGGTAACGGCCAATCCGAAAACCGGCGTGGGCACTATTCGCGAGCTCATCGCGCTGGCCAAGGCCAGCCCGGGCAAGCTGAGCTACGGTTCGTCGGGTACCGGTGCCGCTTCACACCTTGCCGCTGAATTGTTCAAGTCCATGGCCGGCGTCGATTTGCTGCACGTTCCTTACAAGGGCACCGGGCAGGCGCTGACCGACCTTGTCGGCGGGCAGGTTGACCTGATGTTCGCACCGGCGCAGACGGTGATGTCGCATGTGCAGGCCGGCCGCTTGCGCGCGCTGGCGGTGACCAGTGCCAAACGCTCGGAGACGCTGCCCAGGCTGCCGACGGTGAATGAATCCGGATTGCCCGGTTATGTGGCCGTGGGCTGGTTCGGCCTGCTTGCGCCGGCGGCCACGCCGAAGGCGGTGGTGGCGAAAATTTCCGCCGACGCCAACCGGGTGCTGTTGCTAAAGGAAGTGAGCGAAAAAATGCTCGCCCTGGGCAGCGAACCGGCGGGCAGTACGCCGGAGGAGTTTGGCGCTTTCATCCGCGAAGATCAGGTCAAATGGACCAAGCTGATGAAAGAGCAGGGTATCAAGCCGGAGTAGTCAGGCCGGGCAATTAATGACAATATGCTGGAAACCCGCGTCTGGCGCGGATTTCCAGCTGGTGTGCGGTGAAGAAAGCGGCGAGGAGGATGGCAATGCGTAGCCTGTTGCGCGTGGTGTTGATGCTTGTCGCGGTCGGCGCCGGTGACCTGGCCCACGCGCAGGCCTGGCCGACCAAACCCATAAAGCTGGTGGTGGGCTTTGCCCCCGGCGCCCAGCCCGACATCATCGGCCGGTTGCTCGCCGACCGGCTGACGCGCGCCCTCGGCCAGCAGGTCATTGTCGAGAACCGTCCGGGCGCCGCCAACCTTATCGGCGCGCAGGCGGTGGCGCGCGCGCCTGCCGACGGCTATACCTATTTTTTCGGCACCTCCGCGGCGCTGATCACCAATCCGCTGCTGTTCAAGTCGCTGCCCTACGATCCGCTGCGCGATTTCACACCGGTTGCGTTTGTCGGCAAGTCGCCGTTTTTCGTGCTGGCGCATCCGGACCTGCCGGTAAAAAATATGGCCGAGTTGTTTGCACTCGCCAAGGCCAAACCCGGAACACTCAACTTTGCCACCGACGGCGCGCGCAATGCCTCCGGTGTGCTCGCCAGCTGGGTGAGCAAGACCGCCGGCGCATCCATCCAGCAGGTGCCATATGCAGTGATGCCCCAGGGTGTGCAGGACACCCTCGCCGGGCGCACCCAGTTGGTGGTCCTTTCCGTCGCGCCGTCTACGCCGCATATCAGGAGCGGGGCGTTGCGCCCGCTGGCGGTGAGCACCGCGACGCGCCTGCCCGGCTGGGATGCGGTGCCGGCCATCGCCGAGACGGTGCCCGGTTTTGAATTTGTCGGCTGGTTCGGCATTGTGGCGCCCACCGGCTCGCCGGCCGAGGCGGTGCAGCGTTTTTCGAAGGAGCTCTCCGTCATCCTGCGCGACCCGGAAATGTTGCAGCGCCTGCAGCAGTTCGGCAATTACCCGCAAGAGAGCGCACAGTCGCCGGAAGGCTTTGCCGAACTGATGCGCAGCGAGCGCATCCTCTGGGCAAAGCTGCTCAAGGACGCCGGCGTCGAGCCGGAGTAGGGATTCGACAGATCAACGGTTCGCCGCGACCGCGCCGCCGTCGGCAGCGTAGAATACGCGCGCTGTTGTTCTTCCCCCCTCCCCCCCACTTTCAGGAATACACATGACTATCTCCATGTACCAGGCCAGCGTGCCGCGTTTCGTCAATATCCTGGGCAATCTCTCCAACATCCTCGACAAGGCGCAGGCCCATGTCGAGGCGAAAAAGCTCGATGCCACGGTGCTCACCGCCTACCGTCTGTTTCCCGACATGCTGCCGATGGCAACGCAGGTGCGCATCGCCTGTGACGCGGCCAAGGGCGTGGTGGCGCGCCTCGCCGGCGTGGATATTCC
>CAMAWC010000098.1 GCA_945861875.1 Bordetella parapertussis
CGTCTCCGCCCGGGAAATCTTTCCCGGCCTGCGGCCCGTGCGATCACCCGGCCGCGCGCAGCTTTTCTTCCGACCACTCCTTGATTTCCAGGCGCAAGCCGACACCGCGCCACTCGTCCATTTCCGCTTCCAAGGCAGCGGCGGTAAGCGGATGCTCGTCCAGCCAGCCCTGCGGCAGGGACAACTGGTAACCCGCACCGGTGGCCTTGCAGGCCATGGCCGGCAGAACGAAGTTGGTGCGGCTGCGGTAAAACAACACTGCGGTTCGCAGGCAAAAAATCAGGTCCCAATCGGGCGATCCGGGCTCCAGGCCCTCAAGCTTGGCCAGTTTGCCGCGATGCGCGAGCACCACGCGCGACAGGCGCAACTGTTCCATTTGCGAAAAACCCGGCATGTCGGCATTGGACAGGACGTAGGCCGAATGCTTGTGATAGCCGGTGTGGGCGATTGAAATCCCCATTTCATGCAGCGCCGCCCCCCAGGTGAGCAAGGCCTTGTCCTCTTCGGGCGCCGGCTGCGGCACGACGCCCGGGTACAACTGCAAGGCCAGTTTGCCGACGCGCCCGGCCTGCACCGCATCGACGTGGTAACGGCGCATGAACTCGCGCACCGTCACCTCGCGCATGTCCTGGCTATGGAAGCGCCCGATCATGTCGTAGAGCACGCCCTGGCGCAGCGCCCCGTCGGATATGGCCATCTGTTCAATACCCAGTTCGGCAAACACCGACCACATAATGGCGCAACCGCCAGGCAGCATTTCGCCGCGGTCACCGCGCATGCCCGGAATGTCGATGTTGCCGACATCCCCGCATTTGATCAACGCCGCCCGCAGTTTTTCCAGCCCTTCAAAGCTGATACCCTGCTCCGCCCAGCCGTTGGCCTGCAGGATAGAGGCCAGCGACTTGGCCGTACCCGATGAGCCTATCACCTCGCTCCAGCCCAGTTCGCGATAGGGTTCGACCAGGACCTGTACCTCGCTGCGCGCGGCCAGCTCGGCCTGCTTAAAGCCCTGCTTGTCGATGCGCCCGTCGGGAAAAAATTTCAGTGTGGCGCTGACGCAGCCGATGTGCAGGCTCTCCATTAGCAGGGGTTTCAGGCCGCTGCCGATGATGCATTCCGTGGAGCCGCCGCCGATATCCACCACCAGCCGCCTTTCGTCTTCCTCGCGCGGAATGGCCAGGGTGCGCGACACCCCGGCGTAGATCAGCCGCGCCTCTTCCCGGCCGAAAATCACCTCAATCGGGAAACCCAGCACCACCTCGGCCTCGGCGAGAAATTGCGGCGCGTTCTTGGCCACCCTCAGCGTATTGGTGCCGACCACGCGCACCGCCCCTTTTGGAAAGCCGCGCAGGCGCTCGCCAAAGCGCGCCAGCGCCTCGAGCGCGCGCAACTGCGTGGCGCGGTCAATGCGCTTGTCCTTTGTCAGCCCGGCGCCAAGGCGCACCGGTTCGCGCAAGGAATCAAGCGGGTAGATCTGGTCGTCGACCACACGCCCGATCTGCAGGTGAAAGCTGTTGGAGCCGAGGTCGACCGCGGCAATCGAATCGAATTTCATGGTTCAGCGAGGCACCGGTAAAGCATGCGCCAACCTTAGCACTGCGGGAGGGTCGCTGCAAACCAAAAATAAACACGGCGGCGAAAAAAGCGCATCCCGAAAACTTCACGCAAGACGCATATGCAATGGATCAGCTTCTGGCGACCTCTTCCATTCTTTCCATGGTCACGTGACGCACGTCGGTCCCCTTAATCAGGTAAATGACGTATTCGGAAATGTTCTTGGCATGATCGCCGATCCGCTCAAGCGCCTTGGCGATAAAAATGACATCGAGCGATGAGGAGATGGTACGCGGATCTTCGATCATGTACGTGAGCAACTGGCGCAGCAAGGCATGAAACAGTTCATCCACTTCATCGTCGCGACGCACGTTTTCCATGACCTCGCCGGCGTCGAGCCGCGCAAATGAATCAAGCGCGTGGCGCAGCATGCGCGTAACCAGCAGCGAAAGATGCTTGAGCTCGGTATAACGCGACACCATGAAGCGGCCGGAATCGCCGACGCGGCGCGAGTAGAGTGCGATTTTTTTCGCCTCATCGCCAATGCGCTCAAGGTCGGTTATCATTTTCAGCGACACCAGCACAAAGCGCAGGTCTATGGCGGCTGGCATGCGCCGCGCGATCACGGCGGCGCACAGCCCGTCGATTTCGCGCTCCAGGCCGTTGATGCCGTTGTCGTCCTCGATTACGCGATTAATGAGCAACAGGTCGTTGCGCCGGAACGCCTCTATGGCTGTGGTAATCTGGTGCTCGACTAGGCCACCCATGGCAAGCACCTTGCGCCGGATATGTTCCAGGTCCGCGTCAAACTGCTTGGAAGTGTGCTGGGTCTGCTCCACGGGAAGTCTCGCTGAAGGTGTGCCGGCAAGATTACCCGCCAAATGTGACACTATTATTTAAGCTGCCGCTCTTTTGTAATCTTATTGCAACAATCCGCAGTCAGTATGCGTAGTCCATGTCAGGCAAACCCGTTCCCGCCAAACCCGCCGAAGCGCGTTTTCTCAGCCGCGAACTGAGCCTGCTCGCCTTCAACCGCCGCGTGCTGGCCCAGGCCGAGGATGGGCGCGTGCCGCTGCTCGAGCGCCTGCGCTTTTTGTGCATCGTTTCGTCCAACCTCGATGAATTCTTCGAAATCCGCGTCGCCGGCCTGAAAGAACAGATCAAGCTGGGCAAGGAGGTGGCCAGCCCCGACCGGCGGCCGGCGAGCGAGGTATTCTCAGCGGTGAGCGAACAGGCGCGCGTGCTGGTGAGCCGCCAGTACGAACTGCTTAACAAACAGATCCTGCCCGCGCTTGCCGCCAAGGGCATCCGCTTCCTGCCCGAAAATGACTGGACGCGCGAGCAGCGCGCCTGGCTGAGCGACTATTTCACGCGCGAAATGATGCCGGTGCTGACGCCCATCGGGCTCGATCCCTCGCATCCCTTCCCGCGCGTGCTCAACAAGTCGCTCAACCTGGTGGTGCGGCTGGAGGGGCGCGATGCCTTCGGGCGCGGCTCCGGCATCGCCATCCTGCAGGCGCCGCGCCTGCTGCCGCGTGTCATCGAATTGCCCGAAAAGCTCGCCGGCGGCCGCTACGGCTTTGTCCTGCTGAGCGCGGTGCTGCAGGCCTTTTGCGCCGCGCTGTTCGAGGGCATGACCGTACTCGGCTCGTACGCGTTTCGCGTCACCCGCAACAGCGACCTGTTTTTCGAGGAAGAAGAAATCAAGGACTTGCGCGCCGCGCTGCAGGGCGAGTTGCCGCAGCGACATTTTGGCGACGCGGTACGTTTGGAAATCGCCGATGACTGCCCGGAAGACCTGGCCGGCTTCCTGCTGCACGAGTTCGAGCTCGACGCACGCGACCTGTATCGCGTCGGCGGGCCGGTGAACCTGGTGCGGCTGATGCCCGTTCCCGACCTGGTGGAACGGCCTGAACTCAAGTACCCTGGGTTTTACCCCGGCGTTCCGCGCGCTGTGGAAAAACGCGCCGACCTGTTCAAGAGCATCAGGAAAAGCGACATCCTGCTGCACCACCCCTACCAGTCCTTCAACCCGGTCATCCAGTTCCTCGAACAGGCTGCCGACGACCCGGATGTGCTGGCGATCAAGCAGACGGTATACCGCACCGGCACCGATTCGGTGTTGATGAAATACCTCATCGAGGCGGCACAGCGCGGCAAGGAAGTCACCGTGGTGGTCGAACTGCTGGCCAGATTTGAGGAAGAAGCCAACCTCAACTGGGCGGCCAAGCTCGAGGAGGTGGGCGCGCACGTAGTCTACGGCGTGGTCGGTTACAAAACCCACGCCAAAATGCTGCTGCTGGTGCGTCGCGAAGAAGGGCGATTGCGCCGCTACGCCCACCTGTCAACCGGCAATTACCACCCCGGCACGGCGAAGCTTTACACCGATTTCGGTCTGTTCACCGCCGACGAAAAAATGTGCACCGACGTCAACGAAGTATTCAAGCAGCTCACCGGGCTAGGCAGGAGCGGCAAGCTCAACCACTTGTGGATATCGCCCTTCAGCCTGCAGTCCAACATCATGATGGCCATACAAAACGAAGCGCGCATAGCCAAGGCCGGCAAGCCGGCGCACATCATTGCCAAGATGAATTCACTGGTCGAACCACAGGTGATCGAGGCGCTTTACGCCGCCTCGCAGTCAGGTGTGAAAATAGACCTTATCGTGCGCGGCATGTGCGCGCTGCGGCCGGGACTGCCCGGCCTGTCGGACAATATCCGCGTGCGCTCCATTGTCGGGCGGTTTCTCGAGCACCACCGCGTTTTTTACTTCCACAATGGCGGCCTCGAAGACGTGTACCTGTCCAGCGCCGACTGGATGGAACGCAATTTCCTTCGCCGCATCGAAAGCGGCATCCCGGTGTTGGATAAAAAGCTAAAGGTGCGCGTCATCAAGGAAGGGCTGCGCACCTATCTGGCCGACAATGCGCAGTGCTGGGACATGGACGCCGCGGGCGGCTACACGCGCAAGAACACCCGCGGCAGCGTGCGCCGCTCGGCCCAGGAGCAGCTGCTCGAATCCCTCGCCACCACCGTCAAGTCTGCAGGTTAGTCTGGGCCGCGACGCCGGCACCGGCGGCCAAAGTCATCCGCGCGACAACTTCATTTACTTCGACTAGAACTTCCTCGTCCCACGCGGCAAGATCCGGTCCGGGTTCCGCACCGGCACCGCTCCAATGCACCAATTCCAGACGGCCGTCGCCATGTTCGACGATCGCCGTGCAACTGTCCACCCAGTCGCCACAGTTAATGTAAGCCACCCCGTTTATATCCTTGATCACGGCACTGTGGATATGCCCGCAAACCACACCATCAAGCCCCATCTGGCGCACATGGTGGGCGACCGATTCCTCGTAGCCGTAGATGAAATCCAGCGCCCCCTTGACCTTGCGCTTGGCGTAGCCGGCAAGCGACCAGTAGCCGGAACGATGCAATTTGCGCCGTATCCATGAGAGCACCGCGTTGAGACGCAACAATAGCGAGTAAGACATGTCTCCCAGCACCGCCACCCAGCGATGATGGCGCGTCACCTGGTCAAATTCGTCGCCATGCATCAGGAACAGGCGCCGGCCGTCAGCAGTAGTGTGGACTGCATCGCGCACCACCTCGATATCGCCAAAACGTGTCCCGATATACTCCCTCAATGCCTCGTCGTGGTTGCCCGGTACAAACACCACTTTGGCGCCCTGACGCGCACGCTTGAGCATTTTCTGGATGAAAGTATTGTGCTCGGAGGGCCAGTAGATGGTGCGGCCAAGCGACCAGAAGTCGATGATATCGCCCAGCAGGTACACGTATTCGGCGTCGTGTTCGCGCAGGAAAGACAACAGTTGATCCGCCTGGCAGGCATGCGTCCCCAGGTGGATGTCGGAAAGGAAAATGGAACGGACCCGGGGCATGCCTAGCTTCGCCGCTTGCGGCCGACAAACAGATAATAGGGAACGCGAAGCCCCGGCATATAGGGCACGCTGCTGCTGCGTTCATGGCAACAGACAGGATCGGTCAGCCTGATCAGTTCGGGCAAATGCTCTGCACTGAGGCTTACGCCGTCATGGGCGAACCAGCGCGGCCAGAACGCGCGCGCAACCGCCCCGTGCCTTGCCCGCCCCGGCGCAGGTTCCGGGGCGGAAATATAAAAATCAACCACGCCGATAAGCCCGCCCGGACGCAGCATCGACAATGCGTTGGCCAGCGTGGCACGCCAGTCCGGCATCATGGTCAGCGCGTATGACATGAACACGCAGTCGGCCGGCCGCGCCGGCCGGTAAGTCGCAGCGTCAGCCTCCACTACGCGGGCGACGTCCGGCCAGCGCGCGCAGCGCCGGCGCGCCACTTCCAGCAAGGCCGGGCACAGGTCGACGATTTCGACTCGCCCCAATGAACACATGCGCGGTCCGAAGAATTCCAGGTTGCGACCGGTACCGCCACCCAGTTCGACCACCGTACTCCCCGGCGGCGGTGAAAGCAGTTCGACCAGATCCCGCCTGCCATGCAACAGGCGTTCTCGGAATCCGTCGTATTGTCCGGCCTGGGGCTGGTAAAAACGTTGCAGGCGCTCGGCGTGCGTACCACTGCCGACCTGCCCCCGGAGCAGTTCGCGCAGGATGCGGGCGTCCTGTATCAGCACGCTCGCGCACGTACATCTGCGATGTGAAAGCCGGCATACGTGTGCACCCGGTCGAGCGGTTGCAAGGCCCGGGCGAGTCCGTCACGGAAGTCCAGGCTGTCGCGCAATTTCCTGCCGTTGCCCAGGCGCAGGTTGTCGATATAGCCCGGGTTCAGGTGCGCGCTGCGGAAAATAATGCGCGCGTCCTCGGTCGCCCGGTCGAGGATGGCGTGCCACTCCTCCACCAGTGCCTCCGGATGGTAGGAACTCATCCAGTCCATGTGGTCAAGCAGTACGAACTTGGAAATGCGCTCGCCGGTGCCGTGGAGGAATTCGGTGACGGTGCGGGTGTGCACCTCGACCCGCTCGGCCAGTCCGCCCTTGAGGGCTGCGAATTTCTCCGCCTTCAGGTACTCCGGACAACAGTCCTCCGAGTAACGGCCGCGCAGGTACAGCGACCAGAAATAGTTGTTCCACACCGGCAGGTTGCGAAACACGTACTCGATGGCTTCCCGGATGAATCCGGCCACGCCGTTTTCGTGCTGGCGCTGCACCTCCTTGCGCTGCGGATGGGGTACACCGAGAAAGCTCATGGTGATCTGGCGCGACAGCGTCCAGTTCATGCCTGGTGTCCACATCAGAGGATGCACCCGCCGGTCGTAGATTTCCTGCTGCTCCTGCAGGCTTTGCGCGTCGAGCAAGTTCAGCACCGCCTTGCGCAACTCCGGCCGCAAGTTCAGGTAGCCGCGAAAACCGCGCGCCACCATGCCCGCAAGGCCGTGAAAGTAGAAGCTGTCGCGTGGATCGGCCTCGCAAAACCAGTGGCCGTGACGATCCCACCAGACCCGCGCGAAGGGCGACAATTCGTCGCGCAACACGTCGCGGTATATCCAATCGAACTGCGGATGGCGGCCGGCGCCGAATATCAGGAAAAAATCCTCGAACTCCAGGCGGCGGATTGCCGCGAGCTTGAGTTCGAGCAGCGCCGACTGGCGGGGGTTGGCATCCACCGCATGCACTTTCGCCGGACCGGCAAGCGCATAGTCGAGGGCATTGCAGCCGGCGCTGGTGATGACGAGGACACGGTCGGCCGGCTTGAGCGCGAGGGCGCGTCGGTCGACGGCCGGGTCTTCCCAGCAGGTGTTATATACAAGTGAACGCGAGGTAAGGGCATCGAAGACTCTCTGGTCAATTTTGTCGGCCAGCGTTTGCGTTCGTTTCAACATTGTCACCCTGTCAGGTTGGTTCAGAGCAAGCATGTACCCCTTGTGTGACCCCAACGTGACACGATGATGGTATTTGCATGACAGCGTCGGCCGCTCACAAGGGCAGCGCAAGCAGCGGCTGTCCGGTGCGCACGACGGCGCCCGTGCGGATGCCCTCGCACAGCGAAAAGCCCTTGGGCGCGAACACTATGATTGTCGAGCCGTGCTGAAACCAGCCCATTTCCTGCCCCTTGTGCAGCTGCGCATTGCAGGGAATCAGGTTGGGACCGCGGTACCTGAGGTGAAGCAGTACGTCGGCGAAATGCAGGCGGATGCTGGCCACCAGCACCGCCGCCACCGGTACCAGGGTGATTTGCGCACCGCCGGCCGCGAGGCGGCAGCGGATCACCGCGCGTTCATTCCTGCAAAAGAGCCGCTCCACGCGTTTGAGCGCGATGGGATTGACGTTCCAGGTATCGCCGGAAATATAGTCCACCCGCTCCACCCGGCAATTGTGGGGCGCGTGGAAACGATGGTACATGCTGGAGGTAAGCCGCAGCGTGACGTACTGACCATCGCGGTAGGCTGACACCAGTTCCGGATCGGCAAGAAGGTCATCGAGGGTGTAGGGAAAGCCCTTGGCCTGAAAGACGGTGACGCCATCGATGCAGCCGCAGGCGCCGACGATGCCATCGCTGGGACTGCAGAGTACTGCCGGATCCATGGCTATGCTGCGCGCGCCCGGCTTCAGTTCGCGAGTAAAGCAGTCATGCAGGCTGCGAAAGTGCGTTTTTTTCGCCTCCTCCAGATTAAGATCGGCAATGCGCTTCCATGCCCCGATGGATAAATCACGCACCAGCGGCTGCTCAATCTGGCTGAACCAACCGAAAAAGCGCGTAAGCAACTGTCGTGGAATGCGGTTGGTAAGCAGGAAGTTGAGGTCCTCCCAGGCACCCAGCCGCGCAAAAATTTTACGCATCGTCATGCTTTTGTAACCTCGCTCGCGTACATGTTCATCCGGACATGACAATAAACAACACCTATCTCCTTTACGGCCTCGGCGCCGCGGCTGCAGCCTGGCTCTTGCCACGGATCAAACAAAGGCTTGAACTGTCGCGCGCCAAGCACCCATCGCTGCGCGGCCACTCGCGCATGGCGCGACGGGTTGCGGCACTGGTGCCGTATTACGAATTCGACGAAACACATTTTTTTCGCGCGGATGGAGCCCCGGAGCATGTCGCAGCCCGCCGCCGCGCCGGCTTCATGCGCCTTGCCGAGACGTACAGTACGCGCTTCGCCGCGACCGCCAGGCTCACCGCCGAGGCGCAGGAGGGAATCTCCGACCTGCAGTTCACCGGCAGCTACCGCGTACCCTTTCCGTTCAGCCGGCAAGTGCGCACGCACCTCAAAGGCGGCGCCTTTGTTTCGCGCTCCAACGGCGTACTGCTCACCGACCTGGACGGCAACCGACTCTACGACCTCGCCGGCTCCTACGGCGTGAACCTGCTCGGTTACGATTTTTACAAGGAATGCATGGCGCGCGGGGCGGAACAAGTTCAGGAACTGGGACCTGTCCTGGGCGCCTATCACCCGGTTGTTGCCGACAATGTGCAGCGCCTGAAGGCCCTCTCCGGCATGGACGAGGTGTCGTTCCACATGTCGGGCACCGAGGCGGTGATGCAGGCGGTGCGCCTGGCGCGCTACCACAGCCGCCGCTCGCACCTGGTGCGCTTTTGCGGCGCCTATCACGGCTGGTGGGGTGACGTGCAACCGGGCATCGGCAATCCGCTGCCCGCGCACGAGACCTACACCCTCAAGGAAATGGATGAGCGCACCTTGCGCGTACTTGCGACGCGGCGCGACATCGCCTGCGTCCTGGTCAATCCGCTGCAGGCGCTGCATCCGAACGGCGCGGCACCCGGTGATTCGACGCTGGTGGACAGCTCGCGCAGCGCGCACTTTGATCGCGACGCATACACCGCGTGGCTTGTGCGCCTGCGCGAGGTGTGCAGTGCGCGCGGCGTCGTGCTCATATTCGACGAAGTGTTTCTCGGTTTCCGCCTCGCCCCGGGCGGCGCACAGGAGTACTTCGGCGTTCGCGCCGACATGGTCACCTACGGCAAGACCCTGGGCGGCGGCCTGCCGGTGGGCGTGGTCTGCGGTCGCGCCCACCTGATGCGCCGTTTTCGCGACGACCGGCCGGCGGACATCAGCTTCGCCCGCGGCACCTTCAACGCCCACCCCTATGTGATGGCGGCGATGAACGAATTCCTGCAAAGCATGGAAACGCCGCGGGTGCGTGCGCTCTACGACGGACTGGATCTTTGCTGGAACGCACGCGCCGCGCGGCTCAATGCGCGCCTTGCCGAGGCCGGACTGCCGGTAGGGGTCGCCAACCTGTCCTCGGTGTTTACCGTCAACTACACCCGGCCGTCGCGCTACAACTGGATGCTGCAATACTACCTGCGCGCCGCGGGCCTGGCCCTGAGCTGGGTCGGTACCGGGCGCCTCATTTTCAGCCTCAACTACACCGAGCAGGACTTTGACGCCGTCGCCGACCGCTTCATCAGGGCCGCACTGGCGATGAACCAGGACGGCTGGTGGCTGGCGCCGGCGGACCTGACCAACAAGGCCATCCGGCGGCAGATACTGCGCGAAATGATAGACGCACACCTCGCGCCTTGGCGCTCCGGCCGCCGGGAACTGGAACCCGCAACCGGAGCGGCCGTCGCGGCCGAAACTCACGTACGCGGCTTCGAGCCCATCGGATCGATCAGTTCACCGCGCAGCAGGTAAAGCGGTGCCGCGGCGTAGAGCTTCACATCATGGAACGGGTCAGTCAGTATCTTGCACAACCAGACCAGTCCGGTTGAAACGTTCTTCAGGAAAAACAGGTGCACGGTGCGGAACAGCAAGCCGCCGACGCCGATTGCCAGCCAGATCTGCGCCGTGTGCCGCACGAACTGCGCCGAATCGGCATGCGGTTCGAACAGCCCGAACAGGGTCGGATCGACAAGCAACACCAGCGGCGAGAGCGCCCAGATCGTCAGCAGCACGATCTTGCGCTGCAGGTTGTAGCCGACCTTGATTTCTTCCTTGTGCTCATGGGTGGCGTTGTTGACCGCGTCATAGCCCTTGGGTTCGAAGAAAAAATGGCCCACCTGGCGGCTCACCATCGCCAGCAGCCAGCCGACCAGGGCGGCCGCGGCCGGGTCTGAAAACAGCAGCACGTAGGCGAACAGGAAGCTGAGCGCACTCACCAGGTGCAGGGACTGGTTGATGCGGCTGTGGTGGTAGTAGCGGTGATCGTCCCAGCGCTGGGTCTTCAGGGCTTCCATGAAGTTTTTCATCGTGTACGAGTCCCGTGTGAAGTTGAGGTGACCAAGTTGTACCGGGAAAATAAGAAACCGCCGTGACAAAAACTTGAAAGTCTCGTGACAGCCGCCCGCAGAAGCAGCGCTGTATTACCGCGGTCACATTCAAAGCTTACCTTCTGGCCTGCCGATGAAAATCCTGATGATCTCCGATGTCTATTTCCCGCGCGTGAACGGAGTTTCCACGTCCATCGGGACCTTTCGCCACGAACTTGCGCGACTTGGCCACCAGGTCGACCTCATCGCGCCCGATTACCCGTCAGGCTGCGCGCCCGAAGACGGCATTTTTCGCGTGCGTTCCCGCGCGGTTCCGCGTGACCCTGAAGATCGCGCCATGTCGCTTGCCGGCATACGCGGCCTGCATCTGCGCCTTGTCGGCGGCGGCTATGACTTGGTGCACGTGCAAACCCCGTTCATCGCACATTACGCCGGGCTGGCGATCGCCAGACGGCTCGGCGTGCCATGCATTGAGACCTACCACACGTTTTTCGAGGAATACCTTTTCCACTATGTGCCTTTCCTCCCCAGGAACTGGATGCGCGCCCTCGCACGGCGTTTCTCCCGCGCTCAAGGCGGCAGCGTAGATGCGCTGGTCGTGCCTTCGCCGGCGATGCGTGACGCCTTGTCCGTCTACGGCGTTACCTCACCCATGCATGTCATACCCACCGGCATACGCGCGGCGGAATTCCAGGGCGGCAACGGCGCGCGTTTTCGCGTCTGGCTCGATATCCCCGTCGACGCCCCGCTGATGCTTTTCGTCGGCCGCGTCGCACACGAAAAGAACATCGATTTTCTGCTGCGCGCGTTTGCCCGCGCCCTCGCTTACATGCCCAAAATGGTGCTGGTGGTCGCCGGAGAGGGTCCTGCCGAGTTCTCCCTCCGGCGGCTGGCCGATCAACTACGCATAGCCCGAAGCATGCGCTTTGTCGGCTACCTGGACAGGAACAATGCGCTGCTCGACTGCTACCGTGCCGCGGATGCATTTGTATTCGCCTCTCGCACCGAGACCCAGGGCCTGGTACTGCTCGAAGCGATGGCCATGGGCGTGCCGGTGATATCAACGGCCGTAATGGGCACGGCCTCGATCGTCGGCCCGCAGCGTGGCGCCATGGTGCCCGAGGACAACGAGAGCAGCTTCGCCACGGCGATGTTGCGCCTGGCGGGCGATCCGGCGCTGCGCGCCCGCCTCGCGGTCGACGCGGTCAGCTATGCCGGGGAGTGGGGGGCCGACGTAATGGCGGGAAAACTGTCGCGCCTCTACGCCGAAGTTGCAGCAGGCGCCCAAGCCCATCGCCTGATCAACACCGAAGCGCAAGCCGCCGCACCGCAGGAGTAATACCGGACGCGCCCGGCGCACCAGGCACATCCCGGCCGGTGCACACCGGCGTATGGGCATGGCTGCGAACCAACCCCGGTTTGCGCCAGATCAAGTTCCCTTCCGGCCCCCGGTGCAGTATTCTTGAAAAAATGACACTTCGGGGTAGGGCATGTTCGAATCGGCGGAACTGGGTCACAAGCTCGACAAGAAGACCTACAAGAAGGAAGAAGCCAGGCTGCGCTCGGCCCTGCTCAACGTGCAATACGACCTGGGCGAACTCAAGCGCTTCCCGGTACTGATCATCATCGGCGGTGTGGACGGCGCCGGCAAGGGCGAAACGGTCAACCTGCTCAACGAGTGGATGGATCCGCGCCACATCCATACCCACGCCTTCGGACCGCCCACCGACGAGGAGGCGGCGCGCCCGCCGATGTGGCGCTTCTGGCGTGCCATGCCGCCCAAGGGCAAGATTGGCGTGTTCTTCGGCTCCTGGTACACCGTCCCCATCGTCAGCCGCGTGCTCGACCACAGCAGTGATGCCGAACTGCAACTGCATGTGGACGAGATCTTCCGCCATGAAAAAATGCTCACCGACGAGGGTGTGCTGCTGATCAAGTTCTGGTTTCACCTGTCCAAGGAACAGCAGAAAAAACGCCTCAAGGCGCTGGAAAAAGACCCGGATACGCGCTGGCGCGTGACCGACGAGGACTGGCGACGCTTCAAGCACTACGACAAATTCCGCCTGGTGTCCGAGCGCGTGTTGCGCGAGACCAGCACCGGCACCGCGCCCTGGATGGTGGTCGAGGGCGCCGACGCCAATTTCCGCGCAGTCGCGGTGGGTAAGGTGCTGCTTGAACTGCTAAGTGCACGCGTTGCAGGCGCGAAAGCGTCCCTCGCAACAGGCAAAAAGGCCGCTGACAAGACGGCCAAAGCCAAACTGCCGCCGCCGATGCCACGCGTGGACAACCGCAACCTGCTCTCGAGCATGAATCTCAAACAGCGCATGGACAAAAACCGCTACGAGAAACAGATCGAGAAACTGCAGGGCGACCTCAACCTGCTTTCGCGCGACAAGAAGTTCGCCGGCCGTTCGACCGTGCTGCTGTTTGAGGGCATGGATGCCGCCGGCAAGGGCTCGGCGATCCGGCGCATCACCGCCGCGCTGGATGCGCGCAAATATCACATCGTCCCGGTGGCCGCACCCACCGAGGAAGAGCGCGCCCAGCCTTACCTGTGGCGCTTCTGGCGCCACCTGCCGCCCACAGGCATCGTCACCATTTTCGACCGTTCCTGGTACGGTCGCGTTCTGGTCGAGCGCGTCGAGGGCTTTTGCTCACCGGCCGACTGGATGCGCGGCTATTCGGAAATCAACGATTTCGAAGAGCAGATGACCCATGGCAACGCCATGCTGATCAAGTTCTGGCTGCAAATCAGCAAGGAAGAACAATTGCGCCGCTTCAAGATGCGCGAGGTCACCGAGTTCAAGCGCTTC
>CAMAWC010000099.1 GCA_945861875.1 Bordetella parapertussis
CGGCCCAGTTCCCGGTCCGCCTGGCCGAGCAACTGCAGCAAGGCCATATCGTCCATTACCCATGCGCGATGGATGGGATTGGGCTGAAAACTCTTGTAATGCGCCTGCTGCACAAGGCGGCCGGCCTGGAAATGTTTCATCTGAGCGCGCCTCCCCTGAAATAAGCCCGTCTGTTATTTTAGATTTAACTACAAAACTAAAACAACGTAAAGCGCTAATTCAGCCCTTCACCCGCTTGAAGCGGGCGTGAGGGCTGCGTGGTCTCGATTTCTCGCGTTCCAGGAGTCGTGGCAGGCGCCGGATTTTCGCACCCGCTTTCGCCTCCGCGAGCCGCAGCTCATGCAGTTTCTGCAAATTTAACCAGAATTCCGCACCGGTCCCGAAGAAATGGGCCAGGCGAAGCGCACTATCGCCGGTAATTGCGCGCTGGCCAATCAGAATTCCGGTGATCCGGTTTGTCGGCACGGCGAGCTGCCGGCCAAGTTCAGCCGCGCTCATGCCAGCACGACGCCGATTGATTACAAACGCTTACGCAAACAAAGGTTGCAAACATGTTGTCAGTTGAGACCCGAAACGCGATAGATGCTCTGTCAAAGGAGGATCTTGTTCAGGAAATTCACAAGGAAAATCGATCACGATTTCAAGGCGACAATTATGCCTACCTAAAGACACGTTTCGCTCTACTAATGGAGCAGGAGCGTGCGGAGCAGAGCGCCAAGGAACTTCGGCTCAATGCCGACGCTAATGAAGTCGCAAAGGAAGAAAATGAGATCGTCAGGGAATCCAATGCCATTTCGGGAAAGGCATACAGAATGGCGGCATTCTCCGTTGTTGTAGCGGTAATTGCCGCAATCATCGCGTTACTACCTCAATGCAGTGTGAAACCCTAACTTTTAGGTTCTACGGACGGGCCATCAGCATCGCGCGGACTCGATTGTCAGTGCCGGTCCGTCTCAGACCAAGACGTTATGTTGCTCTAGGTGCGCATGCATGCTCGGATTCTTGAATCGATGGAAACTGGAGCGCGAAGCCCGCAAACGGATCGGCACCGAATTACATCGTCAGATCAAGGAAGCATTTGACCTAGACGAGGCGGAAACGTACGCGCGCCTTCAAACCTCCTTCTGCGTTGGCTATATCTATTACTTTGTGAGACTGGGCTTTTCCACAATCACTGGGGTTATCGGCGAGCACGCTGCAGACAAGCACATTCGGCATATTTGCGATGGTGTTCTTCCAAAGAAACTCTACGAGATATTCAGTCGCCAACTTGCAGCACTCGAAATTGCGCGCCAGATGGAAGACCAGAACAAGAAGATCACGGGCTCGAACATCTCTCCTGCCGAAACCATCAAGCTCTTTGAAACTGGCGGCGAGGCAGGCGCAGCGGACGGTTCGTGTTTCATGCAGCTCGGCCCCATTTACCAGCACGAGCTGCGCGGGATGAACCTGCCAAGTATTACGTCTAAGCCGGATAACCTCAGAAGGTACCTCACTGGCCAGGATCTGAACTACAGGCTGCTCCAACGTGATGCCTAGAACCCCAGTGCTACCCCGCGCAGCATTGACAACGGGGGTATCAGTGACACGTAGACATCGGGGGCGGCGTGTGCTGATCTTGTGCTGCCACTTCCTAAGGAACCTCGCGTTCTACAAGTCTGGTTGGCGCGGTAGGGCACCTCTCCGGACGGAGCAATTCTGGGTGAACGCAAACGGTAACTTTCTCGACCACTGTGTACTTGAATGGTGCAAACTTTTCGGCGACCCGCGAGGCAAGCATCATTGGGGGAAGGTGGTGACTGACAAAGACGCATTCTTCGCCGGGTTGCTGAAAACGATGAAGCTCACCGAAGCTCAGTTCGTGACATACACTGGGGAAATGCGTACTTATCGCGACAAATTCGTCGCCCATCTCGATTTGGACGAAGTAATGCAAATCCCAAGGCTGAGGCTTGCGCGAAAAAGTGTCGCTTACCTACATGACTATGTACTGGCGCACGAGGACGATGGCGGTTTCTTCCCTGAAGCGCCGCCTAAGGCATCGCGGTACTACACGCTATATGCCAACGAAGGCAAAAGGGTGTATGCCGAGTGAAAGAGCAACATAACCTGACGCCACCGCGGCCGCGCGGCAAGCGTCGTATCACCTATCGAGCACCGCGCGCGCCGGTTGGCTCCACGTTAAGACGTAGCGACTGACCGCTCTCGAACTGGGACGGTCACGTCATCTGGCGCAAGACGAGATCGATCAGGTAATGTGGATACCCTTAAGATTGAACATTGAAGCCGAATTCCGGCTACTATTTCGGCAGCGCCTGCCCAGCAGGCTTAACCTGGGTAGCCGAATGAGTAGCCGGACGAAATTGGCAATATGAAGATCCCCGCCAGTATTGGGTTTCCCAGCTTGTTCGAGCTGACTTTCTGCAATCTTTGATTGCCGGACTGTTGCAATGGACGCGCCGCGCAGCCCCCCCCGAACCGTCAGTTGCCCGCGCTGCGGCACCGCCGTGGCATGGGTCGCCGAAAACCGTTACCGGCCGTTTTGCTCCGAACGTTGCAAGATGGTGGACCTTGGCGCCTGGGCCAACGAGGAGTACCGCGTCGCCGCGGTGGAACAGGAAGACGAAGTCGAGGACAGTGCTGAAGGCGGTGAAAAGTGAAAGGTGAAGGGTGAAAGGCAAGACCTGTTAGAGAGCCCTTTTCACCTTTCACCTTTCACTTTTCACCCAAAGCCTCCCACGCCTCACCTCGCCCAACTTCCCCGGATCATCGCCACACCATGCGCGCCGTGGTTGCGCCCGGTTTCAAGCTCCCGCAGGGTAAGCCCGCCGATGGCGTAGACGGGCAGCGCGGCATTGGAGGCCAGTTCGCGAAAGCCCTCCCAGCCTAGCGGCTGCATGCCCGGATGCGAGGGGGTTGCGAGCACCGGACCGAGCACGACAAAATCGAGCCCGATTTCCTCGGCGCGGCGCAGTTGCTCGGCGTCATGGCAGGAAGCCGAACACCAGGCCAGTTCGGGCCGCAGCGGCAGGCCCATCAGTTGCACCGATGAAAAATGCACACCGTGGGCGCCGACCCGCCGCGCCAGGTCGGCATCGCCGTTGATCAGCACCCGCGCGCCGTATGCCCGGGCCAGCGCCAGAACGCGCAACGCCAGCGACTCGATCGCCGCGACCTCCATGTTTTTTTCGCGCAACTGCAGCAGGCGCAAACCGCCGGCAAGGCGCGCCTCAAGCCGTCGCAGGAACACCGCCTCGCCCACCTCGCCGGCGTTGGACAGCGCGTATTCATCGGGCAGTCGCAGCGCGCGCATGACGGTGGTGTTGGCCGGCAGCAGCGGCATCACGGTGAGGTTGTTGAGCGATTGCCAGACGATGGCCTGGTGTTCATGCGGCTGCGTCGCCGGTTCACCCAGCCATCGCGTGACGCGGTAGAAATGCAGCCTCACCGTGGCATGCGGATAAGTGAACACCTGGGTGATCCACGGATAGGCCGCGGTGATCTCGACGCCGAGTTCCTCGCGAATCTCGCGCACCAGCGCCTCGCGCACCGTTTCGCCCGGCTCGACCTTGCCGCCGGGGAATTCCCAGTAGCCGGCATAGACTTTCTTGGCCGGGCGTTGCGCCAGCAGGAAAGTGCCGTCCGGCCGCAACAGCACCGCAACGGCGACGTCGACGGCCACCGCGGCGCTCAACGCGCGGGCTTTTTCGCCGCCTGGCGGCCCGACCAGTCGCGGGCAAACTGGTGGGCGATGCGGCCGGAGCGCGAACCGCGGCTGATCGACCACTGCAGGGCTTCGGTGCGCGCCGCCTCGGTCGGCTTGCAGCCGAATGTGCCGAGCCAGTATTCGACAATGCCCAGGTAGTCGTCCTGGTCGAAGGGATAAAACGACACCCACAGGCCGAATCGCTCGGACAGGGATATTTTTTCCTCCGAGGTCTCACCCGGATGGATCTCCTCGTCGAGATGCTTGTACTCAAGGTTCTCCTGCATGTACTCGGGCATCAGGTGACGGCGGTTGGAGGTGGCATAGACCAGCAGGTTCTCGGCCGGCGCGGCAATCGAGCCGTCGAGAATCGCCTTGAGCGCCTTGTAGGCGTGCTCGGAGGCTTCGAACGACAGGTCATCGCAAAAAATGATGAAGCGCTCGGGACGTCCGGCGACCAGATCGGCAATATCCGGGAGGTCGATGAGGTCGGCCTTGTCCACCTCGATCAGGCGCAGGCCGTCCCTGGCAAAACGGTTGAGGCAGGCCTTGACGAGGGAACTCTTGCCGGTGCCGCGCGAACCGGTCAGCAGCACGTTGTTGGCCGGCTTGCCGGCGACAAACTGGCGCGTGTTCTGCTCGATCAGGCCCTTCTGCCGGTCGACACCCTTGAGGTCCGAGAGGTGTATCTGGTGCGGATGCGCGACCGGCTGCAGTTGCCCGCGGCCGTTGTGTTTGCGCCAGCGAAAGGCGATCGACGCCTTCCAGTCAAACGCCTCAAGCGGCGCGGGCAGCAGGCCTTCGACACGATCGAGCAGTGCGCCCAGGCGTATGACCAGTTGGGTGAAATCACCGCCGGGTGCCGTGGCGGGGGTATTGCGGCTTGGAGGCTTGGTTGCCATTGGCGTAATCAGGTCCGGTATTCAGCGTTGATCTTGACGTAGTCGTAGGAGTAATCGCAGGTCCACACCGTGGCGGCGCCCTTGCCGCGCCCCAGTTCCACGCGCACGACGATTTCCGCCGGTTTCATCACCCGTGCGCCGTCCTCTTCGCGATAGCTCGCGGCGCGCCCGCCGCGGTCGATCACCTTCACGTCGCCCAGATAGAGGTCGACCCTGGAAGTGTCTAGCGCGCTGATGCCGGCATTGCCTATGGCCATGATCAACCGGCCGAGGTTTGGATCCGAGGCAAAAAACGCCGTTTTCAACAGCGGGGAATGGGCGATGCACTTGGCCACCACATGAGCTTCGTCCGCACTGGCGGCGCCGTCCACGTTGATGGTGATGAACTTGGTCGCGCCCTCGCCGTCGCGGGCTATGCTCTGCGCCAGGTGCGCCGCGACTTCACAGAGCGCCGCCTTGAGCGCTTCGTAATCGGGGCCGTCCCCGGCAATGGCCGCATGCCCGGCCTTGCCGGTCGCCGCAATCACGAAGGAATCGTTGGTCGAGGTATCGCCGTCAACGGTGACGCGGTTGAACGACACATCGGCCACTTCTTTCACCAATCGCGACAGCACCGCCTGCGCCACCGCGGCGTCGGTTGCAATAAAGGCCAGCATGGTCGCCATATTTGGCTGCAGCATGCCGACACCCTTGGCCATGCCGGTAACCGACACTTTCGCCCCGCCTATGAGCACGCTGCGCGAACAGGCCTTGGCGACAGTGTCCGTTGTCATGATCGCCTGCGCGGCACCGGCCCAGTTGGCTGCGGCAAGGCTTGCCTTGCAGGCGGGCAGCGCCGCCGCTATGCGATCGACCGGCAGGTGCTCAAGGATGACGCCGGTGGAAAAGGGCAGCACCTCGGAGTCCTTGCAGCCTAGCGCCTGGGCCACCGCCGCGCAGGTCATTCTCGCCGCAGCAAGGCCCTGCTCACCGGTGCCGCAGTTGGCATTGCCGGCGTTGACGATGATCGCCCTCACCGGGGTGCCCGAGGCGAGTTGCGCGCGGCACACCTGCACCGGGGCGGCGGCAAAACTGTTTTGCGTGAATACGCCGGCGACGCGACTGCCGGGTGCGAGTTGCATCAGCATCAGGTCGCGCCGCCCGGCCTTGCGGATGCCGGCTTCGGCAAAACCCAGTTCGACTCCGGGCACCGCAAGCAACGCCGCCGCGTCAGGGGGCAACAGGTTCACAGCCATGGCTTTACCACCTCAATCGCACATTCAGATTTACTCAACCAGACTGGCTCAATCACCCGGAAACCCGCGCCAGACGGCCATTTCCAGCCTGTCAGGAGAGTTTTCCATGGCATTGCTTGTATTTCTTGCCCGAACCACACGGGCAGGGATCGTTGCGCCCGACCTTGCCCATGGCGCGCTGGAAAGGCACGCCCTTGGACTTTTCACTTTCGAGCCCGTCCGCAACGGCGGTATCGGCACCCGCTTCGGGAGCACCCAAGGCGGCCGCCTCGTTGAATGCGGCATGCTGGTAGCGCACATTCTCCACCTGCGGCGCGAGTTCCTTTTCCGCCTGCTCGACCTCTTCCTGGCTGCGGATCTGCACCGCCATCAGCGTCTTGCTGACGTTGAGCTTGATCAACTCGAGCAGCTCGCCGAACAGCTCGAACGATTCGCGCTTGTATTCCTGCTTGGGGTTCTTTTGCGCATAGCCGCGCAGATGAATACCTTGGCGCAGCAGGTCAAGCGCCGACAGGTGCTCGCGCCAGTGCGTATCCAGGGTCGAGAGCATGACAAAGCGTTCGTACTGGTGCACCGCGTCGCGCGGCGCCAGCTCGAGCTTTTGCTGATAGGCCGCATTCGAGCCCGCTATCGCCCGTGCGAGCAGGTCATCGTCGGTAAGGTCTGGTTCGGACTCGAGCAGTTTTTTCAGGCCCAGATGCAGCTGCATCTCGGCCGCCAGCGCGGTTTCCATCCCGGCGATATCCCATTGCTCCTCGACGCTTTCGGCCGGAACGTGCAACCGGAACAGGTCCTCGACCACGCCCTCGCGCAGCGCGCGCACGCGATCGGAAACGTCTGCGCTCTCGAGGATTTCGTTGCGCAACTCGTAAATATGCTGGCGCTGGTCGTTGGCGACGTTGTCGTACTCCAGCAGCTGCTTGCGGATGTCGAAGTTGTGCGCCTCAACCTTGCGCTGCGCGCTCTCGATCGAGCGGGTGACCAGCATGTGCTCGATCGGCTCATCCTCGGGCATTTTCAGCCGCTGCATGATGGCGTTGAGACGCTCGCCGGCAAAAATGCGCAGCAACGGGTCTTCCAGCGAGAGGTAAAAACGCGAGGAACCCGGATCACCCTGGCGGCCGGAGCGCCCGCGCAACTGGTTGTCGATGCGCCGCGACTCGTGCCGTTCTGTGCCGATGATATGCAGGCCGCCGGCCTTGATCACCGTGTCGTGAAGCTCTTGCCACTCGTCGCGCAATCTGGCGATGCGCTCGTCCTTCTCGACATCGGAGAGGTTCTCGGTCGCGCGTAGCAGATCGACCTGCTTTTCGACGTTGCCGCCGAGCACGATGTCGGTGCCGCGGCCGGCCATGTTGGTGGCGATGGTGATCATTTTCGGCCGGCCGGCCTCGGCGATGATGTGCGCCTCGCGCTCGTGTTGCTTGGCGTTGAGCACCTGGTGCGGCAGGTTTTCCTTGGTCAGGAACCCGGACAGCAGTTCGGACGCCTCGATCGAGGTGGTGCCCACCAGCACCGGCTGGTTGCGCTCGTAGCAGGCCTTGATGTCACGGATGATGGCCTGGTTCTTTTCCACACCGGTGCGGTAGACCTGGTCGAGCTTGTCGATGCGCACCATGTCGCGATGGGTCGGGATGACCACGGTTTCCAGGTTGTAGATTTCCTGGAACTCGTAGGCTTCGGTATCGGCGGTTCCGGTCATGCCCGAGAGCTTCTTGTACATGCGGAAGAAGTTCTGGAAGGTGATCGAGGCGAGGGTCTGGTTTTCGTTCTGGATCGCCACGTTCTCCTTCGCCTCGATGGCCTGGTGCAGGCCGTCGGACCAGCGCCGCCCGGCCATCAACCGACCGGTGAACTCATCGACAATCACCACCTCGCCATTTTGCACGACATAGTGGCGGTCGCGGAAAAACAGGTGCTGCGCGCGCAAGGCCGCATACAAGTGGTGCATCAGGTTGATGTTGGCCGGTTCGTACAGGCTGCGGCCCTCGGGCAGCAGGCCGACGCGGGCGAGCAGGTTCTCGGCATGCTCGTGCCCCTTTTCCGAGAGCATCACCTGGTGGGCTTTTTCATCGACGCTGAAATCGCCTTCGGGCTCGGGTTCGCCCGGCTTGGGTTCGCTCGCCATGCGTTTCAACAGCGGCGCCACCTCGTTCATCCGGTAGTAGAGCTCGGTGCGGTCCTCGGCCTGGCCGGAAATGATCAGCGGCGTGCGCGCCTCGTCGATGAGGATCGAGTCGACCTCGTCGACGATGGCGTAGTTGAGCTTTTTCTGGAACCGGTCGGCAACCTGCATCGCCATGTTGTCGCGCAGGTAATCGAAGCCAAATTCGTTGTTGGTGCCGAAAGTGATATCGGCGTCATAGGCGGCGTGCTTGTCCTCTTGCGACATCTGCGACAGGATCACGCCCACCGACAGGCCGAGAAAACGGTAGAGCTTGCCCATCCAATCGGCATCACGGCTGGCAAGGTAGTCGTTGACGGTGACGATGTGCACGCCGTTGCCGGTGAGCGCATTGAGGTAGGCCGCCAGGGTCGCAACCAGGGTCTTGCCCTCACCGGTGCGCATCTCGGCGATCTTGCCGTCGTGCAGCACCATGCCGCCTATCAGCTGCACGTCGAAATGGCGCATGTTGAGCGTGCGCTTGCCGGCCTCGCGCACCACTGCAAAGGCCTCAGGCAGCAGGGCTTCGAGTGTTTCGCCGGCGGCCACGCGCTGCTTGAACTCGCCGGTCTTGGCCGCGAGCTCGGTGTCTGACAAGACGGCAACCGAGGGCTCGAGCGCGTTGATGGCCGCAACCTTGCGGGTGTATTGCTTGACCAGACGGTCGTTGCGGCTGCCAAAAACCGACTTGAGGATGCGGGAAATCATTGAGGAGGAAGATAAAACCAGCGAAAAGCGGAGATTTTAGCACGCCGGGTGGGTGCTTCCCCGCCTAAGGATGGGGACGCGCCGCCCGATTGCAAGTGTATCGGCAAGCCCGCCGACTCGCGCGTTCCGGACTCGCGGCCAGATCGGCCGCCGCGCTTTGCGCCGCGGTCGGTGAAAACTACTTTTTCGCTATGGGCGCCGACTGCTGCAGGAAGCGCGCGGGGTTTTGCGCCACTCCCTTGAAACGCACCTCGAAATGCAGGTGCGGACCGGTCGAGCGGCCAGTGTTGCCGACTTCGGCGATTTTCTTGCCGCGCTGAATAAGGTCGCCGGCCTTGACCAGCAGGCGCGAAGCATGGGCGTAGCGCGTGGTGAAATCATTGCCGTGGTCGATCTCGACCAGGTTGCCATACTGCGGATGCATCTCGGCCACCACCACCACCCCGCCCGCGGCCGAATAAATCGGCGTGCCAATATCGGCGATGAAATCGACGCCTTCGTGCAAGGCGTTCTGGCCGGTTATGGGATCCGGGCGCCAGCCGAAGCTCGAGGCATTGTAGGTGCCGACGATGGGCTGCACGGTTGGCATCAGCTTTTTCTTGATTTGCGCGTCAAACAACTGCGACTCGAGCACATCGAGGTGGTCGGTGCGGTTTTCCACGTGCCGCGACAGCAGGTTCAACTGGCGGCTGAAATCGTCAACGGTGAAATTGTACGGTGGCGTGCTCGTACTCACGGCGCCGCCGCGGCCAGGCTGTTCGTTAAAGCGAAATTCCTGCGGCTTGACGCCCGAGAGTACCGAAAGGCGTTCACCCAGGGCATCCAGGCGCATCAGTTGCGCCTGCATCTGGCCGAGTTTGACCGCCATGGCGTTGAGGTTCTCGCGCACGAAGCTTTGCTCTTTTTCCTTCTCCTTGTGCTGGGCGTCCAGCAACAGGGACTCAAGAAAAGGCAGTTTGATCTCGGCCGCATGCCGGAAGCCGAAATAAGCCAGGCTCGCGGCCAGAACCACCACGATCGCGGCCACGGCCGTAACGGCCAGAACCACTTCGCGCGTGGATAAAGTCAACGACTTGGCCGTTGCCAGCCTGTCTGAAACCAGAATAATATGCATGTGCCCCCTCAATCCAACCGGCTTTCGCCATGCACTCGCAAAACATTGGTGCCCACCTGGACAACGCCGAAGGTATCGGATCGCTGATGCCGCAGGCGGCTCGTCTCCTCGAGCTTCGGCGGCAATTCACGGAATTCTTGCCGAAGCCACTCGCAAAATACTGCGAAATTGCCAACTACAAGCAGGGAAAAGTCGTCATTTTCGCCGAAAATGGCGCAATTGCAGCCAAATTAGCCCACTACCGCCCCAAGCTAATCAGCTTGTTCAGCGCACGGGGATTTGAGGTTACCGCAATAGAGGTGTCGGTGCAAGTCAGGCAGTCCTAGCGCGGCTGGGGGGGAGGCGACGCCCTTGGGCCCTGCCGATGATTACTAGATGAGCACCGCAACGCGCTCGAGCGCCATCAAGGCGAGCACGATTAGCGCGGCAAACACGGCGAACTGGAACACCCGAAAGGCAAAACGCAGGTATTTGCGGTTGCGCGTGAACAGCCACAGCAGGATAGAAACCGCCAGGGCGATGCCGACCAGAACCGCGACGAGGCGCAATACCAGCACTGCTAAAGCCCCTTAAGGTGGCTAGGCCGGCTGGGCGAGCAGCCTGGTCAGCGCGACCGGCGCGTCCTCTGCCCGGGCGAAACTGACGAATTCCCAGGCCGCGGCGTCGGCAAGAAGGGCGCGCAGCAGCAGGTTGTTCAGGGCGTGGCCGGACTTGTGCGCCGAAAAAGCGCCTATCAGGGCGTGGCCGGCAAGATACAGATCACCGATCGCGTCCAGCAGCTTGTGCTTGACCAGCTCATCGGCGTAGCGCAGCCCGTCACTATTGAGCACGCGGTACTCGTCCATGACAATGGCGTTGTCCAGGCTGCCGCCAAGGGCAAGGCCGTTGGAGCGCAAGGCCTCGACGTCCTGCATGAAGCCGAAGGTGCGCGCCCGCGCCACCTCTTTTGCGTACGAGGTTTCGGCGAAATCTACGGTCACCGCTTGCGCCGACTTTTCCAGTACCGGATGGTCGAATTCTATGGAAAAGGACAACTTGAACCCGGCGAAAGGCTCCAGTTTCGCCCATTTGTCGCCTTCGCTGACCTGCACCGCCTTCTTGACGCGGATGTAACGCTTGGCAACCGGCTGTTCTTCTATGCCCGCCGACTGGATAAGGAACACAAAAGGCGAGGCACTGCCGTCCATGATCGGCACTTCCGGACCGGACAGGTCGACATAGGCATTGTCGATGCCAAGGCCGGCCAGCGCCGACATCAGGTGCTCGACCGTGGCCACCTTGGAACCATTGGCTTCAAGCGTGCTGCACAGGCGGGTATCGGTAACGCTGTGCGGTTCGGCGCGGATATCAACCGGCTGCGCCAGGTCGACACGGCGGAACACGATGCCCGTATCCGGCTGCGCCGGACGCAGGGTCATGGTGACTTTTTCGCCCGAATGCAAGCCCACGCCGGTGGCGCGAATGAGGGCCTTGAGTGTGCGTTGTTTAAGCATCATGACTATTGTTGTTTTTTCACTTCAACGACGGCGCATGCAGCGCGGACGCCCCACCGGGGCCCGCAGAGAAGCGGACATTATATCGCAAACTCAAGGGGATAGGCCCGAAAAACACAGCGCGACCGGGCCATTGGCAGGCGCTCACCCTTTCACCACGCGCAGCTGCATGACAATTTCTGCGGCAACATTATTGAAAGTGCGCAACAGCCGCTGCAACTCGGCCTCACCATGCCCGCCCTCGCTCATGTGCCTGGCGTACTCCTCCTCCAGTACATAGGCCGAGGACTCAAGCTCAAAATCGACACCGTGATACAGCGCGAGGGGCGTGCTGGCATGGCCCTGCGCCCCCCACTCGCGATTGAGTTTTTTCGAAAACAGGCTGAACAGCAAGGGGGTAATCGGGCGCACGTGGGTCGGATCGGCGAGAAAGGTGTCGTGACGCGGGTGCGGCACGGTCACCCGCACGATGGCACCGGCACGGCAGACGCGGTACAACTCCTGCATGATGCGGATGAAAACATCACTGCCGGCACCGAGGTGCTCAAGCACGTGGCTCATTTCCACCTCCCCGACCGCATTGTCTGGCCAGGGCCAGGGAAATTGCTCCAGGTTCCAGCGCAGGTCGGGCTCGCCGAACATGTCCACATTGACGTAGCCGGCAAGCAGGCGCTGGCCGCAGCCCAGGTTGAGCTTGATCGCCGGAACAGCTCCGGCAGCATTGCCTGATTGCGCATTGTTCACTTGTCCTGGCAAAGCTGTCGTCCTGTCACCGTGATCGCCCGGCGCAAGCGCCGGATGCGAGCGTGCGCCTGCCGTCCCGGACGGCCGGCGGGCGCACACTCATTACCGGTAAGCCCGGGCGCTTGCCTCGCCTAGTCCGCCTGCTTGCGCAGGAAGGCCGGGATATCCAGCATCGGCATGCCGCTTTGCTGCAAAGCCTCGATCGTCGATGCGCGGTTCTTGCGAATTACCGCGGGCATCGCCTCGAGCGCGGCGTAATCGACGTTGCTCACCGGCATGTTGTCGGTGCCGGTCTTCTGCGACACGACCAGTTGCGGCTTGCTGTTGCGCGAAGCGCTCATGTTGCCCAGGCCGGTTGCCACCACCGTGACACGCAGCTCGTCGACCATGGTCTCGTCGTAGACGGTGCCGAAAATGATGGTCGCGTCCTCGGCGGCAAAACTGCGGATGGTGTTGAGTACCTCCTTGGTTTCGCGCATTTTCAGGCTCGACTTGTTGGCGGTGATGTTAACCACCACACCGCGCGCCCCCGACAGGTTGACCCCTTCGAGGAGCGGGCTGGCAACGGCCTGCTCGGCGGCGATGCGCGCGCGATCAACGCCGCCCGCGGTGCCCGAACCCATCATCGCCATGCCCTGCTCGGCCATCACCGTGCGCACGTCCTGGAAATCGACGTTGATCATGCCCTTGACGTTGATAATTTCGGAAATGCCGCCGACGGCATTTTTCAACACGTTGTCGGCCGCCGAAAATGCGTCCTCCATCGAGATGTCATCGCCCAGTTCCTGCTCGAGCTTTTCGTTGAGGATGACAATGGCCGAATCGACGAACTGCGACAACTCGGCGATGCCCGCTTC
>CAMAWC010000100.1 GCA_945861875.1 Bordetella parapertussis
CCCAAGGTGGAAATTCGCAAAATCGTGCTGATGGTTGAAGACATACACCACGAGGGCGGCCCCCCGGCCAAGAGGCCGCAGCGACGCGGCGCCATTGCCGTGGTCATCAAGAATCCCTATGCCGGCCGGCATGTGGCCGACATCATGCCGATGATGGACGCAATGAAGCCGCTGGGCCTGGAGATGGCGAAACGCTTGATCGCGGCGCTGGGCGGTCCGAAAAAAGTCGAGGCCTACGGCAAGGGCGCCATCGTCGGCACCGCCGGCGAGAGCGAACACTGCGCGCTGTGGCATGTTCCCGGCGGCTACGGCATGCGCGAACTGCTGAATAACTCCAAGGCCATCGTGCCTTCGGCCGGCAAGGTCGGCTCTGCCGGCACGCGTATCGACATTCCCATCCACCATCGCGAGGCGGCCTATGTGCGCAGCCATTTCGACTCGGTGGAGATGGGTGTGCCGGATGCGCCGCGGCCGGATGAAATTGTGTATATTCTGGCGATGACCACCGGGGCGCGCGTGCATGCGCGCGTCGGCGGGCTCAAGGCCTCGGAAATAAAGGTCGGCGACGGGCAAAAATAACGGTTAATCGCAAGGGTCGCGGCGGGTGCGGCACGCAAGCCGCCACTTGTTCAGGGAGCCCTTGCATTTCATGCAGCGATAATTTTCGGTTTTATTCTCTGGGAGAGCGACAATGAAAGCACGCAGGCAGTTTCTCGCAACCGCGGCAATGCTGGCCGTTGCGGCCGGGTTTGCCGCACCGGTGGCGGCGCAGGGCACCATCAAGATCGGCGAACTCAACAGCTACAAGGTGTTCCCGGCCTTTCTCGAGCCCTACAAGCGCGGCATCGAGCTCGCAGTCGACGAAGTCAATGCCACCGGCGGGGTGTTCGGCCGCAAGATCGAGGTGATATCGCGCGACGACAACGGCACCACCGGTGATGCGGTGCGCGTGGCCGAAGAGTTGCTGTCGCGTGAAAACGTACAATTCCTCATCGGCACATTTCCCTCCAACATCGGCCTTGCTGTCGCCGATTTTGCCAAGCAGAAAAAAGTGCTGTTCATCGCCGCCGAGCCGCTGACCGACAAGATCGTCTGGCAAAACGGCAACCGCTACACCTATCGCCTGCGCGCCTCGACTTACATGCAGACGGCGATGCTGGTTCCCGATGCCGCCAAGCTGAAGAAAAAACGCTGGGCGATCATTTACCCGAACTATGAATACGGCCAGTCGGCCACGGCGGCGTTCAAGGAGCTGCTGAAAAAAGCCCAACCGGACGTCGAGTTCGTCAGCGAGCAGGCCGTCACGCTGGGCAAGATCGACTCCGGTGCGGTGGCGCAGGCGCTGGCCGATGCCAAGCCGGACGCCATTTTCTCATCGCTGTTCGGCGGCGACCTGTCCAAGTTCGCGCGTGAGATCAACGTGCGCGGACTGTTCAAGACCACACCGGTGTTCAATCTTCTGGCCGGTGAACCCGAGTACCTCGACCCGCTCAAGGACGACACCCCTGAAGGCTGGTATGTCACCGGTTACCCGTGGGCCGAGATCAAGACGCCGGAGCACAAGAAGTTTCTTGACGCTTACCAGAAAAAATTCAACGACTATCCACGCCTCGGCTCCATCGTCGGCTATTCCACGGTGATGTCCGCCGCCGCCGTCCTGCGCAAGGCGGGCAGTGTCGACACCGAAAAACTGCTCACCGCGATGAAAGGACTGCAGGTTGAGACGCCCTTCGGCAAGGTGACCTACCGCACCCAGGACAACCAGTCCACCATGGGTGCCTACGTCGGACGCATCGGCAAAAAAGACGGCAAAGGCGTGATGCTGCCCGGCTGGACCTACCAGGACGGCGCCAAGTTCCTGCCCAGCGATGCCGAGGTGAAAAAGATGCGGCCGGCAAACTGATTCGAACCCAAAGCTGCCGCGGAGTGACGCGGACGATGCGGATGCGAAACTGATTCCGTGTCTTTCCGCGTTAATCCGCGGTTTCTTTTTGTCCTGAACACATGTCCAGTTTCGTCATCCAGTTCCTCAACGGCCTTGCCGGCGCTTCCACGCTGTTCCTGGTGGCGGCCGGCCTGTCGCTTATTTTTGGCGTTACGCGCATTGTCAATTTCGCCCACGGGTCCGTGTACATGGTGGGCATTTATATCGCCTACAGCCTGATCGCCAAACTGGGCGGCGGGGCGCTGGGCTTCTGGACCGGCATTGCGCTCGCGGCGCTGGCGGTGGGCCTGCTCGGTGCGCTGATCGAGATGGTGTTGTTGCGGCGCATCTACCATGCGCCCGAACTGTTCCAGCTGCTGGCCACCTTCGGGCTGACGCTGGTGATCAAGGACGCCGCGCTGTGGATCTGGGGCGCCGAGGACTTGCTCGGGCCGCGCGCGCCCGGCCTGGGCAGTTCGATTGACGTGCTGGGCAAGCCGCTGCCCGAGTACGATCTTCTGCTCATATTCATCGGGCCGCTGGTGCTGGGCCTGCTCTGGCTGCTGCTCAATCGCACACGCTGGGGCACGCTGGTGCGGGCGGCGACGCAAGATCGCGACATGGTCGGCGCGTTGGGCGTGAACCAGAAATGGCTGTTCACCGGGGTGTTTGCCCTGGGTTCCTTGCTGGCGGGTCTGGGCGGGGCACTGCAGATTCCACGTGAGCCGGCGCAACTGTTCCTCGACCTGACTTCCATCTCGGATGCCTTTGTCGTGGTGGTGATAGGCGGCATGGGCAGCATTCCCGGGGCCTTCCTCGCCGCCTTGCTCATCGCCGAGATCAAGGCCTTGTGTTACGGCATCGGGCAGGTGACGCTGTTTGGCACGGTGATTTCGCTGTCCAAGCTGACGCTGGTGGTGGAGTTCCTGGTCATGGCCGTGGTCCTTATCGTACGGCCCTGGGGCTTGCTCGGGCGGCCGCAGTCGGTGGCGCATGTTTCCAGCGCGCATGTCGAGCCGCCGCTGCGTCTGGCCGGACCCGGATTGCAGCGCGGCGCCTGGGCATTGCTCGCGGTCCTGATCGCATTGCCTTTTATTTCTACGCCTTACACGGTCATTCTGGGCATAGACATCCTGGTATTCGCCTTGTTTGCCGCGAGCCTGCATTTCATGATGGGACCGGCGGGCATGGTTTCCTTCGGTCACGCCGCGTACATGGGGTTGGGGGCCTACGGCGCGGGGTTGCTGCTCAAGAGCGCCGGCGCGCCGATGGAAGTCTCGCTGCTCGCCGCGCCGCTGCTGGCCGGGGCCGGCGCACTGGTGTTTGGCTGGTTTTGCGTGCGCCTGTCCGGCGTCTACCTCGCCATGCTGACCCTGGCGTTTGCGCAGATTGCCTGGTCGGTGATGTTCCAGTGGGATGAATTCACCGGCGGGTCCAACGGCCTGGTGGGCATCTGGCCGGCGGCATGGCTGTCGGGCAAGACGGCGTTTTACTACCTCGCGCTGCTGCTGTGCGGTGCCGGCATCTGGATGTTGAGGCACATGCTGTTCTCGCCCTGGGGCTATGCACTGCGCGCCGGGCGTGATTCGCCGCTGCGCTGCGACGCCATAGGCATCGACCTCGCACGCCTGCAGTGGAGCGCCTTTGTCGTGGTCGGTATGTTCGGCGGCCTCGCCGGCGCCGTGTATGCGTATTCCAAGGGCAGCATTTCGCCCGACGTGATGAGCATTGCGCGCTCGGTCGACGGCCTGGTGATGGTATTGCTCGGCGGCGTGCAGACCCTGTCCGGACCGGTTGTCGGTGCCGTGGTGTTTACCTGGCTGCAGGACACCATCGCGCGCAACACCGATTACTGGCGCGCACTGCTTGGCATGACCATCATCGTGTTGGTGCTGGCTTTCCCGCAGGGCATCGTCGGCTTCATCCGTTCGCGCTTTACACGGCGGGAGGACGCATGAGCGCGCCGCGGGCAGGACACTCCGCCACGCACGACGCAGGACGCTTGAGCGCCCTGACGGTGCAAGACTTGAAAAAATCCTTTGGCGGCGTGCAGGCGGTGCAGGGGGTGAGTTTCAGCGTTGAACCGGGCACGCTGCTGGCGCTGATCGGTCCCAATGGCGCCGGCAAGACCACCTGTTTTAACATGCTCAACGGCCAGCTCACACCCGATTCGGGCAGCGTGAAAATCAATGGTGTCGAAGTGGTTGGAAAAAAACCGCGTGAAGTCTGGCGCATGGGCGTCGGCCGCACCTTCCAGATTACCGCGACCTTCCCGTCGATGACGGTGCGCGAGAACGTGCAAATGGCCTTGCTCTCGCACCACCGGCGTTTGTCCAATTTCTGGAAGCGGGCGGGGGACTTGTATCGCGACGAGGCGGACAAGCTGCTCGCGCGCGTCGGCATGCTCGAGCAGGCCGAGCGGCCCTGTTCCATTCTTGCCTACGGCGACCTCAAGCGCGTCGAGCTCGCCGTGGCCCTCGCCAATGATCCGCGCCTGCTGCTGATGGACGAACCGACCGCCGGCATGGCGCCGCAGGAACGCATCGCACTGATGGCGCTGACAGCGGAAATCGTGCGCGAGCGCGGCATCGCGGTGTTGTTCACCGAACATGACATGGATGTGGTGTTTGCCCACGCCGACCGCCTGATCGTTCTCAATCGCGGCCGCCTGATCGCCGCCGGCACCCCGGCCGAGGTGCGCAACAACGCCGAGGTGCAGCAGGTCTATCTGGGGTCGAGGCACTGATGCTAAAGGCCGCCGGACTCAACACCTACTACGGCCGGGCGCACATCCTGTCTGACGTCGGCCTGGAGGTCGGGCGCGGCGAAGTGGTGGTGCTGCTCGGGCGTAACGGCGCGGGTAAATCGACGACGATGAAAACCATCATGGGGCTGGCACCGGCGCGTTCGGGCACGGTCAGCTTCATGGGCCAATCGATAGGCGGCCTCGCGCCCTTCCAGATCGCCAAGCTGGGCCTGGGCTATGTGCCGGAAGACCGGCGCATTTTCACCGACCTTACGGTGATGGAAAACCTCGAGGTCGGCCGCCAGCCCGCGCGCGCCGGCGTGCCCGAGTGGACCGCCGAGAAGCTGTTCCGCCTGTTTCCCAACCTTGGCGAAATGAAAGACCGCCCCGGCGGCCGCATGTCCGGGGGCGAGCAGCAAATGCTGACCATTGCGCGCACGTTGATGGGCAACCCGCTGTGCATACTGCTGGACGAACCCTCGGAGGGACTGGCGCCGGTGATCGTCGACCAGATGGCAGCGGCCATAGGCGAACTCAAGCGCGAAGGCGTGTCGGTGCTGTTGTCGGAACAAAACCTGCATTTCGCCACCGAGGTGTCGGATCGCAGCTACATCATAGAAAAAGGCCGCATTCGCTTCTCCGGCACCATCGCCGAACTCAACGCCAACGAGGAGGTGCGCGCCACCTACCTCGCACTGTAAAGACGACACATGGCAAAAATAGCAGGCATTGATGTGGGCGGCACCTTCACCGACCTCATCCTCATCGACGAAGTGACGGGCGAGGTACGCCTGGCCAAGGTACCGACCACGGTGGACAACCAGGCTTTTGGCGTGATGGCCGCTCTGGAGCAGACCGGCGCCACCCTGGCCGAGCTGTCGGCCATCGTGCACGGCACCACCACCACGACCAACGCCATGCTCGAGCGCAAGATCGCCAAAGTGGGACTCATCACCACACGCGGTTTTCGCGATGTGCTGGAGCTGGGGCGGCGCACCCGGCCCACCGCCTACGGCCTCACCGGCAAGTTCGTGCCCTTGATTGCGCGCGAGTTGCGTCTGGAGGTGACCGAACGCATGGATTGCGACGGCGAAGTGGTCACCCCGCTGGTTGAAACGGAAGTTGCCGAAGCGGCGAAAAAACTCATCGCCCTTGGCGCAGAGTCGGTGGTGATCCACTTCCTGCACAGCTACATCAATCCGGCGCATGAAAAGCGCGCCGCCGAAATCGTCAAGACCGTGTGGCCCAACCGTTACGTCACCGCCGGCCACGCCATCATTTCCGAGTATCGCGAATATGAGCGTGGTGTCACCGCCACGGTGAATGCCGCCATCCAGCCGGTGTTGTCGCGCTACATCGAACGGCTGCAAAATGAACTTGCCTCACGCGGTTTTGGCAGCGAATTGCTGGTGATGCAGGGCAACGGCGGCACCGTCGCCTCCTCGATAGTCAGCGAAGCCGCGGTCAACACCGTCATGTCCGGGCCGGCCTCGGGTGTGATTGCCGCGGCCTATACCGCCAGCCAGGCAGGCTTTCCCAACGTCGTGACCTACGACATGGGTGGCACTTCCAGCGACGTCGCGCTCATCCAGGGCGGCATGCCGCAGGTCTCGACCGAGCTTGAGCTCGAGTACGCCATGCCCATTCATGTGCCCATGGTCGACGTGCACACCATAGGCGCCGGCGGCGGTTCGCTGGCGCAGGTCGATGCCGCCGGCATGCTGCGCGTCGGGCCGCAGAGCGCCGGCGCGACGCCCGGACCGATTTGCTATGCGCGCGGCGGCGAGCGTCCGACCATCACCGATGCCAACCTGGTGCTGGGCCGTCTCAACCCGGGCAAACTGCTGGCGGTGGACAAACCGGTGTCGCTTGACTATGTCAGGCAGCAAATCGACAAATTCGTCGGCAAGCCCCTCGGGCTCAAGCCTGATGCGGCGGCCGCCGCAATCCTGCGCATCGCCAACGACCGCATGGCCGGGGCGATCAGGATGGTCAGTCTCGCGCGCGGCCATGACCCGCGCGACTTTGCGCTGTTTGCCTTTGGCGGCGCCGGCCCCTTGCATGCCGCGGCGCTGGCGCGCGAACTGTCCATTCCGCGCGTGCTGATTCCGGCACGGCCAGGCCTGACCAACGCGCTGGGCTGTGTCGCGGCCAGCGTGCGCCACGATTACGTGCGCACCGTCAACAAAGCGCTGGGTGAAGTCGAGTCGGCGAATATTCGTTCCATACTTGAAGGCCAGATCGCCGAGGGCAGGGCGACCATCGCACGCGAGCGCGTGCAGGTCGAGGGCATGGACACGCTGCACCGCGCCGACATGCAGTTCCAGGGGCAAAGTCACATCCTGTCCGTGGCGCTGCCTGATATAGGCATTTCACGCGAGCAACTGCACAAGCTGTTCGAGGCCGCCTACTGGACGCGTTTTGGCGTCGAGCTGAAGGAAATCCGCCCGGTGCTGGTCAACCTGCATACCGCGGTCATCGGCAGGCGCCGGCCGGTATCGCTGCTGGACCTGGCCAAGGGAGAACCCCGCAAGAGCCTCAAGGACGCCGAGGTCGAGCGCCGGCAAGTCTGGTTCGAACAGGGCGGCTGGATGGACACGCCGGTGTACCGGCGCGAATACCTGCCGGTGGCGGCGCAATTCACCGGGCCGGCCATTGTCGAGCAGCTTGACGCCACCACGGTGGTCGAGCCGGGCAATGTGGTGGACGTGGACCGGTTGGGCAATCTCATATTGAAAGTGACAGCATGAACGGCCTTTTGCTCACCATGACCGAACCGCCAGCTGAAATGGAGGAGGAGTTCAACGCCTGGTATGACACCGAGCACATGGCCGAGCGCCTGGCCATTCCCGGATTCATATCGGCGCGGCGCTGGGTTGCGCCGCGCGCCAAACCCGGTACCGGCAAGTACCTCGCGACCTATGAGCTGGAGCGCCAGCAGGTGTTGACGACGCCGGCCTATCTTGCACATGTCGGCGAGCACTTCACACCGTGGAGCAAGCGCTGCCTGGCAAAGGCCACGCTGTTCCGTCGCTGGGCGGCGACGCAGACCCTGCCGGGTAATGCCGCAGCGGCGGCCGGGGCCAAAGCCCTGATGGTGGCCATGGGCGATACGCCGGCCGAACATGAAATCGAATTCAACCAATGGTATGACGAAGAGCACCTGCCCATGCTTGCGGCCGTGCCCGGTGTGCTGGGCGCGCGGCGGTTTTTCGACCCCACCGGCACGCCGCGGTATATCGCGCTCTACGAGCTTGCCGACCGCGCCGCAATCAAGAGCGCGCAATGGCAGGCCGCGGTCGCCACGCCCTGGTCCAAGCGCATGCTGGAACTCACCGGCGCGGAAGAATGGATTCTGCGCTGTTACGATGCTTATGACGCAGGGGAGACCAAGCCATGAGCGTCATTGATCCAATCACACTGGTTGTGATCCAGAACGGCCTGCAGCAGGTCTGCAATGAAATGGACCTCGCCTTCTGCCGCGCCGCCTTCAGCCCGGTGATTTCGGAGGCCATGGACCGCTCGGACGGCATTTACCACCGCGACAACGGTGAGCTCATCGCGCAGGGGGAGCTGGGGCTGCCGGTGTTCGTCGGCACCATGCAGTTCTCCACCCAGGCGGTGATCGACGTGGTCAAGGCGCGCGGCACACCGCTTGACGAGGGCGATATTTTCATCCTCAACGACCCCTACCTTGGCGGCACGCACCTGATGGACGTCAAGTTCGTCAAACCGTTTTTCTACAAGGGAAAGCTGTTCGCCTGGCTCGCCAACACCGGGCACTGGCCCGATACCGGTGGCATGGTGCCGGGCGGCTTTTCCGCCAACGCCACGGAAGTGGAGCAGGAGGGGCTGCGCCTGCCGCCGGTGAAGCTGTTCAAGCAGGGGGAACTGGACGAGGAAATACTTTCCATCATCATGTCCAACATCCGCATCGCCGACCAGCGCATCGGCGATGTCAAGGCGCAGGCCGCGGCGTTGGCGATTGGCGAGAAACGCCTGGCCGAGATGCTTGATCGCTACGGCGCCACCCTGGTCGATGATGCCATCGCCGAATTGAGAGTGCGCGCAGCCCAGCAAATGCGCGCCTGCATCGCCGGCATTCCGGACGGCCGGTATTACGGCGAGGCCTTTGTCGATTCGGACGGCGTGGTCGATGAACCGCTGAAAATCGCCATGACCATCACCAAGACAGGCGAAACCCTGCATTTCGACATGAGCGGTTCCTCGCCGCCTTGCCGCGGACCGATGAACAGCGTCATCGCCACAACCAAAAGCTCGATTTACCTCGCCATCAAACACGTGTTTCCGGACGTGCCCATCAATGCCGGCACCTTTGAGCCACTCGACATTGTCGAACCGGACGGCACTTTTCTGTATGCGAAATACCCCAGGCCGGTTTCAGGCTGCGCCGCCGAAGTCAGCCAGCGTATCGCCGAAGCGGTGTTCTCGGCCCTGGTGAAGGCCATGCCCGAGCGCATGTTTGCGGCGCCGGCGGGCACCTCGGGCAACCTGTCGGTGGGAGGGTACGATCCCAAGCGCGGGCGTTCGTATGTCATGTACGTCATTTCCGGCGGCGGCTATGGCGGCTCGCCCATGGGCGACGGCATCTCCAACGGCTGTTCCACCATAGGCATTTCCAAGACCACGCCGATCGAGGTGATGGAGCAGTACTACCCGGTGCTGTTCGAGGAGTATTCGCTGCACGAAGGTTCGGGCGGGGCGGGGGAGCATCGCGGCGGTTTTGGCGTCAATTACAAGATCAAGCTGCGTCGCGGTGAGGCGCGTGCCTCGATGGTGATGGACCACGGCCGCACCGGACCGCAGGGTGCCGAGGGCGGTCGCGATGGCGGGCTTAACAAGGTGGCCGTCGTACAGGGGGGCAAGGCCTACCATCCGCCACACCTGTCCAAGGACCAGGACATCACTATCAAAGCCGGCGACCGCATTGAAGTATCGACACCGGGCGGCGGTGGGTTCGGCCCTGCCTATGCGCGCGATCCGGCGGCGGTGGCGCACGATGTATCGCGGGGCTATTACACCGTCGCCCAGGCCGAACAGTCTTTCGGTGTCAGCATTGCCGCTGACGGCACGGTCGATATAGCGAAGACCGCGCAACAGCGCATGAGGCCGGGATAGCAGATCCGACGGGCGTTTTATAAAGTACAACAATGGCTGGAAACGCCCGCCTGGCGCGGGTTTCCAGCCATCTGTCTCGATGGAGAAGAAATGAACAAACCATTCGACTACCTCAATCCGGACCTGCCGGCCGGCCTTGCCTGCGTGCGCATGCCGGTGGTTGAGGCTACCGCCGATTCGCTCAAGGGCTACGGCACACTGGTCGATGACCCGGCCGACTGCCGCGTGGAAATCGTGCGCTGGCCGGCGCAGGGTTGGCGGCCTGTCGATGCGGATACAGGCGATGAGGCCGGTACCACGGAGGGCGTGTTTGTCAGCGAATGGAAGGGCGATGTGCTGTTCGGCCGCAACGAAGCGGTGGACGGGCATTACATTCTCGCTTATGCGACCCTGCCCGAGCATGCCGACCAGGCACATGCACGCGCGCCCTCACGCATGCTGCTATGGCACGCCAACTACCATCCGGACGGCGGCCAGTTGTTTTTTCCTCTGGATAAGAAGCCGTTTTTCGTGCCGCTCGCACTGCCCGGTGACGACATCAAGCCGGCGGACTTTGTCTGTTTCCGGTTTGACGGCAGTCGCGGCCTGTATATTCATCCGGACATCTGGCACGAGGGCGTGTTTGGCCTGGCCGGAACACAGCGCTTTTTTGACAAGCAGGGCGCGGTGCATGCGCGCGTATCGGTCGATTTCGGGCGCGAGTTCGGCTGCTTGCTGGAAGCGAAAATCGGCTAAGCTTGCCCGCTTTAATCTGCACACAGCCACCAGGGAGAATTGTTTTGGACGCAATGACAGGGGAAAAACTCGCCATAGCCGAGGTCGTGACTAACTGGGCGCTGTGGCGCGACGCCGGGTTCTGGGACCGCTTTCGCACCGTCTGGCACAAGGAAGGCTGGATGAGCGCGACCTGGTTCCAGGGGCCGGCGGATGAATTCATCGGTCACAGCATCAAGGGTTTTGAGGCCGACAACATCATCCTGCATTTTCTTGGCGGCACCACCATAGACCTGGCGGGCGAGCGCGCCATCGCGCAGACCAAGATGACCATCACCCAGCGCGGGCCGGTCGGCGGCGTGCTGGTGGAAGTGGTGTGTACCGGGCGGTTTTATGACTTTTTTGAAAAGCGCGAGGGCAAGTGGGCCATCGTGCGGCGCCAGCCCATTTATGAGCGCGATCACATGAAGCCGGTGAACCCGGACAGCCAGGTCACCCTGGACAAGACGCTGCTCGAGAGTTTCCCGGTGGGCTATCGCAACCTGGCCTACCTGCAAACGCGCCTGGGATTCAAGGTCAAGGCCGACATGCCCGGGCTCAAGGGCGATGTCGTGCAAGCCCTCTACGCCCGCGGCCAGGACTGGCTTGAGGGAAAGAATTCCGCCCTGCCGGTCTGAGCAGATGGACTGGCTGACGCCCTATATGACGCAGCACGCCGAGATCGGCGTGTTCCTTGCGATAGGCCTTGGCTACTGGATCGGCCAGTTCAAGTACAAGGGTGTGGGTTTGGGCCCGGTCACCGGCTCGCTCATCGCCGGCCTGGTGATAGGCTATTTTTTCCACGTGCCGGTGGCCGACACCGCCAAGCAATTGCTGTTCTTGCTGTTCATGTTCGGTATCGGGTACTCGGCCGGCCCGGGATTCATACGCGGCATCCAGGACGGTGGCTGGCGCTGGGTGGTGATGGGCATAGTCATGCCGGTGACCGGCGTGCTTGCCGCCTTCGTGATGGCCAGGCTGCTTCACCTGGAACTGGGCTACGCGGCGGGCATGATGTCCGGCGGTCTTACCGAGTCGCCGGTGATAGGCACCGCCAGCGAAGCGATTCGCGCGCTGCCGATCAGCGCGGCGGAGAAAGACCGGCTGATTGCGCAAATTCCGGTTGCCGATGCACTGACCTACATATTTGGCACCTTCGGTGTCATTTTCTTTTGCACTTATATCGGCCCCTGGATACTGCGCATAGACCCCAGGGCCGAGGCGCTCAAGCTCGAGGCCGAGATGGGCATGCAGCGCAAGGAGGAGGGCGTCATTTCGGCCTGGCGCATGTTTGAATTGCGCGCCTACCGGCTGGAGGCGGGGCAGAAAGCCGTGGGCCTGAGCGTCGCGCAGGCCGAGGCGGCGGTGGCTCCCGAACGCATGTTCATCGAACGCATCCGGCGTGACGGTGCGATCATCGAGTCACGGCCCGAGACCGTGCTGCAGGCCGGCGACGTGATCGCGGTGATCGGCCTGAACGAGGCCTTGCTCAAGGTGCTGCCCGGCCGGGTCAACGAAACCTATGACCGCGAATTGCTCGACATTCCCCAGATCACCTATGACATCGAGGTGGAAAGCCGCGAAGTGTCCGGCCGCACCATTGCGCAACTGCGCCAGCATGCGGCGGTGGTGCGCGGCGTGTTCCTGCAGAATATCAAGCGCGGCGCCGAGCAACTCCCGGTGGCGCCGGGCACGGTGATCCGGCGCGGCGACATGCTCACCATTCACGGCCTGGAGCCGGCGGTCAAGCGCGTGGCAGCCCTGGTGGGGAGCGTGTCCAGGCCGACATTGCAGACCAATTTTGTCGCCCTCGGCCTGGCGATATTTGCCGGTGCATTGCTCGGATTGGTGCTGTCTTTTCCGGTCGGCGGCCTGCATATCGCCCTGGGCAGCAGCGTGGCGGTGCTGCTGGTCGGCCTG
>CAMAWC010000101.1 GCA_945861875.1 Bordetella parapertussis
CGCAGCGAAGCAATCTCGTCGCACTGGCGACATCCGCAGCAATACTTCGGGATTGCTTCGCTGCGCTCGCAATGACAAGCAAGCTTCATTTTCAACGGCCTCCATACACTGAAAGTTTCGACATGACGCCTCCCCCCTCCCGTTTTGCATCGCGCCTTGCCGCCGGCCTTGCGGCCTTGTTGTTCGCCGGCACCGCGCTGGCGCAGGCCACTTCGACAAGCTCAGGACAGGCCTACCCGACCAAACCCATTCGCGTCCTGCTGCCCTTTGCCGGCGGCACGGATGCGGTGGCGCGGCTGTTGTCGTTCAAGGCTTCGCCGGCGCTGGGGCAGCAGCTGGTGGTGGAGCAGCGCCTGGGGGCGGGGGGCAATATTGCGCACGAGGCGGTGGCCAAGGCGGCGCCCGACGGTTACACGCTGATGATCGCCGCGCCGCCGCTGGTGATCAACCCGTTTTTGCACAAGGTCAATTACGACCCGTTAAAGGATTTTGTGCCGGTGGCGCTGCTCACCGCCATTCCCAATGTGCTGGTGGTGCACCCGTCGGTAAAGGCCAACACGCTCACCGAGTTGCTGGCCCTCGCGCGCGCCAACCCTGGCAAGTACACCTACGGCTCGGGCGGCGTGGGCTCGTCCAACCACCTGGCCGCCGAGATGATGAAGGCCACCGCCCGCGTGGACATCGTGCACGTGCCCTACAAGAGCGCCACGCTCGCGCTCACCGCGGCCCTGGGCGGGGAGACGGACATTGTGATCGTCGCCGCCTCGAGCGCGGCTTCGTATGTGAAAGACGGCCGCATGCGCGCGATTGCGGTGCTCGACACCAAGCGCTCGAGCGCCATGCCCGATGTGCCCACCGCCGCAGAGGCGGGCATGAAAGAGCTGGTGGCGGTGAACTGGTACATCCTGCTCGCCCCCGCGGGCACGCCGCAATCGATTGTGGACAGGCTCAACGCCGAGTCGGTAAAAGCCATGGCCGCGCCCGACATGCGCGAGCGCCTGGTGGGCCTGGGCGGCGAACCTTCGGCCCTGTCGCCGGCGGAGACGGCGGCCTTTTTGCGCAACGAGTCGGCGCAGTGGGGCAAGGTGATACGGGAGCGGGGGATTAAGGGGGAGTGATTTTTCCCCGCCTCCGCACGGGGGGAGGGGAACTGACGGCTACACCACGCGGCGTTCGAGCCGCAGGCTTTACGTTATATGCCGCCATTTCCTCACGCAGCACCCGGCGCAGGGTATCGGCAAGGACGTTGTCCTGGCGCGAGATGTGGTCCTTGAGCGCCAGGTTGATCTGCGTTTGGTAGTTCCCCCCGCCCTCGGCGTGCACTTGCTGGCGAAACCAGTCAAGGATTTCATCGTCAACCCGGATGGTGATGCGCGTCTTGCCTTTGGCTGCCGGTGCAATAGCGCCGCGTTTGGCACGGGAAAAGTCATATTCGTTTTTCATGTTGTAATTGTATGCACATATGTGCACAATGGTCAAGATACGTATTCTGGACCAATGACATGATCGACCGGAAAGCCAATATTGACGCGGGTTTCCAGGGCGCAGCGCGAGCTGACGTGCATGCCCCGCTTGTTTATTCCGGTCTCCCTACGCTACTTGCGTATATACGTAACTTGCGTACAATTACGGCATGAAAGCGGTTTTCGTCGAACTGCCCGCCTTTACCAGGCACCGGGCTGAGTACCTCGACGATGACGCGCTTTCGGCGCTTGAAAAGCTTCTGATGAAGAATCCGGATGCAGGCGATCAGATTCCCGGCACCGGCGGGCTGCGCAAGTTGCGTTTCGCGGACGCGCGACGAGGCAAAGGGAAACGCGGCGGTCTGCGGGTGATTTACTACTGGTGGACTGCGGGGTTTCAGTTTTGGCTGTTCACGCTTTATGACAAGGATGAAACGGCCGATCTGACGCCGCAACAACGCAAAGCTCTCAAGGAAATCATCAAAGCCGAATTGGAAGCAAGGAGACCTAAATGAAAACAGCCGTCAAAGCCAAACCGGCCCGCACCGCAAAACGCGACCTTTTTTCCGAACTCAAAGAGGGAGTGGCTGCGCTCGCCGAAGCGCGGCAAGGCAAACGCACGCTTAGAACGCATGCCATCGAATACAAGCCGGCGCCGCAGGTCACTCCCTTGGAGTTGATTCGCGTGCGCGAAGGCCTGAAAATTTCACGCGCCTTGTTTGCCGTTTATTTGCGTACAAATGTACGTACGCTTGAGAATTGGGAGCAAGGGCGCGCAAAACCCAATGCGCAGGCCGCGCTGCTGATCAACCTGGTAAAGCAATATCCGGACACAGTGGAACGTCTAGCCACCATCTAAACCTCAGAACGTCCAGCACCCCCATATGAAAACAGCATCTCCCGCCCTCGCCTGCCGGCACCTTCTGACTGCGTTTTGCCTCGCCGCGCTTTGCCTCGCCCCGCTCGCGCAGGCGCAGCCGCTCGCCAAGCCCGAGCGCGCGCCCGATGTGCCTTACCAGCCGACCAACGACGAAGTGGTGGTGGCGATGCTCGACCTGGCCAGGGTCAAGGCCTCGGACGTGGTCTATGACCTGGGCTGTGGCGACGGGCGCATTGTGATCGCGGCGGTAAAAGAGCGCGGTGCGCGCGGGGTGTGCGTGGACATCGACCCGCAGCGCATTGCCGAGGCGCGCGCCAACGCGCGCAAGGCCGGCGTCGAGGGGCGCATCAAGTTCCTGACGCAGGATTTGTTCAAGACCGATTTTCGTGACGCCACGGTGATGATGCTGTTCCTGTGGCCCGAGGTGAACCTGCAGCTGCGGCCGCTGCTCTGGCGCGACCTCAAGCCCGGCTCGCGCGTGGTCTCGCACATGCACACCATGGGCGACTGGCCGCCCGAGCAAACGGTGCAGATCAAGGCCACCGACCGCGAGCGGGTGATCTATTTGTGGACCATCCCGGCGCGGAGTAAGTAAGCCTAGAAACTCGAATCAAAACGTGGGGTAGTATTTGGCGATCCATAAAAGGAAATCCTGATGGTGAAACCGATTATTCACTGCGATTCCGAGATTCAAGGCGGCGTGCCGGTTTTTTACGGCACCCGAGTCCCAGTGAAGAACTTGTTCGACTATCTTGAAGCCGGAGATTCATTGGATCAGTTTCTGGCCTCATTTCCTTCCGTGTCGAAAGAGCAAGCAGTCGCGGCACTTCAATTGCGAGCGCCAATTCGGATCAGCAGCTGATTTTGTCGGGCGCGGAACAAAACACAACAACGCAAAAAGGAGCTTATCGTCGCCACACCACTGCAATTGCCTTCACGCACCTGGCCGGCGGAGGGTTTTACGCGCGTGCCCTACTGGGTGCTCAACGACCCGGCCATTTACGCGCGCGAGCAGGCGGCCATTTTCAGGGGCAAGGCCTGGCATTACCTGGGGCTCGAAGCCGAGGTGCCCGAGCCCGGCTGCTTCAAGAACACCTTTGTCGGCGACACACCGGTGCTGCTCACGCGCGCCGAAGACGGCAGCCTGCACGCCATGCGCAACCAGTGCGCCCATCGCGGCAACTTGGTGGCGCGCGAGGCCTTTGGCAAGGTCAAGGAACTGTATTGCGTGTATCACGCCTGGGTCTATGACCTCAAGGGCGGCCTCACCGCGGCGGCGTTTCGCAAGGGCCTGCGCGGCGAAGGCGGGCTGCCGGCGGACTTTGAGCTGGCCGATCACGGCCTGCGCAGGCTGCGCGTGGCCTCGTTTTGCGGCATGGTGTTCGGCACTTTCTCGACCGAAGTCGCGCCCTTTGAGGACTGGGTGGGTGCGGTGGGCGACGGCATGCGCCGCGTGCTGTGTAAACCGCTCAAGGTGCTGGGCTATGACACCCAGCGCATCAAGGCCAACTGGAAGTCGTATCACGAGAATCCGCGCGACGCCTATCACGCCAACATCCTGCACACCTTTTACGGCACCTTCGGCTTGTCGAGGCAGTCGCAGGAATCGCGCATGATCCTCGATGAGGCCGGGCGGCATGTTTATTTTTACACCAAGGCCGGCACCGAAAAAGCATCCAGTGATTACAAGGAAACCGCCTCGACGCTGCGCTCGCACAACGACCAGTTCAAGCTCGAGGACATGAGCCTGTTAAAGCGCGTGGACGAGTTCGGCGACGGCATCAGCATCCAGATCCTCACGCTCTACCCGGGCTTTGTCATGCACCAGATTTCCAACAGCCTCGCCACGCGCCAGCTCATCCCGCGCGGCCCGCACGAGGCCGACCTGGTGTGGACGTATTTTGGCTATGCCGACGACAGCGCCGAGATGACCGCGCTGCGCCTGGCGCAGGCCAACCTCGCCGGCTCGGCCGGCATTGTGTCGGTGGAGGACGCCGCGGTGTGCGAAATGATAGACCGCGCCATCGGCGACGGCGAGGACGAGACCTCGTTCATTGAGATGGGTGGCAAGACCCTCACCAGCGGCGGCGACAGCAAGCTGTCGGAGCGCGCACTGAGGAATTTCTGGAACGTCTATCGCCAGGACATGGGGTTGTGATGGCGGCCCCGCACGAGCAACACCATCGCGCCGTCGAGAACCTGATTTACGAATGGGCGCGCGCCATCGACGAGAACCGTGTAGAGGACATCGCCGCCCTGCTCACCCCGGACGGCGGCTACAAGGTGGCCTCGCGCTTTAACGTCGATCGCGGCCTGCCCCTTGCCGTAATTGACTGCAAGTCGCCAGGGCAGCTGCGCGACCGCATCAAGTCGATGCGCATCGCCAACGTCTATGAACCGCACCATTACCGCCATATCATCAGCGGCGTGCAAATCTTGGGCGAGAAAGACGGCGTGCTTGAGGTGCGCTCCAATTACCTGGTGGTGCGCACCATGGACCACGATGGTTCCATGGTGGTGTTCTCCACCGGCCAGTGCCGCGACAGCGTGGTGATAACGCCCGAAGGCCCGCGTTTCAAGCAGCGCGACATTATCTACGACTCACGGGCGATCGAGACGCTGCTGGTGATTCCGCTTTAGCGATGGCAATTTTCATCGCACAGCTGCTTGTCTGGAATACACCGAATAAGTCCGTCATTCCCGCGGAAGCGGGAATCCATTTTTCTGCATTGATTTCAAACCCAAGGTCAAGGTGGATTCCCGCTTGGCCGTTCCTCGAAACTTCGCCTCGCTCCGCGAGTCTCGTTTTCGCGGGAATGACGAAAAAGGGACTCATTCAGTGTTTCACTTGGATATTCGGCTGTGCGTTCGCAACCTCACTTCTGGCGCAGACCTGGCCGCAAAAGCAGATCCGCATGGTGGTGCCCAACCCGCCGGGGGGCAGCGCAGACCTGATGCCGCGACTGATTGCCGAGCAACTGGGCCAGCGCCTGGGGCAGTCGGTAATCATCGAGAACCGTATCGGCGCGGCCGGCAATATCGGCGCGGAGTATGTCTATAACGCCGAGCCCGACGGCTACACCCTGCTCGCCGCCCCGCCGCCTTCGTTGACCATCAATATCAGCCTCTATCCCAAGCTCGGTTACGACTCGACCAAATTCATGCCGGTATCGGTGCTGGCGACGGTGCCCAATGTGCTGATGGTGCACCCGTCACTGCCGGTGAATAGCGTGCAGGAGCTGATCGCCTACGCCAAAGCCAATCCGGGCAAGCTCACTTACGCCTCACAGGGCAACGGCTCGACGGCGCACCTGACGGCAGAGCTATTCAAGATGAAAACCGGCGTCAGCATCACCCACGTGCCCTACAAGGGCGACGCGCCGGCGCTCACCGATCTCCTGGCGGGCCGCGTCGACATGATGTTCGGCAACCCCGGCGCGGCGGCGCAGAACATCCGCAGCGGCAAACTCAAGGTGCTGGCGGTAACAAGCAAGAACCGCCTGCCGGCCTTTCCCGGCGTGCCGGCGATGGACGAGATCGTGCCCGGCGTGGTGGCGGTAACCTGGTTTGGCGTGGTCGCGCCGCCCAAAACGCCGCGCGAAATCACGCAAAAGCTGTCGGAGAACATCGCGCAAATCCTGCGCCAGCCGGAGATGATCAGGCGCCTTGCCGAATTCAACGCCGACCCGGTAGGCAACACCCCGGACGAAATGGCCGCGCACATGAAAGAAGACATGGAGCGCTGGCGCGCCGTGATCAAGGCGGGGAATCTCGGGGTGGATTGAGGGGCCTTCCAATCGGGTGCAAACCCCATGGGTTCCGGGTTCCGCTTCGCGGCCCCGGAACGACGGAAGAAGGTGTTATTCCGCGGCCCCGTAACTACGGGAGAGAGCGTCTTTCCGGGGGCGAAGCCGGGGTTTCGCGGAGCACCGCTCCGCGCCGGCTGAGCGAGATCGGCCTACCGGCCGATGTGCGCCCTGCAAGGGCGCAGGCGAACCCGGAATCCATGGGGTTCGTCGCTCCGCGACGCGCGTCGTTACAGCCGCAACAACCTGCGCGCATTACCCTCGAGAATCAGCGCCTGCTCCTCGGCATTGAGCCCCGGATGCGCGGTGACGACTTCGACCGGCTTTTCGTAGGCGATGGGGAAGCAGTAGTCGCTGCCCATCATGATGCGGTCCGCCCCGACCAGGTCCTTGAGGTATTGCAGCGGCTTGTCGGCGTAGCTGATGGTGTCGTAGTAAAAGTGGCGCAGGTATTCGGTGGGGCCGAGCTTGCACGGATAGGGCTCGCGGCGCTTGTCGTAGCCGCGCTGCAGGCGGCCGATCAGGTAGGGGAATGCGCCGCCGGCGTGCGGCAGCACCCAGGTGATTTTCGGGAAGCGGTCGAGCACGCCGCCGAAAATCAGGTGGCCGGCGGCGATGGCCGTCTCAAACGGGTTGCCCAGGAGGTTGTGCAAATAGAATTTTTTCAGGCGCTCGGTGCCGATGACTTCGGACGGGTGCAGGAATATCGGCAGCCCGGCCGCCTCGATGGCGGCGTAGATGGCAAAGAATTTTTCATCGGACAAATCGTGGCCGCTGATTTGCGTTGAAAGATAGACGCCGCGCGTCGAGGGCAGCTTGGCGGCGCGCTCGAGCTCGCGAATGGCCAGGTCCGGCTCGTTCATCGGCAGCGAAATAAAGTTGATCAGCTTTCCGGGGTGGGCGATGCAGGCGGCGGCCGCAGCGTCGTTGTAGATCTCCGAGAGCTTGTGCGCAAAATCACGCTTGGCCCAGTCGACCATGGGCAGTGACAGCGACAGCGCATGCACGGCCACGCCCTGGGTTTCCATGGCCTCGAGGCGGGCGTCCATGTGCACGAACTGCGGCGACAGCGGCGGCAGCTGGATGTCGGCCACCTTGAGCGTCATGCCCTTGCCGGGGACCTCACCTATCTCGGCGCCGCAGGACGGGCCGGCCTTGGCGATGGCCTGGAGGAATTCCTGCGGGTAAAAGTGCGCGTGAATATCGATGGGGTTGCCGTGGTGGGCGTGGTCGTGGGCATGGGTCATGGTTGGTTCCGGAGGATGTTTCGTTGCGGTTTGATTCGTTGCGGTTGCTCAAGTGGAATTTTATTCGTCATTCCGGGGCCGCGTAGCGGAACCCGGAATCCATGGGGTGGGTTTCGTCGCGTGGCAGCGAACCCCATGGATTCCGGGTTCGCCTGCGGCGACCCGGAATGACGGAGGGGGTATTAGTCGAGCGGCACCGCGCTCATTTGCCGTGATACGGCCGTGTCGCCTGCAGGCGCACGCTGATGCCCAGGGCCGCGGCGGCATCGACCAGGCGGTCGAGGGTGAAGATGTCGCGGTCGGCGCGCAGGCGGCTGAGTTGTGCGGGTGCAAGGCCCAGCAGCGCGGCCGCGTCGTCGCGCGTCAGGGCAAGCTGTTCGAGCCGCCCGTTGATCTTGTCGCGCAGTCCGCTGCGCAGCTTGACGCTCGGTGGTTTGGCCGCCATGGCGTGGCTCCCGGGGAGGAAATAGTGACAAAAAAGTCACACCAATATAGCGCAAATGCCCGACTGGCGGGCATTTTAAGTTTTAAATGTTTTGAATTGGCGTGTCCTCCCCATCCCTGCCGCGCCATGCCGGAAGGCGGGCGCCATGCACCGGGGTGCGCGCATTCGCACCAATACTGTGCCGGCCTTATCTTTTCAAACGGTTTGTGTACGATGTCTCTTTTAACTGCGAAGGGCCGTTGCCATGAAATCCGAATTCACCCGCCGTGCCTTCCTCAAGACCGCCGGAAAAGGCGCGCTGGCCGGCGCCGGACTGGGCTTGTTGCCTGGCATGGCCGCAGCGCAGGCCTACCCGTCGCAGCCGGTCAAATGGATCATTTACCAGTCTGCGGGCGGCCTCATCGACACCTCGTCGCGCCAGTTGCAGCCCTATCTTGCCGAGCAGGGCATCAGCACGGTGTTCGATTATGTGCGCGGCGCCTCGGGGCGCATCGCCCGCACGCAGTTGTACCGTTCCAAGCCCGACGGCTATTCGATCATGACCGAGGCGATGCCCGAGGAGGTGCTCGGAGAAATCGTCTACGACGCCGAATACAAGACCAAGGAATTGCAGCCGCTGGTGGGCTGGTTCGTCAACGCCTTTAACTTGTATGTGCGCAACGATTCGAAGATGCGCACCTTTGATGATTTTGTAAAAACGGCGCGCTCGCAGCGCGTGACGGTCGCATCCCTCGGCCAGGGCGGCCCCAGCCACTTGCAACTGATGCTGCTGCGCTCCAAGCTCAACCTGAACATCGAACCGATTCCCTTTGCCGGCGGCGCCCCGGCTTTTGTCGCGCTCTCGGGCGGGCACGTCGATGTGGCGATCGGCGGTTCGAGCACGGCGCGCAACGCCGACAAGGTGACCTTCCTGGCGGTGTTTCGCGACGGCCGCGATCCCGCGCTGCCCTCGACACCGACCACCGATGAACTGGGGTTCAAGGTACCGAACATCAACGAGGTGATTTACCTGCAGACCGGCCCGGGCGTGCCCGCCGACCGTGTGCAACGCCTGGTGCAGGCGGCGACCAAGGCCATCGAGAACCCGGAACACATCGAAAAGCAGAAAAAATTCGGCGTCTTTTCCAAGGTCATACCCGCGGCCGAACTGCGCCAGCAGATCAACGAGCGCTACGCCTTTGTCAACGAGTACAAGGCGGAGCTGGTGGAGAAAAAATAGCCTGCCGCAATGGCGATGCGGCCGCGTGCCTGAAATTCCCGCGTTCGCGGACACCGAACCGACTAAAATAAGTGCATGACAAAACTCCTGATTCGCGGTGCGCGCGTGCTCGACCTTGACGGCGACACCGACCTGCCGCCGGTACAAGACATCCTGATCGAGGGCGACAGCATCCGCGCCGTCGCGCCGCACCTGCACATGGTGGAGGAGCACACGCGCGGCGCCGACATCATCGAGGCCCACGGCAAGCTGGCCATCCCGGGGCTGGTCAATTCGCACTATCACTCCAACGACATCCTCGCCAAGGGCATGATGGAAGACCTGATGCTCGATTCGTGGAGCATGATGGCCAGCCCCCTTGGCACGCGCCGCAGCCTGGCCGAGGTGCGCGCACGCACCCTGGTGGGCGCCATCGACTGCCTCAGGAACGGCATTACCACGGTGCAGGACTTCAGCAATTTCTCCCCGGCAAACGAAGAGGTGCTCGACACCATACTGGACGCCTATAGCGACGCCGGCATACGGGTGGTGTTTTCGGTCACGCTGCGCGACAAGTCGCAAGTGGACACCATTCCGTGGATACGCGAAATCGCGCCCGCGGCGATGCACGCGGCCATAGGCAACAACGTCGAGGCGCCCGGCCCGCAAATGGATTTTGTCGAGCGCCAGATCAAGCGCCTGGGCGATCGCGACGGCATGCTGCGCTGGGCGCTCAGCCCGTCGGCGCCGCAGCGCTGCTCGCCCGGCCTGCTCGAGGCGGTGGCGGCCCTGTCCAAAAAGCTCGGCCTGCCGGTCTATACGCATGTCTATGAGACGCGCATGCAGCGGGTGTTCTCGCAGCTGAACCTGCCCGATTACGGCGGCTCGGCCATCCGCATGCTCGAGGCCACCGGCCTGCTCGGCCCGAACGTGAGCATCGCCCACGGCGTGTGGCCCGAACACGATGAAATCGAGTTGCTCGGCGCGACCGGCACCAACGTCGTGCTCAACATGCTGAGCAACCTCAAGCTAAAGAACGGCGTCGCGCCGGTGATGGACTACCGCGCCAACGGCGTGAACCTGGCACTGGGCTGCGACAACTGCAGCTGCAGCGACGTGCAAAGCCTGCTGCAGGTGATGAAACTGTTCTGCCTGCTCACCGCGGTGAGCTCGCCCGGCCCCACCGGCACGGGCGCCGTGGATGCGTTTCGCGCCGGCACCATCGGCGGGGCGCGCGCGGCCGGACTGGGCACGACGCTGGGCGCGATCAAGCCCGGCTTTAAGGCCGACCTCGCGCTGATCGACCTCGATGACATCGCCTACGTGCCCTTTAACAGCGCGATCCGGCAGCTGGTCTACTCCGACAGCGGCCGTGCCATCGATACGGTCATCGTCAACGGCCGCGTGGTAATCGAGGAGCGCAAGCTGCTGAGCGTGGATGAGACAGCCTTGCGCGAAGAAGTCGCCGGCTTGATGCCGGCGGTGCGCACCGAATTATCGCGCCTGCGGGAGGGGTATGAAAAGGCGCAGCCTTACCTCGATGAAGTGCAGCGACGTGCATGGGAAGTGCCGTTGAGTGTGCACAGGCATGTTGGTGCGCCGGCGACGGTGTTGCTGCCTCGCAAGGGAAAAGGTAAGGGTTAGTCATTCTGGCTATGGCTGACAACACGCCCGCAGGGCTTGTTGCGGCGAAGGCTAACGTGAGCAGAGCGAACGTTAAGCGCGAAGCGCGGCCGAAGCCAAGATGCCCTACTGGAGCGTGTTTCCAGCCATTCAGCGCCGGTCCGCCATGCCTGCGGCCACTGCCGTCATTCCCGCGCAAGCGGGAATCCATGGGTTTGCTTCTTCGTTGTGCGTGTGACGCACTACTCTTGAACTTGCGGTTTCACTCCCCTGCGGGGAGCGAGGTTTGTCCTTTCTCTTGATCTCGCGGTTTCACTCCCCTGCGGGGAGCGAGTCACTTTCTTTTGCTTGTGCAAAATAAAGTAACCAAAGAAAACACACCCCCGACGCCGCCCCTTCGGGGTGCCCTGTGGTGCTCGTCAAAGCGGGCCGGCCCTTAAACTCGCCGCTACGCGGCTCAAACATAAGGGCCGGAAGGCCCCCGCTTCGCCTGCGCTCCTCGGCGGCGCCGCAGGGGCCCCGAAGTCAAACGCCAAAACGTCGCATGGCATGGTTTGGTTTTGCTTTTGACCTTCCCTCCCGTAGGGGACGCCGAGAAGCGCAGCGCCGATGGGAGTCGTCCGGGACCTATGTCTGAGGCCCGCAGGGCCGAGTTTAGGTCCCGGCCCATTGGCGCGAGCATCGCAGGGCAGTCGCGAAGCGACCGTCACCTTCGGGTCGCCTTTTCTTGGTTCCTTCTTTTGGCGAAGCAAAAGAAGGGACTCGCTCCCCGCAGGGGAGTGAAACCACAAACTCAAGAGAAAGACGAAGCTCGCGTAGCGAGGAATCAACCCCATGGATTCCCGCTTTCGCGGGAATGACGGCTACTCGCCGAGAGAGGCGAATGGTCGGAAACCCGCTACCAGAGCGGTTCTCCAGCCGACAGGCTTACCTTGGCAGGTCGGACGACCCCATCAAAAACTCATCCACCGCGCGTGCGCACTGGCGCCCCTCGCGGATCGCCCACACCACCAACGACTGCCCGCGCCGCATGTCGCCGGCGGCGAATACCTTGGACACGGAAGTGGCATAGCAACCAACGCCGTCGGTGGTGGCCTTGGCGTTGTTGCGCGCGTCCTTGGCGACCCCGAAGGCGTCGAGCACCGATTGCACCGGGCTGACAAAGCCCATGGCGAGCAGTACCAGGTCGGCTTTCATTTCGTGCTCGGAGCCGGGCACTTCCTGCATCTTGCCGTCCTTCCACTCGACGCGCGCGGCGATGAGCTTGGTCACCTTGCCGTCCTTGCCCTCGAAGCGCTTGGTGGCGACGGCCCAGTCGCGCTCGCAGCCTTCTTCGTGCGACGAGGAGGTGCGCAGCTTGGTCGGCCAATAAGGCCATACCAGCGGCTTGTTTTCGGTTTCCGGCGGTTGCGGCAGCAGTTCGAACTGCGTCACGCTGGCCGCGCCGTGGCGATTGCTGGTGCCGACGCAATCCGAGCCGGTGTCGCCGCCGCCGATGACGACGACGTGCTTACCGGTGGCCATGGTCTGCGCCTTCAACTTGTCGCCGGCGTTGACCTTGTTTTGCTGCGGCAGGAATTGCATGGCGTAGTACACGCCCTCGAGCTCGCGCCCGGGCACCGGCAGGTCGCGCGGCAGCTCGGCGCCGCCGGCGATGACCACGGCGTTGAATTCGGCCAGAAGTTTGTCGGGTGAAACGGTGGTCTTGCTGTCGTTGCCAATGGTCGCGGGTAGCGCATCCTTGCCGACGAAAATACCGGTGCGGAACGCCACGCCCTCGGCCTGCATCTGTTCGACGCG
>CAMAWC010000102.1 GCA_945861875.1 Bordetella parapertussis
ACCTCATGGACGAAGACGGTTACTACTGGTACCAGTCGCGCACCGACGACATGATCATCAGCGCCGGCTACAACATCGCCGGACCGGAGGTCGAGGACGTGCTGCTGACCCACCCTGCGGTGGCCGAGTGCGGCGTCGTCGGCGTGCCGGACGAGGCGCGCGGACAAATCGTCAAGGCTTACGTGGTGCTGCGCGCCGGCCATGCCGCCGGCGATGCCACCGCCAGGGCCCTGCAGGACCTGGTCAAGAACACCATCGCACCCTACAAATACCCGCGTGCGCTAGAGTTCGTCACCAGTCTGCCACGCACCGAAAACGGCAAGATCCAGCGTTACAAGCTGCGGCGTGGCGAATTGACCTGAAGCCGAACCGAAGGAGCACGACATGAGCAATCTCAACCAGATGGACCGCTACAACGCCCTGATGGACGTGGTGCGCAACCGCATGACCACGCGCCAGTTCGATCCGTCCTATGTCGTTCCCAGGGAGCACTACGAGCTGATCCTCGAAGCGGCGCGCCACGGCCCCTCGGGTGCCAACGCCCAGCCCTGGCATTACATCGTCGTCACCAGGCCGGAGACAAAAAAGGCCATCGCCGACTATTTTGTCGAGGAACAGCGCCTGCGCGCCAAGATGAAAATGAAATTCCCGACGCCCAACTACCGCGGTCTCGAGGACGCGCCGGGCTTTATCGTCGTCGCCTCGGACTTTCGCTGGACGCGCGCCTTTCCGGTGCTGATGGACGGCTCGGCGCTGGACAAGCAGTACCACGAGAATGCCGAACGCATCCTGCTGCAGTCGGTCGCCGCTTCAACCATGTCGGCCCACCTTGCCGCCGCGGCCCTGGGCTACAACGTCTGGTGGGTCACCGCCATCGGCCAGGAGGCGGCGCAAAACGCCCTCAAGCCCCTGCTGGGCATCCCGGACGAACTCGCGGTCATCGATATTATTCTCTTCGGTCCGCCGGCCAAGCCGCCCTACAAGCGCTGGAAAAAGACCCTGCCGCAAATCATGAGCTGGGACAAATTCAACATGGACAACTACATGTCGGCCGGGCAAATCGACGAATGGGTGCGCGAAAAACGCCATCATGTCATGTACAAGGACGAGAGCAAGATCGACTGAGTAGAAGCGAGCGCTGTTACCGGGTCAGGCTTACATGCTCTTGCGCGAACATAGCTAACTAACGCCTTAGCTCAAGCCCTGCCGTAACCACCACCGCCAGGCAACGCCAATTCGAGCATATCGCCCTCGACCAATTCCACCACGCCTTTCGGATTTTCCACGGGCTTGCCGTTGCACAGCACATGGCCGACACGCCCCGGCGTCCCGCCGAGAATGCCCTTGGCCGGTATCCGCGTCCGATCGGTCAGCAAAGACACCCGCATCAGGCCCGGCCAGCGCGACTCAAACGCAACGACCTGCCCCATGCCACCGCGGTGTCCGCCCTCACCACCAGAACCATCAGCCAGACGCTTGCACCGAAACAGCACCGGTGCGAGTGTTTCGGCTACTTCTATCGGGGTATTGGAGATATTGGCCGGAAAGCCAGAGGCCGGCGGACCATCCCGCTCACGCATCGCGCCCATGCCACCGTTGAAGAATAAAATGGTGGAGAAGGAGTTGCCGTTGACCGCGTCTACGCCGCGCATCAGCACCGACCACAGGGGCGTGCCGCTGTCAGCCTGCACCCGCCCCGGCATTACCTTCGCCAAAGCCTCGAACACGGCAGCCTGCAACTGATGGCCAATAAGATGGCGCGCACCGACCGCCGCGGGTGGGCGGGCGTTGACGATACTGCCCTCTGGCGCAATGACCTTGAACAACCGCGTGAAACCATCGTTGTTCGGGATACCTGGTGATAGCAGGCATTTAAACGGATATATCGTGTAAGCGTAGGTATGGTTGAAGGTTTCGTTGATACCGTAGCGCACTTGCGCCGTGCTGCCGCTATAGTCAACCGTAACACCGTCATTTGTCACAATGACAGCGGCTTGAATGCGCACCTTCTCGTCCCAGCCGTCTGATTCAACACTGCCGTGATATGTCCCGGGCGGGATAAGGCGCAATTCGCGCAGCGCCGCCTCCTCCGATGCCTTGAAAATAGCCTCTGCAATATCGCGAATATCCGTAAGGCCGTATTCCTCGAGCATCTCTACCAGCCGCCGTTCGGCCACGCGGAGCGCACCCATCTGCGCCTCAATGTCTCCGCGAACCTGCTGTGGAAGTCTGACATTGGCCTCCAGCATCTGCATCACCCACGGATTGATACGCCCCTCATCTGCGAGTTTAATGACAGGGAAGCGAATGCCTTCCTCGTACATCTCACCGGCGTCGGCCGACCACTGCCGTCCGCCGATATCGGACAGGTGCGCCACTGCTATGGAAAAAGCAATCAACTTTCCTGGGGCACCATTCTTGCCAACGGTAAAGATCGGTGCCGCCATGGTCGCATCGGGCAAGTGACCGGTGCCGACCCAGGGATCATTGGTAAACAGGATGTCACCCGAGCGAAGCGTCTCCAGCGGAAACACCTTGAGCATACCCCTCAGAGACAGTGGCGCGGTGCCGATAAACCCGGGAATGCTGAGCGTGGACTGCGCCACCAGCCGCGCCTCCGTATCGAGCAGGACGCACGCGAAGTCATTCGATTCGCGCACGACTGTAGAGAACGAAGTTCGCTTCAAAGTGGCGCCCGCTTCGTCGGCAATCGCGATAAGTCGGTTCCAATATATCTCCAGATCGATGGGATTCATGTTTTTTCCTCTCTCCCGACTCCATCAACGTGGTCGGAGCGCGGCCCCAGCGTGATCCTGATATTGCCGGCGTCGTCCATCGTGAAGCGATCGCCCGGCCCTATGACCACGGTCGAACCTGCTTGCTCAACCAATGCCGGACCGTTCAGCAACACCCCCACACGCAGCATTTCTTCCGCGATCACCGGCGTATCAAGGAACACGTTCACGTCGGGAAAAAAGGCCTTGCGGGAGCGCTTCGCTGCTTCTCTCACCGTCTTGGTTTTCGAATATGGGCGAACCGGCGCCGCCGGGGCTGCGGCGAAGCCCTCGACGCGCCAGTTGACCGCCTCAAGGCGCTGCCCCTCCAGATGGCCCCCGAAGCGTGCGGTATAGGCCGCTTGGAAGGTTTTTTCGATCTCAGCCATTTTTGACGCAACGAGAACCGCAGGAAGTTCCGTTTCGACTTCGAAGCCTTGCCCAACGTAGCGCATATCTGCGGTTCGGCGGAACTGAATTTCCGCAGGCGGCACACCGGCTGAAACAAGCTCCATGCGCAATGTGGTTTCCATCTCGACGAGCAGGGCTTCGGTGGCGCTCCAGTCTATGTCGGATATCCGGGTGAAACGTGTGCGAACCATGTCCACCTTCATCGGCGCCACCAGCAAACCAAAAGCCGAGAACACACCGGCATTCGCCGGCACGAGTATTTCACTGCAACCCGCTCGGCGGGCGACTTCGCGCGCGTGAATCGGCCCGGCGCCGCCGAATGCGAGTAGAGTGAATCGACGCACGTCCTTGCCATTTTCCACTGCATGAATCTTGACCGCCGCGGCCATGTGTTCACATACGATGCGGTGAATTCCATTGGCCGCCTCCATCACGGTAAGGCCCAGCGGGCGCGCGACGTGCTCCTCGATCGCGCGCTCGGCCAAGTCTGGATGCATGCGCACCACGCCGCTCAATGTACCTTGTGGATCGAGATAGCCGAGGAGCAAGGCCGCATCGGTAACGGTCGGCTGCGTGCCGCCCAGGCCGTAGCAGGCGGGACCGGGATTGGATCCGGCGCTGCCGGGACCAATCTTCAAGAGGCCCGTCATATCCACATGCGCAATGCTGCCGCCGCCAGCACCGATCTCGATCAGATCAACCGTTGGAAGGCGGACGGGCAGACCGCTGCCCTTTTTAAAGCGTTGCAACCTCGCCGCCTCAAACTCAGTGGTTACCGATGGCATTCCGTTTGTAATAAGGCAGGCTTTTGCCGTGGTGCCGCCCATATCAAAGGCGATTACGTCGAGCATCTTCGCGATGCGGGCGGAATGCGCGGCGCCCAGGGCGCCCGCCGCCGGACCGGACTCGAGCATGCGGATCGGCATGCGTTCGCCGAATTCGCGCGATATCACCCCGCCGTTCGATTGCATAATGCGCAACGTCGCGTTTACGCCGAATGCCTTAAGGCCGTCCTCGATCCTGCCAAGGTAACTGCCGACCATCGGCATGACGTAGGCGTTCAGCACGGTGGCGACGGTGCGTTCGTACTCGCGCATCTCGCCAAGCACCTCGGACGAAAGGGACACCGCAATCTCGGGCGCTACTCGCTGAATGATTTCCCTGACCCGCTGCTCGTGCCCCGGGTTGGCGTAGCTGTGCAGAAAGCACACGGCGATTGCGCGGACCCTGGCTGCCTTCAATTTGAGCGCCACTTGCGTTACTTCTTCATCACTCGGCGCTGTGATCACCGCCCCCCGGGCGTCAACGCGCTCGTTCACCTCGAAGCGCAACTCGCGCGGAATGACTGGATCGGGCCCCGGCGCGGTCAGGTCGTAAAGATCGTACCGCAACTCGCGTGCGATCTCTATCACGTCGCGAAATCCCGCTGTAGTTATGAGCCCGGTCGGCGCGCCTTTGCGCTCAATCACCAGATTGGTCACGACAGTGGTTGCTCCGGCGACGACATCGCTTACCTGCTCGATGGGAATGCCGTGATCCTTGAGCATCCGCGCGAGGCCTGTTGTTATTGGGGCGACCACGTCATCATGGTCGCTCAGCACCTTGGCGGTGCGCACCATTCCGTCGCTGCCAAGCAGGACTAGATCAGTAAAAGTGCCTCCAATGTCGAAGGCGAAACGAAAGAGCATTGGTAGTTACCTATATCTGGTCCCGGACGGCGGATTCAGCCTTTTACTTTTGACAGCTTGATGCCCCGATCGAAGCCCTTGTCGAATTTGCCTTTCTCAAACACCTCGGGCGGAATCTGGAAAAACGGCTGCATCGCGCGCGCCTCTTCCGTGGTGGTGTGCATTCCGGTGGCACCGAACGGGCAGGTTTGAGTACACATTTCGCAGCCGATACAGTTGGCGTGCAAAGTGCCGACCTTGCCGGGGGACTGAATCAGCGCATCGTAGAAACACGTCTGGATGCAGATGGTGCATTGCGGATTTTTGCAGGCATCGACGGCGACCTCACTGTGCATGCGCGGCTTCTTGAACTGGTCGCCATAGTCCTTCACCGAGCGTCGCGAGGCGATGCCAAGCATGGAATTGACATCCGGGTAGCCGTGCTTGTCCATGAACTCTTCCAGGCCGGAAATAATGGAAGGCAGGTACTTGATGCCCTTGAGCATCAGGATCGAGCCGACCTGCACAATCGGAGCGCCGGTCATGATGAATTCGACCACATCACGGTGATCGTAAATGCCGTTGGAGCCCGTTACAGGCATTTGCAGCTCGTTGTAGATACGGTGAACCCAGCGCAACGAAAGCGGCTTGGCCCAGGTTCCGCCGATACCGGCCGGACCGCCGAGTCTCGGCTGGCCGGTTTCGATATCAACTGAAAATCCTGTGTAACGGTTGGTCGCAGTCACGCCCGCGGCACCCGCCTCCTTTACCGCGCGCGCCACATCCACCACGCGCGATTGATCCGGCGTCAGTTTGATGACCACCGGAATTTTCACTGCCTCGCAGACACGGGCGGTTACCTCCCGCGCCATCTCTGGATCCTGACCAATCATCGAGCCACCGTGCACTCCCGGCATCATCGCGGGATGCGGGCAGCCAAAGTTGAGCTCCACCATAGGCAGACCGGCGTCCTCAATCGTCCGGCAGATGTCGACCCAACTTTGCACCGTTTTGCCTCCGGCGCTGCCTATGAGGTGTGAACCCTGGTCGGCGGCATATTTGCGCATTTCTATCAGGTGCGGCACCCAATCGCGAAAATGCATGCTTGAATAGCCGGAGCGGCTGTAAAACACAAAATTCTTGTTGACCTTTCCCTTGATGAGTTCGTTCTTCTCGTTAAGGATCGCGTATTTCGAGTTTTCGGTCAGGCGTGCCATGTCCTCGATGTCGGTCAGCGTCTTTACGATCATGCCGGCCGCCCCTGCGTCCACGCACTCGCGCAGCACTTCCGGACTATTGGTGGTCTCAAGCGAAGCAATGATCACTGGGTGCTTGAATTTGATGCCGCAAAAATCTACTGAAAGGTCAGCCATTTCTTGCCTCCGAAAGGTGGGGGGTATGAAAAATAGAGTTTATTCTTTGCATTGTTGCGATTGGGCTACAGCGTCAATGTTGAAAAAACGGGAGGTCTCAGGCGTTGGTCATGCGTGAAGGTAACCAACTGACCAGGCCCGGCCACAACCAGATAATCAGCAACATCAGCAACATGATGAAAAAATACGGCAGCGCGGCCCGGCTAACGTAGCCGATGTCACGTTTGAGCGCGTTCTGCAGTACAAACAGATTGAATCCGACAGGTGGAGTGATCTGCCCCATCTCGACCACGATTACGATGTAGATCCCAAACCATAGCGGGTCAATACCCACGGCCTTGGTCATCGGCATCACCACCGCCATGGTGAGCAGCACTATCGATATGCCGTCCAGCAGGCAGCCCAGTATGACGTACAGCACAGTAAGCGCAATTAACAGATCACCTTGTGACAGGCCGAATTTCCCGACCCACTCCGCCAGATGACGCGGGATACCGGAAAAACCCATCGCCAGTCCCAGAAACGACGCCCCGGCGATGATCAACATGATCATGGTGGTAGTGCGCATCGCGCCAACCACGGTGCCTTTGAAGAACTCCCAGGTTACGCCGCCATGGAATGCCGCAAGAATGAATGCGCCGAGCACGCCGATGGTGGCCGACTCGGTGGCGGTGGCGATGCCGGTGTAAATCGAGCCCAAAACGGCGCAAATCAAGAGCAGCACAGGCAGCAGATGCAGTGAAGCTTTCATCCGTTCGCCAAACGTCATTTTCAGATCGTCCGCGGGAATCTTGCCAGGATTCAGCAGCGCCCATACGCCGTTGTAGAACATGAACATCCCGCCCAGCACGATGCCGGGAATGACCCCGGCGGCAAACAACTTGTTGATAGAGACATCGGCCGACACCGCATAGACGATCATGATGATCGAAGGCGGAATCAAGAGTCCAAGCGTGCCGGCCCCGGCGAGTGAACCCACAATCATGTTTTCCGGGTAACCGCGCTTCTGCAATTCAGGGATGGTAATCTTGCCAACGGTGGCACAGGTGGCGGCGGATGAGCCCGAGATGGCGGCGAACACCATTGAGGCGGCGACATTAACCTGTAACAGGCGTCCCGGAAGCAATGACATCCAGGGTGCAAGGCCCTTGAACATGTATTCGGAGATCCGCGAACGATACAACACCTCCCCCATCCAGATGAAAAGCGGCAGCGCGGTCAGCGTCCAGGCCGTAATGGAACCGAACATGGTAGTCGCCATAGCATCGCCGGGCAGCTTGGTCGAGAAAAGCACCATCGTGATCAGTCCCGCCCCGACAAGGGCGGGCCCAATCCACACGCCGAGCGCGAGCAAGCCCAGCAGTGCCGCGACAATCAGTCCGGCGTAAATACCAGAGAGCTCAGCGGTCGGCATTAAATTCCTGCATATCTCCGCCACCGGGCAACGGCGCGCCGCCGCGCATTTTCATGGCCAGCTCGAGCATAGCTACCACGAACGCAATCGCACCCCAGGCCATGGCCCCCTGCGGCACCCACATCGGCAGTGCGATCAGACCCGAACTCACGTCGTCCAACTGCCACGACACTATTGCGAGGCGCGCGGTGTACCAGGCAATCCAGACCGCAAGGCCGAGGCCGGTGGCCAATGCCACCCAGTCTAGAAAACGCCTGCCCCTTGGCGGAAAACGCTCGGTAACAAGCGTAACGCGGATATGATCGCCCGAACGCAACGCATCGGCCAGCCCAAGAAAAGCCGATGCGCCCATGCAGTAACCGGCAAACTCGTCGGCGGAGCGTGGCACGTAAGGAAAGACCTGCCCCCCCAGTTGATAAAGCACCAGCACCGCGACCGCAACAAAGCAGGTCGCCGCGAGCGCGTTCGTTGCCCGGAAATACCAGTCAAGCACACCAGACATGAGGCGCACCTCTACTTGCTGTTAGTGGAAGCAGGCGGGCTACTTTCGGAATGAATCCACCAACGCCTTGCCGTCCGCTCCTGCCGTGGCCAGCCATTCATCCACGATCTGCTTGCCCACTGCCGACAGCTCACCGGAAAGTTTGGGACTCGGGCCGGCGACTTTCATTCCGTTGGCAGCCAGCGTCTGTTTGGTCGATTCGGCCGTCGTCTTGCTCAAGGCCCAACCGGCGTCCTCGGCTTTGCGCGCTTCGGCCAACACCGCAGCCTGCACGGGTTTTTCGAGCGAATTGAAGGCGGCCTTGTTGGCAATAATCATGTTCTTGGGCAGCCATGCCTGCACATCATAGAAAAACTTTACCGACTCCCAGGCCTTGTAATCAACCCCGGACTGGGCCGAGGAAACCAGCGAGTTGATACGACCGGTGGCCAGGGCCTGCGCCACTTCGGCGGCCTGTATGGTTACCGGGCGCGCCTTGAATATTTCGCCCATCCGTGCGGTCTGCTTGTCGTAGGCGCGCCAATTGAGTCCGCTCATGTCTGCGACACTGGTCACCTCCTTCGGAACAAACAGGCCTTGCGGCGGCCACGGCACCGCGTACAACAGCATAAGGCCTTGCGCGTCTAGCAATTTCTCAATGTACGGGCGCTGTACCGACCAAAGCTTCCGGGCCGAATCGTAACTGTCCGCGAGAAAAGGCAAGCCGTCCACCGCGTAAAGTGGATTTTCATTTACCAGCGTCACCATCAGCACCTCGCCGATGGGTACCTGGCCCTGCTGCACGGCACGCTTTATTTCCGGCATCTTGTAGAGTGATGCACCCGGGTGCACCTTGATCGTGAGCTTGCCTGCAGAGGCTTTGCCCACGGCTTCGGCAAATGCGGTGTTATTCACGGTATGGAAATTGGTCGGCGCGTAGCCGGTCGGCATGTCCCAGTTTTGCGCGTTGGCAGTGGCGCTAACAAAAACAATCGCCGTAGCGCACACCAGCCTTGAAATTTTACGAATCGTTTGGCAGGGCATCATATTTCTCCTTTGCGTCGTTGACGGAAGAATCGATTAAACAAAATAAGGGCGCAGACTTTTTCTCAAACTCAAGCTCGGCGCGTCCTGCGTGGCTTCTTCAATGGTGCGATGCGCGCAGCGTGCTCGAGCTTTTCCTTCGTACGGCGACGCTCACTCAGCGACACCCCCCCGGGACGAAGCAACGCGCGACCGCTCTCGTCGTTACCCTCGACCAGGCGGGCGAGCAGCTGCACGAACAATTCGCGCTCTTGCTCTGTGAGCGGCGCCAGCAGCCTGTTTTGTGAACGTTGCATATTCCGCTGGTGGCGTCGCACGAACTCTGCGCCCATCGCCGTCGTCAGGCACAACTTGCGGCGCCTGTTGGCGGGGTCTACAACCCGTGTTACGAACTTACGTGATTCGAGCCGTTTGAGAATACCCGCCACATTGGATCGATCCAGGCCGAGTTCCTCGCCGATGGTGAACTGGTCAATGTTCGGGCGGCTGACCAGGATGCTGAGCAATCCGTACTGAATCGGTGTTACGCGCCCCTCGGCGACGTGATCGAGGAACATTGCCACGTGAATTTGGTGCAACCGACGGACAAGGTAGCCTGGCCGGTCCCAAATTGTGTGGCCCAGGGAGGCCCCAGCTGAGGCCGAGCTCCCGCCTTCGCGCCCGGGACCCCGGAATCCTTTATCTGCGCTGCCTCCCTTCAAGCATCCCTCCCACTTGTGTCGCCCTTAAATTCTTTGTCATTGAACCATATAATCGTTAGAGCATCAACGATTCAAGCATGCCACCCGGCGATGGTCAAGTTGCGCCGCACCATTTGGTGCAACCGCATGCGCCAGCCTGACAGTGAAGTATCACCCCGGTCGAAACTGCTCTTTGCCACTTGACTAATGCGCCCGTATCAATCTAATCTTCAAACACGTGAACCGTTAGAGCACTGAGCATTAAGTCCTCCCTGGTCAAGAGATACCAAACAGCATCATCCACGGGGATGCTAAATGGCATTCCAACAAATCGTCAAAAACGGCGTGAAGTACATTGGCAAAGCTGCAATCGACGCAGGTACATGACTTGTCGTCCACAATTGGCGACGTCGCCGGGTGAAATTGGGCGCTATTTATCGTATAAGATTCAGCACTGGTTTTTTGACGCATCACACTGACGCTACTGAGGAGATCAAATGAAACGACGCGATTTTTTGACAAAATCAGGTGCCGGTCTGGCGATAGGTGCGATGGCCGCCCCGGCATTGGCACAGACAGCAGCAGCCACCACTTTACCCAACATCAAGTGGCGCATGGTATCGAGCTTCCCCAAGAGCCTGGACACGATTTACGGTTCACAGGAGGAACTGTGCAAGCGCGTCGGGGAACTCACTGAGGGAAAGTTTGAAATCCGCTCTTTTGCCGGTGGCGAAATTGTCGGCGGTCTGCAGGTTCTCGATGCAGTGCAGGCGGGAACCGTTGAATGCGGCCAATCACTGAGCACCTACTATTTCGGCAAGAACACCGCACTGGCTTTCGACGGAGGCCTGGCATTCGGACTGAATTCGCGGCAGCAGGCGGCCTGGATGTATTACGGCGGCGGCCTCGAATTGGTGCGTGAGGTATTCGCCCAGTTCAACTGCCTGCCGATCCCCTGCGGCAATGTTGGCGTGCAAATGGGCGGCTGGTTCCGCAAGGAGATCAAAAGCCTGAAGGACTTGAAGGGCTTGAAAATGCGCATCGGCGGAATGGGTGGCCTGGTGCTCTCCAAGTTGGGTGCGGTGCCACAGCAGATCGCGCCGGCCGACATCTACACGGCGCTGGAAAAAGGCACGGTGGACGCCGCCGAGTGGATCGGTCCTTACGATGATGAGAAACTCGGCTTTTACAAGGTGGCGAAACACTATTACACCCCCGGTTGGTGGGAGGGTAGCGCCCAGATCACCGCCCTTGTAAATACCAAGCAATGGGAAACCCTGCCCAAGCCCTACCAAGCCGCATTCGAAGTCGCGTGTGCCGAGCAGAACTTGAAAATGATGGCCAAGTACGATTCCAAGAACCCTGACGGCATGCGCCGCCTGCTCGGCCAAGGGGTTAAGCTGCATGCGTATCCACGCGATGTCATGGATGCGGCCTACAAAGCAACGTTTGAACTTTATGCCGAGTTGTCCGAGAAAAATCCGGATTTCAAGAAACTGTATTCTTCGTGGCTTGCTTTCCGCGATAGTCAAATCCAATGGTTCCGCGTGGCGGAACACAACCTGGATAATTTCACTTCTGCCAGCGCGGCAAAAGCAAATGCGGGGAAAAAATAGTCTGCGGGTGATGATGCGGGAGCGAGGCGTAATCGGTTTCCCCGGCGCCACCTCTGCGGAGGTCGCGCCAGGGAAGTCTTCGCGCGGTTTCAGATTGAGGCCACTGCACTATGTCAACATGCCGATGCTCGCCGCAGTTTAGAAATACGTCTCATGAGTGAGCATACCGAAGGCAAGAGCGGACAGGGAGTTGGCGCACGACTACTGCGCAAGGAGGACAAGCGCCTGTTGCATGGTCGGGGCAACTTCGTCGCAGACATGGCAATGGCCAATTTGCGCGAAGTCGCGTTCCTGCGCAGCCCCTTGGCCCACGCCCGCATCCGCGCGATCAACAAGCCGGCTGGCCATGAAAATGCGATATTCGTCCGGCAGGACATGGTTGGTGCTGCTGACATCATCGCCGACTCCGCCCTCCCCGGCTACAAATCCTCGGCACAACCCCCTCTTGCCTTCGGCAAAGTACGGTTCGTCGGGGAGCCTCTCGCGATGTGCGTTGCGCGCAGTCGCGCCCAGGCTGAAGATCTGACCGAAACAATTTCGCTTGATCTTGAGGAATTACCGGTCCTCGCAGACTCATTCGAGTCACGCCGATCGGCAACGCGCGTCCACGACCACTGGGACGACAATCTGTTCCTCACGCTTTCTGCCGATGTCGCCTTTGAGCAGAAAAAGGCCGGGGCGGCCGTCGTGGTAAAGCGCAGTTACGACCTGTCGCGCCAGGTCATGAATCCGCTTGAAGGCAAGGCTGTACTCGCGCATTGGGATGAGCGAGCCAACCAATTGGTGGTTTTCACCTCGACCCAGGTCCCGCACATGATCCGT
>CAMAWC010000103.1 GCA_945861875.1 Bordetella parapertussis
CTTGAACAGGCTGTTGCCAAGCTCAATCGCATCGCCGACACGCGCACCCAGGGTTGCGGCAAGGCGTTCATCCACCCAGACCGTGCCGGGAGCCGGGATGCCGGTTGCCGGCGCGTCCGCTGTGTTGACTTGCGGCGCGATGCGCAGCCTGCCGCGCAAGGGATATTGTTCCGACACGCCCTTGACCCCCGCCAGCTGGGCCACTTCGCCTTTGCGCGCCATGCTGACAAAACCGATGCTTTGCGCCTGGCGAAGGCCACGCCGCGCAAGTTCGTCGCGCAATTCAGCGCGCACCGGCCGGTCGCCCTGCACCACCAGGTCTGCGCCTATGAGCTGTTGCGCCTCGCGCGCCAGTGCCTGGCGCACGCGGTCGGCAAAAAAACCGACGCTGGCGACACTGGCCACCGCCAGCACCAGCGCGAGCGCCAGCACGCGCAACTCACCGGCACGCCAGTCGCGCAGCAGCATGCGCCAGGCGAGCTTTAGCGTGGCCATGACAGCCCTTCATTTTGAAATAAACGCTTGTTCACGACACGATTCTTCCGGCCGCCAGGCGAATCTGCCGGCCACAGCGCGCGGCGAGCACTTCATCATGGGTGACCAGCAGCAGTGTGGTGCCCGCCTCGGCGTTGAGCTCGAACAACAGGTCGATGATCGCCGCGCCGGTGGCAGCATCGAGGTTGCCGGTGGGTTCGTCGGCCATCAGCAGCCTTGGTCGCATGACAAAGGCGCGCGCCAGCGCCACGCGCTGCTGTTCGCCGCCGGAGAGGGTGCGCGGGTAGTGGCGCAGGCGCTCACCCAGGCCGACACGCTCGAGCATGGCGGTGGCCAGGGACAAGGCGTTATCGCGACCGGCCAGTTCAAGCGGCAACATGACATTCTCCAGCGCGTTGAGCGCCGGCAGCAACTGGAAGGACTGGAAGACAAAGCCGAGCAGGCGCGCGCGCAATGCGGCGCGGCCGTCCTCGTCAAGTTCGAATAATTCTTCCCCGGCAATGCGAACGTTTCCGCTTGAAGGCACGTCCAATCCGGCGAGCAGGCCGAGCAGCGTCGATTTGCCCGAGCCCGAGGCACCGACTATGGCCAGCGCCTCGCCGGGCATGACCGCGAGGTCGATCTGCTGCAAAATGACAAGTTGCGTATCGCCGTTGGGGACGCTTTTGGCGAGGCCGCGAACATCGATGAGCGCTGAAGCGGAAGGAATGGGATTGGACATGTTAAAAGAGAATATGCGCGCCATGTTGCGGTTGTTGTTATTGCTACTGCCGGCTTTTTCCGCTGCGGTCTGCGCCCAATCGGTCGCGACACCCCGCGCAGCGCCGGCCGTGCCAAACATTGTCGTCTACGGCGACAGCCTCTCAGCCGGTTACGGCTTGCGCCAAGGTGCGGGCTGGCCCTCGCTATTGCAAGATCGCCTGAAACAAAAGAAGTTCAATTATAACGTTGTGAATGCCAGCATCAGCGGCGAGACCAGCGCCGGGGGCGCGGCGCGCATCGCCGTCACCATGCGCGATGCCAGGCCGGCGGTGCTGGTTGTCGCGCTGGGCGCCAACGACGGCCTGCGCGGCCTGCCGGTGGCGCAGTTGCGCGACAACCTCACCGCCATCGTCAAGGCCGCCAGGGGCGGCAACAGCAAGGTGGTAATCGCCGGCATGCGCATGCCGCCCAACTACGGCCCGAAGTACACCGAGCAATTCCAGCGCAGTTTTGCCGACCTGGCGAAGGAACAGCGCCTGGCGCTGGTACCGTTCTTGCTGGAAGGGGTGGCACAACGGCCGGAATTATTTCAGCAGGATCAACTCCATCCGACCGAGGAAGCGCAGCAGCTCATCCTGGAGAACGTATGGAAAAGCCTGGAACCCCTGTTGAAGAAATGAACGAGCGTGTCGTAAACCTGACAGAAAAACAGCCCCTGCCGGTCTACGAGGTACAGGAAATACCGGCAGAACGGCGTATGTGCGCGGGCAAATACGTCGTAGAGGGCAATGGCGTCCAGGTCGAACTGGAACGCCGCAAACTCGGCTGATGTCCCTGCCCGGCCAGGGGCGCCGGGGGGGCGCAGGCCGCCGCCAGGTCCACTGGCCTTAGAATGGCGGCCTCGGGCCTGGCGTGCGAAGCTGCCCCAACAGCAGGACTTCCCTTTTGAAATTTCCGGACAAGGTGGGCATCGCCAGCCTCGATGATTTTGCCGAAATCATCGACGTGCGCTCGCCCGCCGAATTCCTCGATGACCATATTCCAGGCGCGATCAGTGCGCCGGTACTGAGCAACGACGAGCGCGCAACCATAGGTACACTGCACAAGCAGGCCTCGCCCTTTGACGCGAAGAAGGCCGGCGCCGCACTGGTCTCGCGCAATATCGCCGGCCATCTTGAAACGCTGTTTGCCGGGCACGGACGCGACTGGCGGCCGCTGGTCTACTGCTGGCGCGGCGGCAAGCGCTCCGGCGCCATGGCCCATGTGCTGCGCGAAATCGGCTGGCACGCTGCGGCGCTTGAGGGCGGCTACAAGGCCTACCGCAGCCATGTGCTGGCACAACTGGCCGAACTGCCGCAGCGCTTTGCCTTTCGCGTCGTCTGCGGCGAAACGGGCAGCGCCAAGAGCCGCCTGCTTGAAGCCCTGGCTGCCGAAGGCGCGCAGGTACTCGACCTGGAACAGCTCGCCAGCCACAAGGGCTCGCTGTTGGGCGGCCTGCCGGGCAAGCCACAACCGGCGCAACGCATGTTCGAGAGCATGGTCTGGGACAAACTGCGGCGCTTTGACCCCGCGCGCCCTGTCTATGTCGAATCCGAATCAAAAAAAGTCGGCCAGGTGCAGGTTCCCGACGCCCTGATCAATGCCATGCGCGCCGCCGACTGCGTGCACATTGAGGCCGGGCTTGATGCTCGAGTGCAATTCCTGATCGGTGACTACGCGCACTTCCTGCAGGATGCGGCGAGCCTCAAAGAGCGCCTCGCCTGCCTGGTTGAACTGCACGGCAGGGAAGTCATTGCGCGCTGGAACACCGCCATCGAGGCCGGTGACTGGCCGGCGCTGGTGGCCGATTTGCTGCAAAACCATTACGACCCGGCCTACCGTAAATCCATGCCGAAAAACTACCTGCGTTATGGCGCGGCCCTCGCCCTGCGGCCGCCAGACCTGACACCCGCGGGCATCCGGCAGGCGGCAAAATCACTGCTCGCCGTGGCTTGAGGCGCACACCTGTCCACCCGGACAGCACGGCTAAATCCGCTCGAATTGATACACCCCTGACCGGGCAACCGGCTGGAAACGCCCGATTGGCGCGGCTTTCCGGGCATTCGCCCGAACGAAAAGGCTCACTGAGGCAAACTCAGCCAGCCGCTTGTCAGATATCGCCCAGGGCCTTGATATGCTGCACCACGCTGCGCCCAAGCGCCGACAATTCATAGCCACCCTCGAGCATGGAGACGATGCGCCCGTGCGCATGGCGGTCGGCGACGGCCTTGACCTGCCGCGTCACCCAGCCGTAATCGGCATCGGTCATGCGCAGCATGGCCATGTCGTCATCAACGTGCGCGTCAAAGCCGGCGGAGAAAAAAATCATTTGCGGCTTGAACGCCTCGAGCGCCGGCAGCCATTCTTTGGTCACCGCCTCGCGCAAGGCGGCGCTGCCCGCCCCGGCCGGCAGCGGAATGTTAAGCATATTGGCTGCGGGGTGGTCGGTGCCGCTGTAGGGATAAAACGGATGCTGGAAAATACCGACCATCAGCACGCGCTCGTCACCGGCAAATATGTCCTCGGTGCCGTTGCCGTGATGGACGTCGAAATCGACTATTGCGACACGCTCGAGGCCGTGCTTCTCCAACGCGTGCCTTGCCGCAATCGCGACGTTGTTGAAAAAGCAAAACCCCATGGCACGCGTGCGCATGGCATGGTGGCCTGGAGGCCGCACGCTGCAAAAAGCGTTTTCCACCTCGCCGGACATCACCAGGTCGGTGGCAAGCACCGCCGCCCCGGTGCCGCGCAGCAAGGCCTCCCAGGTGCCCGGGCACATTGCCGTATCCGGGTCGATATGCACGATGCCCGATTGCGGCGCGGCGCTGCGAATGTCGACGATGTAGTCCATCGGGTGGACGCGCTCGATATCGGCGAGTTTCCCCTGCGGCGCGTCGTAGCGCTGCAGCAGCGGCTCGACACCGGAGGCGATCAACTGGTCCTCAATGGCGGCAAGCCGCGCCGGCTGCTCCGGGTGGTGACTGCCCATGTCGTGCTTGAGAAAGGCGGGGTGTGTAATAAAGGCTGTGGTCATGTCGTCAACTATGTCGGGCCGGACTCCGGTTTGGGGACGTCGTCGCATAAACAGCGTGACACGGCGGCGCTTCGCGACAAGTTTTCCCGGCAGCACACCAGGACAAAATAAATATTGAACCAAATGTGCCGCCGCGCTTTCAATAATAACGGAATTCCACGATAAAATTGCCCCCTGATCCCATTCCACACGCCATGAATAATCCCTCGATCCAGCAAGTCGTAGAACAGGCCGGCCACATCATCCTTGGCAAGGAACACCAGATCCGACTGGCACTTGCCTGCATGCTCGCACGCGGCCACCTGCTCATCGAAGACCTGCCCGGCGTGGGCAAGACCACGCTGGCGCACGCGCTGGCCAAGCTGCTGGGCCTGAACTTCCACCGCATCCAGTTCACCAGCGACATGCTGCCCGCGGACATCATCGGCGTATCCATTTACGACCGCGAAAGCGGCGGCTTCAAGTTCCATTCCGGACCGATATTCGCGCAATTGATTCTGGCCGACGAGGTGAACCGCGCCACGCCCAAGACGCAATCGGCGCTGCTCGAGGCGATGGAAGAACACCAGGTCACCGCCGAAGGCGAAACACGCCCCCTGCCCGAGCCGTTTTTTGTCATTGCCACGCAAAACCCCTCTACCCAGGTCGGCACCTTCGCCCTGCCCGAGTCCCAGCTCGACCGCTTTTTATTGCGCATCGAACTCGGCTACCCGGACCGCGCCGCCGAACGCGCGCTGCTGCAAGGGGTGGACCGGCGTGACCTGATCGCATCCATCGAACCCTGCCTGCGCCCGGGCGAGCTGGTGCAATTGCAGGCGGCGGCGGAAACAATCCATGCGTCAAGCGCCCTGATCGACTACATCCAGGCGCTGATCGAATACACGCGGCGCTCGCCCGACTACATCTCCGGCCTGTCGCCGCGCGCCGCCCTCGCCCTGCTGCATGGCGCACGCGCCTGGGCGCTGATCGAGGGGCGCGACAAGGTCATTCCCGAGGATGTACAGGCCATCCTGCCCGGGGTCGCAGGCCACCGCTTGCGCCCGGCAAACGAGGGCGTCACCCAGACCAGCGCCGATGTCGCGCGCGCGCTGATTGCCGCAGTGCCCATTCCGTGAACCGACGCTGAGCGAACCGGCCCCGGCGGCACATGAACCTCGACCGCATATTGCGCTACTCGCAGCTGTACAACCTGGTCGTGCGGCGCAAGGAACCCGAGGCCGGCACCGTCTACCTGTCGCAGCGGCGCGTCTACATCCTGCCCTCGCGCCAGGGCCTCACCTTCAGCCTCTCGCTGCTGGTGATGCTGATCGGATCGATCAACTACAACCTGTCGCTGGGCTATTTGCTCACCTTCCTGCTCGCCGGGGTGGGCATCGTGTCGATCCTGCACACCTTTCGCAACCTCGCCTATCTTTACATCAGCCCGGGGCGCGCCGAGCCGGTGTTCGCCGGTGGCGAGGCGCATTTTCAGTTGCATATAGAAAACCGCGGCAATAACGAGCGCTTCGCCATCGCGTTCGAGCGCGAAGGCGTGATCACCCGCTGCGACGTCCCGGCCAGGGACACGGCGAGCGTCACGATCGACGTCCCGGCAACACGGCGCGGCCTGCTGGCTCTGGGCCGCGTCACCCTCGATACGCGTTACCCGCTGGGCCTTTTGCGCGCATGGAGTTATGTCACGCCCGACCTTGCCTGCCTGGTCTACCCCAGGCCCGATTCGTCGCGGCTACCGCCGCCACAGCCGCAGGCCGACAGCGGCGACACCATCGCACTTGGCACAGGCACCGACGATTTTTTCGGCCTGCGCCCCTACCAGGCGAGCGATTCACCGCGGCACATCGCCTGGAAGGCCTCGATGCGCGAAGGTCCGCTGCTGACCAAGCAATTCAGCGGCCGCGCCGCAGCACAGATGTGGTTCGACTGGAAAAGCCTGCCATCCGGAATGGAGATCGAGGCACGGCTGTCGCGCCTTGCACGCTGGGTCCTGCTGGCCAACAGCCGCGGCATCGCCTTTGGACTGCGCCTTCCCGGACTGGAAATGCCCATGGGCCTGGGCGATGCGCACTGCCTCGCCTGCCTCAGGGAACTCGCGCTGTTTAAAACACCGGGTGACGCCGCGCCACACGCTGATCCGGGGAAGTCCCGCCCATGAGCGCCCCGCCCGCTGTGGAACTGCGTTTCAGCAACCTCGCCTGGCTGTTGGCCGGCCTCGCGCTCGCCGCCGCGCCCCACACCGCGCGACTGCCGGCCTGGATCACCACCATCGCGCTGGTCACCCTCGGTTGGCGCGCCTATATCGCCTGGAAGCGCAGTGCGCTGCCACGCAAGTGGCTGTTACTCGTATTCATGCTCACCTGCGTGCTCGGAATCTATATCAGCTTCAACACCATATTCGGTCGTGACGCCGGCGTTTCCATGCTGATTGTGCTGCTCGGCCTCAAGCTGATGGAGATGAAATCCTACCGTGACGTCTATGTGGTGATGTTCCTTGCCTACTTCATCGCACTCACCAATTTTTTCTACTCGCAGTCCATCCCCACCGCCAGCCTGATGATGCTCACCGTGCTGATGATCACCGCCAGTCTGGTGAGCTTCCAGGCACCCACTCGCCGCCACCTCGACAACCTCAAGACCGGCGGCATGCTGCTGGCGCAGGCGGCGCCGCTGATGCTGCTGCTGTTCTTTTTGTTTCCGCGCGTGCAAGGCCCGTTGTGGGGCCTGCCGCAAGACGCCTATAGCGGCATCTCCGGGCTGTCCGATTCGATGACCCCGGGCAATATCAGCCAGTTGTCGCTGTCCGATGCGGTGGCCTTTCGCGCCAAGTTCGACGGCGCCATGCCGCCGAGGAGGCAGCTGTATTGGCGCGGCCCGGTGTTCTGGAATTACGACGGACGAACCTGGCGGCCGGGTGACATGCGCCTGCGTGGCGGCACCTACAAGTTCGAGGGCTTCGGGCAGCCCTACGACTATTCCGTGACGCTCGAACCGCACAACCGCAACTGGCTTTTCGCGCTCGAACTCGCGGCCACCATTCCGCCCCGGGCGCGTGTCACCGCCGACTACCAGTTGTTGTCACTGCCGCCGGTGCAGAGCCGCATACGCTACGAAATGCGTTCCTATCCGGATTTCAAGGCGGTCGAGGCCGACGGCAATGAGGACCTCACAGCAGCGCTCGCCCTGCCCAAGGGGCTCAATCCGCGAACGCTGCAACTGGGCCAGCGCTGGGCGGCGGAGGCGCGCAGCCAGGGCAATCCGACCGAGGTGATCGTCAATCGCGGACTGGATTTGTTTCGCAACGGCGGATTCCAGTACACCCTCGAACCGCCGTTGCTGACCTCGCCCGACACCGTCGACGAGTTCATCTTCAATTCCAAACTGGGCTTTTGCGAACATTTTTCCGGCGCCTTCGCCATCCTCATGCGCTCGGCCGGCGTTCCTGCGCGCATCGTCACCGGCTACCAGGGCGGCGACGTCAACCCGATTGACGAGCAATTGATCGTGCGCCAGTCAGATGCCCACGCCTGGACCGAAATATGGATGGACGGAAGCGGCTGGAGACGCGTCGATCCCACCGCCGTGGTGGTGCCGGTGCGCGTGGAATCGGGCATGGCACAGGCGGTGCCCGCCGGCCAGCCGCTTCCCTTCATGGCCCGCACCGACCGTCTTTGGCTGCTGCAGATCCGCTACAACATCGAAGCCATGGCGCATAAATGGAACATCTGGGTGCTCGGCTACAACCCGGAACGGCAGCGCGAAATGCTGTCCTTCATCGGCATGGACGCAGCCTCCTGGCAGGCGCTGGCGATGGCCTTGTTCTGGGGTGTGGGCGGCGTGGTTGCGGTGCTTGCCCTGTGGTTGTTACGGCGCATGCGCCTTGAGGATCCGGTGCAGCGTCACTGGCAGCGCTTTTGCGCCAAACTCGAACGCGCCGGACTGCCACGCGCACCCAGCGAAGGCCCGCTCGATTTTGCCAGTCGCGCCGCGGCGCATTTCCCGCAGCACGCCGCACTGGTCGGCGGCATCGGCGCCTTGTATATCGACCTGCGCTATGGCGTGCCGGCCGACCGGACCGCGACGCAGCGCCTGGGCCGCTTGGTAAGGCAGTTCAAGCTGTGATGCGCCTTCTCGCGGCCGCGCTACTGTTGTCCGCCGCCTTGGCGTCGGTGCAGGCCGCCCCGCCGGCTTATCCGAAACGGGCCGAGGTCAAGGCCTTTATCACTGAAATGACGCAAAAGCACGGCTTCGAGCAAAGCGAACTGGAATACCTGTTCAGCCGCACCCGCCACCAGAGTGCCGTGGTCAAGGCGATCCTGCCGAGTGCGCCGGGCGTGCGCTCGTGGCAATCGTATCGCGCGCGCTTCGTCAATCAGGTGCGCATCCAGGCGGGCAACGAATTCTGGCAACGGCACGAAGAGGCCCTCAGCCGCGCCGAACGGCAGTTTGGCGTGCCGGCCGAAATTATCGTCGCCATCATCGGCGTTGAAACCGTCTACGGACGCAACATGGGCAACTTCCGCGTCATAGACGCGCTTGCCACCCTGGCCTTTGACTATCCCAAACGCGCGGATTTTTTCCGCGGCGAACTGGAGAGCTTTTTGCTGCTGGCGCGTGAGTCCGAGCGCGACGTGTTCAGCGTCAAGGGCTCCTACGCCGGCGCCATCGGCATTCCCCAGTTCATGCCCAGCAGCTACCGGCGCTACGCCGTCGACTTTGACGGGTCGGGCAGCACCGACCTGCGCGGCAGTCCGGTCGATGCCATCGGCAGTGTGGCCAACTTTCTCAAGGCGCATGGCTGGGACAGCGGCAACCCGATCGCGGCCGCTGCGACAGTGCTGGGACAATCCCACCGTGAACTTGCCGACGCGGGCCTCAAGCCCAGTGCGCGCGCAGCCGACAGCGCGGCACTCGGGGTCAGCATCGCCACGCCGCTTGAACCCGAGACGCTTTACGCGCTGATAGAGTTGGAAACCCCCAATCAACCGATGCAATACCTTGCCGGCTTGCAGAATTTCTGGGTGATTACGCGCTATAACCGTTCGAGCTTCTACGCCGCCTCGGTAATCGAACTGGCGGCGGCGCTCAAGACGGAACGAATCGCCAACGGGAAGTAGTCGTACTCAGCGGCGCTTTCAACTATCATCGCGTACCTGAGGCTTGGCGCATGCTCCGGCCGGGTTTTGCATCACTGCGGTTCCCTTACCCGCATCCTAAAAAGGTCTTGCCATGAACCAGCCGCAACGGCAGTACCGCTATTACGAATTCGTAATGGCGGCATTCGTCACCATCCTGATTTGCTCCAACCTCATCGGGCCGGCCAAGATATCCCAGATGGAGTTGCCGGTCATCGGCCTGGTGACTTTTGGCGCGGGGGTGCTGTTTTTCCCGATCTCCTATGTCTTCGGCGACATCCTCACCGAAGTTTATGGGTACGCGCGGGCGCGCCGGGTCATCTGGGCGGGCTTTGCCGCGCTGGCGTTCGCGTCCTTCATGGCGACCATCGTGGTGGCCCTGCCCCCGGCACCGTTCTGGAAAAACCAGGAGGCCTACGAAATAGCCTTTGGCACCACCTGGCGCATCGCGCTGGCGTCGATGTTTGCCTATTTCGTCGGCGAATTCGTCAATTCCTTCATCCTCGCCAAGATGAAAATCTGGACCAAGGGAAGGCATCTCTGGTCGCGCACCATAGGCTCGACGATTTTCGGTGAAGCAGTCGATTCGGCGCTGTTTTATCCGCTGGCGTTTTACGGCACCGGCATCATTCCGGATGACAAACTGCCGATGGTCATGCTGGCGCAATTTCTGCTCAAGGTCGGCGTCGAGGTGGTGTTCACCCCGCTCACCTACAAGATCGTCAATGCGCTAAAGCGCGCCGAGCATGAGGACTATTACGACGTCAAAACAGACTTCAATCCATTCACGCTAAAGCCTTGACTTTATTGGGCAATATCATAAGCATTGCCATTGTCATAATTTGACTTCCGCGGGTCGCCGTCGTAATAGGGTCCGACAGCTTATCTAATGGCATTTAGCGGCCTTGCCGGGGGACGAAATTGGATATTTTCCGCAAATAAACCGCGACAAGCAGCTTTACCAGCAAGAAATCGACAAGAACATCAAGTTCGCCAGCATGGGCGTCGATGAAAAGGAAGCCTCCATACTGCGGCGCACCCCTGCGGAAACCCTGCCGGTTTAAACCGGCCGCTCAGGACGGGCGGTCGGGCAGGAATTTTGCCGGGTCAACCGGCTTGCCGAGACGCCGGATCTCGAAATGCAACTTCACCTGGTCGGCATCGGTATTGCCCACTTCTGCAATCTTTTGCCCCTTGACCACGGTCTGCCCTTCTTTCACCAGTAATTCCTTGTTGTGGGCGTAGGCCGACAAGTAGGTGTTGTTGTGCTTGACGATGATCAACTTGCCGTAGCCGCGCAGTCCCTGGCCGCTGTAGACCACACGCCCGCCGGCTGATGCGAGCACCGGGTCGCCCGATTTCCCGCTGATGTCTATGCCCTTGTTGGTCGCCTCGGAAAACCCGGCGATGACCTTGCCAGAAGTCGGCCATCCCCAATCGACCTTGTCGTCGTCCTCTTGCGCCGCAGCCGGCTGTGGCGGCGCCTGGGGCGCCGGCTTGGGTGGGCTCTGTGGAACCGGCTGCGGACGCGATTCGGTGCCACGTTGCATGGCCGCGAGGTTCTCTTCCGAGTAAGGCCGCTTGCCCGCCTTGGGTTCGGTCTTGAGCGCGTCACTGGCCGCAGCTTGTGGTTGCGTACCCTGGGGTTGCGTACCCAGGGCCCGCGACTCGACACTGCCCGGCGCGGTAATGGGTGTCACCTGTGCGGCCCCCACCGGCGCGCGCAGGCGCAGGGCCTGGCCGACCTGAATGCGGTTGGGATCAGAAAGATTGTTCCATTGCGCCAACTCACGGTAATCGAGGCCCTGGTCAAGCGCGATGCTGTACAAGGTTTCGCCGCGCTTCACCACGTAAGTCTCCGGACGCGTGTCGATGACACGCGATGGCGCTGCGGCCGCCGGCGCCGGCGCGCCGGGCGGAATTGCCGCTGGGCGGGATGCCGGCGCGGCGCCACGATCCACCACCGGTGCCGGCCCTCGCGGCGACGCGCAGGCGACCAGGAGGATTACCAGCCCCGTCGTCAGGAAACGGGTGCGCAAACGCGTCATTGCTTGCCGGCCCTGAGCGGAACAAAACGCACCGGATCAAGCCAGGTCTCGGTGTACCCGCCCGCCGTGCGGTCGATCTGGCACAAGGACTGCTCGCCCGAGCCTATGGGCAGGATCATCCTGCCGCCGGGCGCCAACTGCTCGATGAGCGCGGCAGGCAGCTTGGGCGCGGCTGCCGCGACGATGATTGAATCGAACGGCGCCGCCTCGGGCAGCCCGAGGTAGCCGTCGCCGTGCGTAAGCCTCAGGTTGGAAATGCGCAGCGGACGAAGATTGGCGCGCGCCCGCTCGAGCATGCCGGCAATGCGTTCAATGGAAAAAACCGCTTTGGACAACTGTGCCAGCACCGCCGCCTGGTAGCCGCATCCGGTGCCCACTTCGAGCACCCGTCCAATGTCGCGCCCCGACAAAAGCGTTTCTATCATGCGTGCGACGACATAAGGCTGTGAAATGGTCTGTTCAAAACCGATGGGCAGCGCGGTGTCTTCGTAGGCGCGGGTGGCCAGCGCCTCGTCGACAAACAAGTGGCGTGGCACAAAACCCATGGCCGCGAGCACGCGCTCATCGTGGATGCCCTGCTCGCGCAGGCGCTCGACCATGCGGTCGCGTGTGCGCTGCGAGGTCATGCCGATGCCGCGTACCTTGACGGTCATGCTGCGAGCCAGTCGGTGATGAAGGGAATTTGCGGATTATGGGTCAGGTCGACCTGCAGCGGCGTGATGGACACCTTGTTGGCCGACACCGCATGAAAATCGGTTCCCGGCCCGGCATCCTGGGCGCCGCCTGCGGCACCCACCCAATA
>CAMAWC010000104.1 GCA_945861875.1 Bordetella parapertussis
ATGCCACCGCCTTATCGAACTTAATATCGCCACGTTGATCACTCCTGCAACCCCTGCTCATATTTTGAGCAGGGTAGTGTCGTTCGTGGCTCAACTTTCGGTGAAAACTAACCCCTAAAGTGGCTCAGTTTTGGGTGGAAATCAACACCATATATCACTCCGATTTGTGAAACACCGATCAGAAAGATCGGCGGCGTCAGCGCCTTCTACTACAAAACGGATAGCGTGGCCACCGGCCGTCACAGAAAGGCTTGCCATCGACCGTCACCGCGCGGCTAAGATGTGGCCAAAGGACGAGAACCCCGCAACCTGGAACTGGCCTACCGAGACCACTGATGAACAGAAAAGAGATCATGGGCGTGCTCGCCCTTGTTATCTGCACGTTACTACTCGCGCTGGCACTGCCAGACCCGCCGACCTTTGACTTCTGGATTGGCATGGGGGCATACACGATCGCGCTACTTGCCGTCGTTGTATGGCTGACCTGACAGTCGCATGCACGCGTTAGCAACCGCATTAACGAAGAGCCCGATACTGCTTTGGCCTATCGCCTCTCCGAAAAGGGATGGTGTACGCGGGCCTGATGAGCTCCGCCTGGATTTGCGCCGTGTGTTTGGCATCAGTTTGGCACAGAGCTGAGGTCGCGCGCCAGATTGCAAGTAAGCCATTGTATTTAATGGCGTCCCCAGGGGGATTCGAACCCCCGTACTCACCGTGAAAGGGTGATGTCCTAGGCCTCTAGACGATGGGGACAGTGGTCTGTCCTTGTTACGGTGCTACAAGATCATTGGTGGAGGTAAGCGGGATCGAACCGCTGACCTCTTGCATGCCATGCAAGCGCTCTCCCAGCTGAGCTATACCCCCACGAAGCCCGCGATTATAAGGGTAAACAGGTGTGTCTGTAAATTCGCCTGTTCAAATTATCCTCCGGATGCGCAGCGCGGACACCTTGCGGGGAAAATCAGCCGGCAGCCTCGCGCAAACGACTGATGACGCGGCTTTTCCCGGCCAGAGCCAGCACCACCGCCAAATCCGGCGTCTGCATTCGTCCAAATACGACTACGCGCACCGGAACCGCGAGTCTGGGCATTTTCAGCTTGAATTGCTCCAGCACCGCCTTGATGGCCGCACTGATCGCCTCGGCCTTCCATTCAGCGATACCCGCGAGTTTCACCGCCAGTTCAGCCAGCGCAGGTTTCATCTCCAGGGTCACATGCTGCGCCAGCAATTCAGGCGTGGCGCGGGCATCGCCGTAGAACATCATCGCTTCGTCGGCCAGCACCGCCAGCGTTTCGGAGCGGTCCTTGAACAGCCCTACCACCTGATGCAACGCCGGATTACCGTCAAAGCGGCCACCCTCGGCGGCAATGCGTGGCTGCACTAGTTCGGCCAGATCGGCGTCAGGACGCCCCTTGAGATAGTGCTGGTTCATCCAGCGCAACTTTTCCGGATTGAACTGGGCAGCCGAGTGGCTGATATGCCCGAGGTCAAACCACTCGACAAACTGCGCCAGAGAAAACACTTCGTCGTCGCCATGCGACCAACCCAGTCGCGCCAGGTAATTGAGCATGGCTTCGGGCAGGTAGCCCTCCTCGGGGTATTGCATCACGCTGACCGCGCCGTGGCGCTTGGACAGGCGCTCGCCGTCCGCCCCCAGGATCATCGGCACATGGGCGAATTCGGGCAGCTTCGCACCCAAGGCGTTGTACAAATTGACCTGGCGCGGCGTGTTGTTGACGTGATCGTCACCGCGGATGACGTGGGTGATCTCCATGTCCATGTCGTCGATGACAACGCCAAAATTGTAGGTCGGCACGCCGTCGGCGCGCAGGATCACAAGGTCGTCTATTTCGCGGTTGGCGATGGTGATCGCGCCCTTGACCAGGTCCCTGAATATCACCTCGCCGTCATCGGGATTCCTGAAACGCAGCACCGGCTTGCCCCCCGCCGGCGCCACCAGGCCCAGCCGCTTGGCATTTTCCGGGCGCCAGCGGCCGTCATAGCGCGGCTTGTCGCCGCGCGCCCGCTGTTGCTCGCGCATCGCCTCAAGTTCCTCCTTGCTGGCGTAACACCAGTAGGCGTGGCCGTCGCCCAGCAGTTTGTCCGCCGCTTCGCGATAGCGCTCCAGCCTCTGCATCTGGTAGAACGGGCCTTCGTCGTAATCGAGGCCCAGCCAGTGCATGCCGTCGAGGATCGCCTGCGTCGACGCGGCGGTGGAACGCTCCAGGTCGGTGTCCTCGATGCGCAGGATGAACTTGCCGCCGTGCTTGCGCGCGTAGGCCCAGGAAAACAGCGCAGTGCGCGCGCCACCCAGGTGCAGATAGCCGGTTGGACTGGGGGCAAAACGGGTGCGGACCATGGAAAGAAAATACCAATTTGCAGGAAGCGCGCATTGTACGCCACGCCTTCACGCCAGCAAGGCGTGCGCCTATACCTTCAGCGTAAGTATCCCCACCACCACCAGCACCGCGCCGGCGATGCGCCATATACCGAGCGGTTCCTTGAGCAAGCTTGCGCCCAGGATAGCGGCAATCACCACGGAGGTTTCACGCAGCGCCGCCACCATTGCCACCGGCGCGCGGGTCATTGCCCAGATGGCGATGACATAGGCGCCCATGCTGAGCAATGCGCCGATCAGGCCGGGGCGCCAGCGGCGCAACGCATAGGCTGTCACCGCCCGGCCGTGCCGGTAATAGGCGATCGCTGTAAGCGCAAATCCGTCGAGGAAAAACAGCCACTGCGAATAGGCGATGGCATGGCCCGACAGCCGCGCGCCCTTGCCATCGACAATCGTATAGGCGGCGATGATGGCGCCATTGGCCAGCGCATACATGGTCGCCCTGTGGGTGCCCGGATGGGCGAGCGACTTGAACGCCGGTGCGATGATGCCAAAACTTATCAACAAGATACCCAGCCAGCCTTGCACTGACAGGTGCTCGCTCAACACCAGCGGCCCGGCCAGTGCGATCAGCAGCGGCGCCGTGCCGCGCATCAGCGGGTAGGTGTGCGAGAGGTCGCCGTGGCGGTAGGCGCCGATGAGGGCGAAATAGTAAAACAGGTGCAGGGTCACCGACAGCCCTATCCAGGGCCAGCTCGCACGCTCGGGCAGGGGCAGGAAAGGCAGGCAGGCCAGTGCAATCAGGCTGCCAAAGGCGACAATCAAGGTCGTGTCGAGCAGCTTGGACTCGCTCGACTTGAGCATGGTGTTCCACGAGGCGTGCATCAGCGCGGCGCCCAGCACCAGCAGGGTGACCTCGAGGTCGAGATTCATGCGGTCAGGGCCGCGGCCTCAGCGGCGCGGGGGCCGGCGGCAATCAGACTGCCTGCCCGGCACGCAGGGCACAGGCGCGCAGGTGGACGGCAAAATGCGCCAGTGGCGGCGTGGCAAGCCCGGCCACCTTGGCCTCATCGTCCCAGAGGCGCAGTTGCACCGCCGCCCCGGCGTGCGGACGGGCAATAAAAGCGTCCGCCTCGTCCTGCAAGTAAATGCCGCCCTGCAACTTCAGGCTGCGCCTGGAATCGGGTGACAGGCCGGCGAAATAGTCCGGTCGCGCGCGGCACAGGTAGCGCTTGGCATCCACGTGCAGCCGGATCGGCTCGAGGACCTCGTCGCCAAACACGCCGCGCAGGAACGGAATGGCGAAATACTGGTGTGTGTCGTCTATGCCGCGCGCGGTCGGCGTCTCGCCCTGGTCGTTGAGCAAATGCCCGAGGTCGTGCAGGAAGCAGGCGCTGACCAGGCTGCCCGGCGCCCCGGCGCGCTCTGCGAGGTGGGCGCTCTGCAGCGCATGTTCGAGCTGGGTGACCGGTTCCCCCGAATAGGCCAGGTGCCCTTTGCGCTCGAACAGCTCGCAAATATCGGTGATCGACATAGGCATTGTTTGTTCCCTTTTCAGACGTGGCGCGGTTCGCCCGGAGGAAGCGCGGCCGGCGCGCCGGCGCGTTTGCGTTGGCGCAGCCGGCTCGGGCTGAGCACGCCGGCCTGCTCGAGTATCGGGTAGGCGATGGAGCAGATGTGCGAATTGATGCGCTTCATGTCGCTGATCAGGTCAAGGTGCAGCGAACTCGTCTCGATGCTTTGCGGCGTGTTGCCAACCAATCGCATGATGTGGTTGTCGGCGTAGCTCATCTCGAGATTGCGAAACTGCTCCTTTTGCTCGATCAGGCGTTGGGCGCTTTTCAGGTCCCCTTCGAGGAATATCGACAGCCCCAGCTGCAAATTGGCCACCAGTCGCTGGTGCAGGTCGCAGATCTCCGCCATTCCCGCTTCCGAGAAACTGCGGTTCTTGAGGATTTTCTTTTCTTCAAGGTCGATGAGGATGCGCTCGAGCATGTCGCCGACATGCTCCATGTTGATGGTGAAGGAGACAATGTCGGTCCAGCGCCGGCTCTCGGCATCCTCCAGCGCCTCATGACTGATCTGCGTCATGTAAAGCTTGATCGCGGTGTACAAGTCGTCGACCGTGTCATCGAGCGCGCGCAGGCGCTTGCCCAGCGCGATATCGTTGGTCTGCAGCACCGTCATCACGCCCTTCAACATGGTTTCCACCACGTCACCAAGACGCAGCGCCTCGCGCGCCGCACAGGCAATGGCGAGCGATGGCGTCGCCAGCGCGCTGTCGTCAAGGTAGCGCGGGCGTGACGGGTCTTCGCCGCGCCGCGGCGCAACCAGCAGGCGCTCGGTCAGCCGCGCCACCGGTTCGGTGGCGTAAATGAACACCGCCGCGAGGGCAAGGTTGAACAGCAGGTGAAAGTTCACCACCATGCGCTGGACATTGGGGTCGAACGACGCCAGCGCCTGCTGCACAGTTCCGAGAAACGGCGCGCACATCAGGCATCCGAGCAGCTTGAAGATGAGGTTGCCAAGGGGCACGCGGCGCGCCTCCGGACTCATGTTGAGCGTGGTCAGCACCGCGAGGATGCCGCTGCCCAGGTTGGCGCCCAGCACCAGCGCCAGCGCCACCTTGACCGAAATAATGCCGGTGGACACCAGCGCCGAAGTCAGCAGCACGACGGCCAGGCTGGAGTAGGACAACACCGCAAACAACGCGCCGACCAGCATGTCAAGCAGGATGTCACCGGTCAGCGAGGCAAACATCACCTTGACGCCGGCGCCCTGTGTGAACGGTTGCGTCGCCACCAGGATGAGCTTGAGCGCAAGAATGATAAGCCCGAGGCCTATCAGCACCCTGCCGATGCGCCCTGCGGTGCTGTTTTGCCAGGATAGGAACAACACCACGCCGGAGAACAACAGCAGCGGCGACAGCCACGACAGGTTGAGCGAGAACACCTGCACCATCATGCTGGTGCCGATATCCGCGCCAAGCATGATGGCCAGCGCCGGCGCGGTGGTGATCAGGCCGCGACTGGTGAAAGAGGTGGCGATCAGCGCGGTTGCCGTGCTGCTCTGGATGAGGCCGGTGACCCCCAGGCCCGCCAACAGCGCGGTAAACCGGTTGCTGACGCTGCGCGACAGCACTTCGCGCAGCTTGGCCCCGTAGATGCGCAGGATGCCGGCCCGCACCAGGTGCGTGCCCCATACCAGCAGTGCGATTGCCGACAGCAGGTTGAGCAGGTTTTGCACTTAGCCGTTCAGCCCCGCGGAATTTAAACCCACGGGACTCAAACCCACGGGACTCAAACCCATGGAACTCAAACCCATGGAACTCAAACCCATGGCAGCGAGTAGGTCTTGACGTTGGTAAAGCTCTTGATCGCCTCCTGCACGCCCTCCTTGTAGCCGAGGCCCGAATCCTTGATGCCGCCAAATGGCGTCAGTTCCAGCCGGTAGCCGGGCACTTCGCGCACATTCACCGTGCCGACGTTTAATTCCGAAACAAAGCGCGTGATGTAATCGATGCGGTTGGTGCACACCGCCGATGACAGGCCGTAAGCCGTGCCGTTGGAGATGGCGATGGCCTGGTCTATGGTCTTGAAGCGCATCACCGGCGAAACCGGGCCGAAGGTCTCTTCCATCACCAGCGTCATTTTCGGGTCGACATGATCGAGCACGGTGGGTGAATACAATGCGCCGCGGCGAATGTTTCCCACCAGCAGTTTGGCCCCGCCTGCCACCGCTTCGTTGACGCGCGACTCGAACAGTTTGGCCGCCTGCTCGTCGATGACCGTGCCCATTTCGTTGTTCTTGTCCATCGGGTCGCCGTAAGTCCATGCCTTGGTTTTTGCCACCACCATTTCGACAAAACGGTCGGCCACCGACTCCTGCACCAGCATGCGCTTCACCGCGGTGCAGCGCTGGCCGGAGTTCTTGTACGAGCCCTGCACCGCGAGGCTGCTCGCCTCTTCCAGGTCGGCGTCTTCCATGACGATGATCGGATCGTTGCCACCCAACTCGAGCACGGCGCGGCGATAACCCATTTTTGATGCGATGTACTTGCCTATCGAGACACCGCCGGTGAAGGTGATCAGGTCGACATCGGCATTGGTGATCAGTTCATCGGCGATTTCGCGCGGGTCACCGGTCACCACCTGGACCATTTCCGGCGGGCAGCCGGCTTCGTAGAGGATGTCGGCGAGCATGATGGCCGACAGGGGCACCTTCTCCGAGGGCTTTAGCACGATGCGGTTGTTGGTGGCAATCGAGGGAATCAGCTTGTGCGCCACCTGGTTCATCGGGTGGTTGAAGGGCGTGATGGCGCTGATCACCCCGAGCAGCGGGTCGCGCTGCGTGTAGACCCGGCGCTTCTTGCCGTGCGGGGTGATGTCGCAGGAAAAAATCTGCCCGTCGTCCTTGAGCGCCTCGCCGGCGCCGAAATTGAACACGTCATAGACGCGCCCCGCCTCGTACAGCGAGTCCTTTTTCGACAGCCCGGCCTCGGCGGTGATGAGATCGGAAATTTCGTCGACGCGGGTGCGTGAAATATCGGCCGCGCGCCGCAGTATCTGCGCACGCTCGTGGCGCGACAGGGTCGGTTTGTAGGCCTTGGCCACGGCAAATGCGCGCCTCACATCATCGAGTGTCGCCTTGGGCACGCTGCCCACCAGCTCGCCGCTGTAGGGGTTGGTGATGTCTATCACGCGGTCGCGATGCACCTTCTCACCGGCGATGCGCATCGCCTCGCGGCGAAAATTGGCGGCAACCTTGGCTTTAAGAACCGAACTCATGCGACCTCCAGGTGATTGAGCGCCACGTCGAGAATGTCGAAATTGCGCAGCCGCGCCTTGCCCGGAATGCCGCCGGTGCGGCGGCTGAACAACAGCGGCACCGTCTGCTCCGACACGCCGCCGTGCGACCTCAACGGCGCATCCAGCCCCGACAGGTCGTGTTTCGCCGCGCTGGTGCCCAGCACCACATGCTTGGTCGAGACGATGATGATGTCGCCCTCGCGTTCTGGCGGCAACTCGAAACGCGTGCAGCCCTCGGCGCGTGACAATGCAAGCTCAATGCCGGGCATCGCGGCAAGACGGGCGAGCAGTCCGGGCACATCCACCGTTGCCGGCAGGTAGGCGGTGGCAAACGAACCCAGTGCGCCGTGGTGCACGACATAAGGATCGGTAATGGGCAGGATCACCCGCGCCACGCCCTGCCCCAGCCAGCCGTCAAGCACGTCCTGCAGGTAAATGACGTTGGGCTTGCCGTCGGCGCCGTATTTGTCATTCATGCCGTGGTCGGCGGTCAGCGCCACGGTACAACCCATTTTTTCCAGTGCGGCGAGGTACGGGTCCATCATCTGGTAAAAGGCGTTGGCGGCCGGCGCGCCGGGCGCCGCCTTGTGCTGCACGTAATCGGTGGTCGACAAATACATCAGGTCGGGCCGGTGCTTTTCCATGATTTTCACGCCAGCGGCAAAGACGAACTCGGACAAGTCGGCGCTGTAGACCGAGGGCAGCGGCTTGCCGACCATCTCGAGCACCTTGTCTATGCCGTTTTTTTCCAGCGTGCACTGGTCGGCCTTTTCCGAGGAAAAGCAGATGCCTTTCATGTTGTGGCCAAGCAGGCTGCGCAGCTTGTCCTTGGCAGTGACCACCGCCACCTTGGCGCCGGCATCGGCAAAAGCGGCGAGTATGGTGCCGCTGCGCAGGTATTTGGGGTCGTTCATCATCACTTCGCTGTCGGTGTCGCGGTCGTAAAAATAATTGCCGCAGATGCCGTGTACCGACGGGGGCACCCCGGTGACGATGGACAGGTTGTTCGGATTGGTGAAGCTGGGCACCACGCAATCGCCCTTGAATGCCGCGCCGGCGGCGATCATGCGCGCAAGAAAAGGCGCGACGCCGGCGGCCACCGCAGCGGTGATGTAGTCGTATTCACAGCCATCGACACAGACCACCACCAGCGGGCGGTCCATCCAGCGATAACTGCGGTTGTTTACCGTAAGGGGATGGCGTGCGGTCATGCGGCTTTCCTTGTGCGCGGGGTTTTGGCGGGTTCGGGCAGGCCCTTGGCGCGGTGCATGCGCTCGCGGCTCGCCGTAACGTGATCGTAGAGCGCCTGTCCGGCGCGCTCCGGGTCACCGGAGGCAATGGCGTCGTATATTTTTTTGTGCTCACGTGTCGACAGCGACAGGCCGCCGCCGCCCCCGGCCACGCTGGCCAGCGTCTCGCGCCGGTACAGGTTGAGCTCGTTGACGATGCGCCGGTAGGTCGCCAGCAATTTTTTATTACCGGTAAATTGCACCAGGCTGTCGTGAAATCTCAGGTTGAGCGGGTAATAGGCGTCGATATCCTGCTTTGCGGTGGCTTGTTCCATGCCATCCAGAATGCCGCGCAATTCTTGCAGTTGTTCGGGCTTGATCGATTCGGCAAGCCGGCGCCCGACCAGCCGGTCCAGTGCGGACCGCACTTCATAAATCTCGTCCGCTTCCTCGAGCGATACCTCGCGCACGAAAACCCCGCGGTTTTTTTCCATGCGCACCAGGCCCGACTCGGCGAGGGCGCGAAAGGCCTCGCGCACCGGGCCGCGGCTGACGCCAAGGCGCTCGGCAAGCACCGCCTCATTGAGCTTGTCCCCGGCGGACAACTCGCCCGAAACGATAAGGCGCTCGATTTCATGCTGCACCAGCGTGGTCAGCGAGTGGTTTTGCAACAGGTCGATCGCGGATTTTTGCTGCGATGCGGCGGCCGCTGCGGTTTCGCGGGGGGCATTGCTGTTCATGCTTGACATTAAACCCCGCAATCTTGTAGATTGTCAACAATCTACTGTACACAAATCAGGCATTACCCCAAAAAGACACAGGATGGCGCCAAACTGCGCCACCCCCGTCACTTCATGTCACATTGCTGCAATCCCAAAAGACAATAATCGTCGCCTACCTGCCGATATGACCACAGACACCTTGCCCGCCGGAATCGAAGTCACATCCCTGAGCAAGTCGTTCGGCGCCGGCCATCCGGCGCTGAAGCAGGCAAGCCTGACGGTCAAGCCAGGCGAAATGGTCGCGCTGATCGGCGCCTCCGGGTCGGGCAAATCGACCCTGTTGCGTCATATTTCCGGTTTCCTCGCCGCCGACCAGGGGCACAGCGCGGTGCGCGTCGGCTCCCATGCCATACAGACCAACGGCAAGGTGGCCGGCGACATACGCGTCATGCGCGCCGACATCGGCTTCATTTTCCAGCAATTCAACCTGGTCGGCCGGCTGAGCGTGCTGACCAACGTGCTGACCGGCCTGCTGCCGCGCGTGCCGCTTTGGCGCAGCATCATCGGCCGCTTTACCCAGGCCGAAAAACTCGAGGCCTACGCCGCCCTCAAGGCCGTGGGCATAGAACAGATTGCCTGGCAGCGCGCCAGCACCCTCTCGGGCGGCCAGCAGCAGCGCGTCGCCATCGCCCGCTGCCTGGTGCAGCACGCCAAGGTCATCCTCGCCGACGAACCGATCGCCTCGCTCGACCCGGAAAGCGCGCGCAACGTGATGGAAATCCTCGCACGCATCAACAGCGAACACGGCATCACCGTGCTGGTGTCGCTGCACCAGGTGCAGTTTGCCCGGCGCTTTTGCCCGCGCACCATCGCCCTGCGGCTGGGCGAAGTCATTTACGACGGCCCCTCCGACACCCTCACCCCGCCCATGCTGCAGTCACTCTACGGCGCGGCGGTCGAAGAGTTGCTCGACGGCACCGAAGCGGTCAGCCCCATGCCGCAAAACCCGCTGCCCGCAGCGGCTGCGGCTGCCGCCTGAGCACAATAACAACACGCCACACACCTACCTACACAAAAAAACACAGTACCCGTTCCACGTCCCCAAGGAGAAGATCAAGATGAAACGCACACTCAAGGCCCTGCTGGCACTCGCTTCGGCGGTATTGTTCGCCGGCGGCGTCCACGCGCAGCAACAGGAACTGAATTTCGGCATCATTTCCACCGACTCGTCCTCGGCATTGCGGCAACTGTGGCAGCCCTTCCTTGACGACATGTCCAAGGCCACCGGCGTCAAGGTCAACGGTTTTTTTGCCACCGACTACACCGGCATCATCGAAGGCATGCGTTTTGGCAAGCTGCAAGTCGCCTGGCACGGCAATAAATCGGCGATCGAAGCGGTCGACCGCGCCGGTGGCGAGGTGTTTGCGCAATTCATCGACCTTGAGGGCCGCCCCGGCTATTACTCCTACATCATCACCCACCGCGACAGCCCGCTCAAATCCATTGACGACATGCTGGCCAACGGCAAGACCCTGTCCTTTGGCATGGGTGACCCGCAATCGACCTCAGGCACGCTGGTCCCGACCTATTATGTGTTCAGCCAGCGCAAGCTCGATCCAAAGAACGTCTTTCGCGTCACCCGCAGCGCCAACCACGGCGGCAACCTGCTGGCGGTGCTGAACAAGCAGATCGACGTCGCCACCAACAACAGCGAGGAACTGGACAAGCTCAAGTTGCGTGATGCCGCCAAGCGCGAGGAGGTAAAAATCCTCTGGACCTCGCCGCTCATTCCGCGCGACCCGCTGGTCTGGCGCAAGGACCTGCCGGCCGAAATGAAGGACAAGATCAGGAAATTCGTCCTCGGCTACGGCAAGGACCAGCGCGAAAAAGACATCCTCAAGGGCATGCAGCAAATCGCCGGCTTTCGCGATTCGACCGACCTGCAATTGGTGCCCATCCGTCAGCTCGAGCTGTACAAGGACCGCATCAAGTTCGAGAACGACGACAAGATGAATGCCCAGGAGCGCACCACCAAGATCGCCGAGATCGACCGCAAGCTCGCCGACCTGGCGAAACTGGTCAAGTAAGCCATGAGCACCGCCGCCCCGCTGACGCTGCCCGCGGACCCCGCCGCGGGCCGTACCCTGCCGCAGTTGTTCGGCTGGGCGGCCTTCCTGATTTTTCTCGGCTGGGCGTGGAACGGCGCTGAAATCCGGCCGATGGACCTGTTTCGCGATTCGGGCAACATGGCCAAGTACGCCAGCGAGTTTTTCCCGCCCGATTTTCGTGATTGGGAAATTTACCTCAAGGAAATGATCATCACCCTGCACATCGCCGTCTGGGGCACGGTGCTGGCAATCATTTGCGCGGTGCCCTTCGGCCTGCTCTCGTCGTCCAACATCGTGCCGGCCTGGGTCTACCAGCCGGTGCGCCGCATGATGGATGCCTGCCGCGCCATCAATGAAATGGTCTTTGCCATGCTGTTCATCGTTGCCGTCGGCCTCGGTCCGTTCGCCGGCGTGCTGGCGCTGTGGGTCCACACCACCGGCGTACTGGCCAAATTGTTCGCCGAGGCGGTCGAGGCCATCGACCCGCGCCCGGTCGAAGGCGTGCGCGCAACCGGCGCCCTCGCAATAGAGGAAATCATCTTCGGCGTCATCCCGCAGGTGTTGCCGCTGTGGATTTCATACTCGCTGTACCGGCTCGAGTCCAACGTGCGCTCGGCCTCGGTGGTGGGCATGGTCGGCGCCGGCGGCATCGGCGTGGTGCTCTATGAAGTCATACGCGGCTTCCAGTACGCCCAGACCTGCGCCGTGCTGATCATCATCATCCTGTTCGTCACCAGCATAGACCTGCTGTCGGCAAGCATACGCAAACGCTACATTTAGTGAAAAACTGAAATAATTTCTACTCCGTCATTCCCGCGAAAGCGGGAATCCAGCGACGTTCGTCGGAAGTCACTGGGTCCCCGCTTTCGCGGGGATGACGGGGCTGTGTGGTGTATCTGCATCTAAGGAGTCGGCATTGAGCGCCACCTGGCAATACCACAACCCCGTTGCCGTGCATTTCGGCTGGGGC
>CAMAWC010000105.1 GCA_945861875.1 Bordetella parapertussis
ACCGCGCTGCCCGCGCCGCCCATGACGACGTTCTCTTCCACCGTCACCAGCAAGGCGCAATCGGCGGCCAGTTCTGCCACCAGCACGCTGTCCAGCGGTTTGACAAAACGCATGTTGGCGACCGTTGCATCGAGCGCTTCGGCCGCTTCTAGCGCCGGGGCCAGCATGGACCCGAAGGCCAGTATCGCCACGCCGCCGGCCTTGCCGCGCCGGCGCACCTCGCCCTTGCCCAGGGGCAGCACACGCATTTGCTTTTGCGGCACAACGCCGGGGCCGCTGCCGCGCGGATAACGCACCGCCGCCGGGGAATCGAGGGTGAACGCCGTATAGAGCATTTGCCGGCATTCATCCTCGTCGGCGGGGGTCATTACCGTCAGGTTGGGAATGCAGCGCAAGAAGGACAGGTCAAAGGCGCCGTTGTGGGTGGCGCCATCGGCGCCGACCAGGCCGCCGCGATCCAGGGCAAACACCACCGGCAGGTTTTGTATCGCCACGTCGTGGATCAACTGGTCGTAACCGCGCTGCAGGAAGGTCGAATAGATCGCCAGCACCGGCTTCATGCCCTCGCAGGCGAGGCCGGCGGCAAAAGTTACCGCATGCTGTTCGGCAATGCCGACATCGAAATACCTGTCCGGATAGAGCTCGGCATAGCGCACCATGCCCGAACCCTCTCGCATCGCCGGGGTGATGCCCACCACGCGCTTGTCGGCCGCCGCCATGTCGCACAGCCAGTCGCCGAACACCTGCGTGTAACTGGGCTTGCCGCCGCCCTTGCCGCCTTTGATGCCCTCATCGGGCGTGAACTTGGAGACGCCGTGGTAGAGCACCGGATCGGCTTCGGCAAGCTTGTCGCCGTGGCCCTTCCTGGTGTTGACATGCAGGAACTGCGGCCCTTTCAACTGGCGGATGTTCTTTAGCGTCGGGATCAGCGAATCAAGGTCGTGGCCGTCGATGGGGCCGATGTAGTTGAAGCCGAATTCCTCGAACATGGTCGAGGGGGTGACCATGCCCTTGGCATGCTCCTCGACCCTTTTCGCCAGCTCCCACAGCGGCGGCACACCGCCCAGCACGCGCTCGCTCGCCTTGCGCGCGCTGGCATACAAGCGCCCCGAGAGCAGTCGCGCGAGGTATTTGTTGAGCGCGCCCACCGGCGGTGAAATCGACATGTCGTTGTCGTTGAGCACCACCAGCAGGTTGGCATCGGATACCCCGGCGTTGTTGAGCGCCTCAAACGCCATGCCGGCCGACATCGCGCCATCCCCGATGATCGCCACCGCACGCCTGTCCTCGCCGCCAAGGCTGGCGCCCAGGGCCATGCCGAGCGCCGCCGAGATCGAGGTGCTCGAATGCGCCGTGCCAAAGGTGTCGTATTCGCTTTCGGCGCGGCGCGGGAAGCCGGAAATGCCGCCCTGCATGCGCAGGCGCGACATGCCTTCGCGGCGGCCGGTAAGGATCTTGTGTGCGTAGGTCTGGTGGCCGACGTCCCACACCAGGCGGTCGCGCGGAGTGTCGTAGACGTAATGCAGCGCGATGGTCAGCTCGACGGTACCCAGATTGGAGGACAGGTGCCCTCCGGTCTTGGAAACCGAGTCGATGACGTAGGCGCGCAGCTCATCGGCAAGCTGCCCGAGCTGGGTCCGCTCGAGCTTGCGCAGCTCAGCCGGCGAATTGACGGTCTTGAGCAGTTCGAACTTGGACGCGTCGTAGGTTTTCGCCTTGGCGTTGTCCCTTTCTCCGGGCATGTCTGAAAATCCGCTTATGGTGGTCATGATGGGTGTGTGGGTGCGCTGCCCGGTACAGGCCGATTGCGCCCGCCTGGCAAGCAATCTACGCGTGCCCTAGAACTTTCGCAACACAATGAAATCCGCAAGTTGGGCGAGGCGCGTCGCGCCTTCGCCAAAAGTCGACAAGGCCTGGTGCGCCTCGACACGCAATTCCTCGGCCAGTTCCCTGGCGCGCGCGAGACCAAGCAGGCTGACATACGTGGGTTTGCCGGCGGCGGCGTCCTTGCCCGCGGTCTTGCCCAGCGTGGCGGTGGAGGCCGCGCAATCGAGCACATCGTCGACCACCTGGAAGGCGAGGCCGACGCATTTGGCATAGTGATCAAGCTTTGACTCGTCGGCCAGGGGCGCACCGCAGCGCGCACCCAGCAGCACCGCAGCGCGGATCAGCGCGCCGGTCTTGTGGATGTGCATGCTCTCGAGTTCGGGCAGGCTGAGCGCCTTGCCGACGCTGGCGAGGTCTATCGCCTGCCCGCCGGCCATACCGCGGCTGCCCGAAGCGACCGCGAGCAACTTGACCATGCCAAGCTGGCGCGCCGCATCGTCGCCCAGGGAATGCTCGCTCAGCGATTGGAATGCCAGCGCCTGCAAGGCGTCACCGACCAGCAAGGCCGTGGCCTCGTCGTATTCGACATGCACCGTGGGCTTGCCCCGGCGCAACACGTCGTCGTCCATGCACGGCAGGTCGTCGTGGACCAGTGAATACGCGTGGATCATTTCGACCGCGCAGGCGGCGATGGCGGTGCGCTCGGGCGGGGCGGCGGTCAACCCGCCGGCGGCAAAGGCAAGCAGCGGCCTGACCCGCTTGCCACCGCCCAGCACGGCGTAGCGCATGGCCGCGTGCAGGTGCGACGGCAAGGCCTCCGCCGGTGGCAGCAGGCGGGCAAGCGTGGTTTCGACCTGCGCCTGAACCTCGTTCATCCAGAGCGCGAATTTAGCCCCGGAACCGGCCCCGGAATCAGTCTTCAGGCTGCGCTCCCGGAAACGCCTTGAGGGTGGACTCCTCGAGCACGCGCACCTGCTGCTGCGCCTGGGCCAGCACGCCCTGGCAATGCTGCGCCAGTTCCAGGCCGCGGCGGTGCGCCGCGAGGGATTCTTCAAGGGAGAGTTGCCCGGTCTCCATGCTGGCCACGACTTTTTCCAGTTCGGCCAATGCCGCTTCGAAATTGGCTGGAGTTTTTGCTTGTTTTGACATGATGGCCACGGACCCGGTGAACGACGGGATGCATTGAAAAAAGCACAATCTAATCAATGCCAACCCTGTAAGTGTCGAATTATACAAAGGGGCGCCCGCGCGTGCTTAACAAAACCGGCGTGATGATTGCGATTTCGCCCCTTTCCCGCTCGGCCGCGCAGGCGATTAGGCTGGCCCAAGGGCCTGAAAAGCCTTAGAATTGTCGTCCTTTTGCGTCATTAACCCGGAGATTCCAGGAGGTCGGCGTACATCATGTCCGAATTGCTCAGCAGCACCCTGCAACTGGTCAGGAGTTCCCCTCAGCTTCCCATGTCCTGGTATTTCGACCAGCACATCTTCGATGTTGAGATGCAGGCGCTGTTCAAGGACGGACCCGGTTACGTAGGCCACGAACTGATGGTGCCCAACGCGGGCGACTATCACAGCATCGGCTGGATGGACGATGCCAGACTGCTGGTGCGCAACGAGCGCGGCGTCGAGCTCCTCTCCAATATCTGCCGCCACCGCCAGGCCATCATGCTCGAGGGCCGCGGCAGCACGCAGCACATCATCTGCCCGCTGCACCGCTGGACCTACGACCTCAAGGGCGACCTGATAGGCGCGCCGCATTTCCCCGAGAATCCCTGCCTCAGCCTGCCCCGGACGGCGCTGCAAAACTGGCACGGCCTGCTGTTCTCGGGCAAGCGCGACATCGCCGCCGACCTCGCCGGCATAGAAGCCGCCGCGGACCTGGATTTTTCCGGCTACATGTACGACCGCACCGAGATCCACCACTGCCCTTACAACTGGAAGACCTTCATCGAGGTCTACCTTGATTACTACCATGTCGAGCCCTTTCATCCGGGCCTCGGTCAGTTTGTCAGCTGTGAAGACCTGCGCTGGCAGTTCGCCGATCGCTTTTCGGTGCAGACCGTGGGCATCAACAACCGCCTCGCGCGCGCCGGCAGCAAGACTTACGAGCGCTGGCACAAGGCGGTGCTCGATTACTACGGCGGCAAAATGCCGCAGCACGGCGCGATCTGGCTGACGCTCTACCCGAACATCATGGTCGAGTGGTACCCGCATGTGCTGGTGGTGAGCACGCTTCACCCGAACGGCCCGCAGTCGACCACCAATGTCATCGAGTTCTACTACCCCGAGGACATCGCCTTGTTCGAGCGCGATTTCATCGAAGCCGAGCAGGCCGCCTACATGGAAACCGCCGAGGAAGACGACGAGATCACCATCCGCATGGACCGCGGCCGCCGCGCGCTCTACCAGCAGGGGGTGGACGATGCCGGCCCTTACCAGTCACCCATGGAAGACGGCATGCTGCATTTTCACGAGCATATCCGGCGTGAACTGGCGGGCAGGATTTAAGCGCCACACGCAATGTCCCATTCGACACTGGTTTCGAGCGCCGAACTGGCGGCACATCTTGACGACCCGCATTGGATCGTCGTCGATTGCCGCCATGACCTCACCAGCCCCGACGCCGGTGAGAAAGCCTACGCGACGGGACACATTCCCGGCGCACGTTTCATGCATGGCGATCGCGATCTTGCGGCACCGCTGAACGGGCGCAACGGCCGCCACCCGCTGCCCCTGCCCGGCGTGTTTGCACAGGCACTGGCCCGGGCCGGCATCAGCCCGGCCAGCCAGGTGGTGGCCTACGATGCGCAGGGCGGCATTTTCGCCTCGCGCCTGTGGTGGATGCTGCGCCACTGGCTGGGCCACGAGCGCGCCGCCGTTCTCGACGGCGGCTGGAACAAATGGAGCGCCGAAAACCGGCCGCAAAATGCTGACGCGCCCCGCACGGCGCCATGCACCTATAACGCCGTGCCGCACAACACCGTCGTCGACGCCGCGTACGTTCTCGCCCAGCTCGGTTTGCCTGGCATGCTGCTGGTCGATGCGCGCGCGGCCGACCGCTACCGCGGCGAAAACGAAACCCTCGACCCCGTCGGCGGCCACATTCCCGGCGCGCGCAACCGTTTTTTCCGCGACAACCTCGACGCCGCCGGGCAGTTCAAGGGCGCAGCGACGTTGCGCGGCGAGTTCGACCAGCTCCTCGCCGGCGCGCCGGCATCGCAAGTGGTGCACCAGTGCGGCTCGGGCATCACCGCCTGCCACAATGCCCTCGCCATGGACATAGCCGGCCTTGCCGGCCACAAGGTCTATGCCGGTTCCTGGAGCGAGTGGTGTTCTGATCCGGCGCGCCCCGTAAAAACCGGGCCAAATCCCTAAGGCCGCCGAATAATGCGCCAGTACCACGACCTGATGCGCCATGTGCTCGAACATGGCAACAAGAAATCCGACCGCACCGGTACCGGCACACTGTCGGTGTTCGGCTGGCAAATGCGCTTTGACATGGCCGAAGGCTTCCCCGCCGTCACGACCAAAAAACTGCACTTCAAGTCGATTGTCTATGAGTTGCTGTGGTTTTTGCGCGGCGAGACCAATGTGCGCTGGCTGCAGGAGCGCGGCGTGTCGATCTGGGATGAGTGGGCCGACGCCAACGGCGACCTCGGCCCGGTCTATGGCTCGCAGTGGCGCAGCTGGCCGACACCGGGCGGCGGCCATATCGACCAGATTGCCCAAGTCATCAAGTCGATACGCGAAAAACCCGATTCACGCCGCCATATCGTGTCGGCCTGGAACCCGGCCGAGATCGACCAGATGAAACTGCCGCCCTGCCACGCGCTGTTCCAGTTTTATGTCGCCCCGTCGACGGACGGCACGCCGGGCACCCTCTCCTGCCAGCTCTACCAAAGGAGCGCCGACATATTCCTCGGCGTGCCCTTCAACATTGCGTCCTACGCGCTGCTACTGCAAATGGTGGCGCAGGTGACCGGCCTCAAAGCGGGCGAGTTCGTGCACACCCTGGGCGATGCGCACCTCTACCTCAATCACCTCGATCAGGCGCGCGAGCAGCTCTCACGTACGCCGAAAAAGCTGCCGCAGATGCGCCTCAATCCCGTGGTGAAGGATATTTTCGGCTTCCAGTACGAGGATTTCACCCTCGAGGGCTACGAGCCCTATCCGGCCATCAAGGCGCCCATCGCGGTTTAGGCGGACATTTGGCAAGTAAAGCCCTCACACCGTCATTCCCGCGAATCCCACTCCGGGGACCAGAGCGGGAATCCACCTTGATTTTGCGTGTTCATAAAATGGATCCCCGCTTTCGCGGGGATGACGAAATAGGGGCGTATTGATCGCTGCCCTTGCCAAACACCCCACCGCGCGATCGGCTTACTTCGTGTGCGCACCCGCGGCGAACCAGGCGCCGAGCAGCGCCCTTTCCTCGTCGGTTATTTTGGTCAGGTTGCCGATGGGCATCACCCTGGTCACCACCACCTGCTGGTGAATACGCTGCGCCGCCGCCTGGATGCGCTCGGGCGTATCGAGCATCACACCGCCGGGCGGCTGTGCGAACCCGGTAAAGCTTGGCTTTTCGGCATGGCAGGAGACACAGCGCTCGGTGATCACCGCCTGCACCCTGGCAAAGGGCACCGCCGCCGCAGGCGCGCCTCCGGTTGAACGCGATCCGGAGGGCGCCATCGCCACCGCCAGCAGCACCAATATCGTCACGGCCACTGCGGGCAGCCACGCCGGCGCCCGGCCGAAATGCCGCAGCACGAAATACTGGCGTATCAGCACGCCGGCAAGGCTGATTGCGACAAGCACCGCCCAGCCGTATTTGCTGCCGTAGGTCATGGGGTAATGGCTGCTGGTCATGATGAACAGCACCGGCAGGGTGAAATAGGTGTTGTGCACCGAGCGCTGCTTGCCGATGATGCCGTACCTGGCCTCGGGCTTTTCGCCGACGCGAATCGCCGCAACCATTTTTTTCTGGCCGGGGATGACGTGAAAAAACACATTCCACACCATGATCGTGCCGATCATCGCGCCGACATGCATATAGGCGGCGCGCGCGCCAAACACCTGGGAGTAGGCCCACGCCGCAACAACAACCAGCGCAAACACCAGCGCCGAGAGCAGCGCCTCGTTGCGCACCGCGCGGCACAGGCCGTCATAGACCAGCCAGCCGGCCAGCAGCGAAGCGGCTGAAATGCCAATCGCCTGCGGTACCGACAAGGCCATGACCGTCGGGTCGATCAAATAGGCGCTAGCGCCCCACCAGTAGACGATGGCGAGCATGCCCATGCCGGACATCCAGGTGGCATAGGCCTCCCATTTGAACCAGTGCAGGTTGTCCGACAGCGCTTCGCCCTTGGGACCGAGCATGTATTTCTTGGCATTGTAAAAACCACCACCGTGTACGCTCCAGATCGTCCCGGCGACACCGCGCTCCTTTTCCTCCGACGTGGCCGGGACAAGGTGGTTGTCGAGCCAGACGAAATACAGCGACGCGCCTATCCAGGCGACGCCGGTGATCAGATGCAACCAGCGCACCAAGAGGTTGAGCCAGTCAGCGATATAACTTTCCATGCCTTCGGTTCCGATAGTGTGCAGGCGCCACGGACCAACGACGCTGCGATGAAATGGATGATGCCAAGCCGGAATTTATCATGCCGCCGGTGCCATGTTGCCCGTCACCCGGCAAATGTCCCGTAGGGCGGGCTAACGCGGCGCGCGCTTGCAGTAATCGAAGCCGTCGCGCCAGCCCTGCGCCGCCTGCGGCGCATCGCGCGAAAACGCCGGTGCCTGCGCGACCGTACCGCCGCTGCGGGCCAGGGTGCAGCCTTCGCCGTAGGCCTTGCGATAATCGGCGGGAAACCCGGACAGGTTGACGTTGGGCAGGCGCTCCTCCCCGGGTGAAGCCGGCCGCGAAACGCAACCGGACAACAAGCCAAAGAGCAGCAGGCCCAGGCAGCAGTACACACCGTTATAATTTCGCATGCTCACACTATCGCTCATTGCCGCCCAGGCGCGCAACCGCGTCATCGGCCGTGACAACGCAATGCCCTGGCACCTGCCGGCCGACCTGAAACATTTCAAGGCCCTCACCATGGGTCATCCGGTGATCATGGGACGCAAGACCTTTGAAGCCATCCTCGCCTCGTTGGGCAAGCCCCTGCCCGGCCGCCGCAACATCATCGTCAGCCGCAACCGGCAATTCACCGTCGGCGGCTGCACCGTGGTGGGCTCGCTTGAACAGGCCATCGCCGGCTGCGCCACGGCGGAAGAGGCCTTTGTCATCGGCGGCGGGGAGATCTACCGCCAGGCCCTGCCGCTGGCGCAGCGCCTGTATCTCACCGAAATCGACGCCGAATTTGCCGGCGACGCGACTTTCCCGGATTTCGACAAGGCGCAATGGCACGAGGTCGCGCGCTCTGAATTTCCTGCGGCGGACGCCGGCTTCGGTTACGCTTTCGTCACTTACGAAAAAGACGCTTAAGAAAACACAAATTAACCCCGTCATCCCCGCGAAAGCGGGGATCCAGTGTCGTGGGGTTTACCGTCAAAAGTCACTGGATTCCCGCTTTCGCGGGAATGACGAAAAGAAAAACTGGAGACATGTCCATGAAACACATCCTTCCCCTGCTGCTACTCATGCTCCCGGCATTGCCGGCAGAGGCGCGCCTCACCCAACTCCTCATCGAGCGCGTCGCGCCCTTTGCCGGTGGCATGAGCTTTGGTGATGCCGGTGCCTACGAGCATGTCAGCGGCAAGGCGCGCGGCGAGATCGACAAACTCGACCCGCACAACCAGGGTATCGTCAACCTCGAGCGCGCGCGCATCAACTTCCGCGGCAAGGTTGAATACGAAGTCGACTTTGAAATGCTGCGGCCGGCGGATCCGGCGCGAGGCAACCGCAAGATCCTCTATGAAGTGAACAACCGCGGCCGCAAGTTCATGCTCAACTGGCTACTCGATGCACCGACCCAGGCCGCCGGCGCGGTCAACGACCTTGCTGCGGTGAAAGACGCCGGCAACGGCCTGTTTTTCCGCCAGGGCTGGACCATGGTGTGGAGCGGCTGGGATCCGGACGCACCGCGCAGCAACAAGGGCATGGCAATGAATACCATCTTGCCCTACGATAACGGTCAATCCATCGTCAGCATCATTCGCGAGGAACTGGTCTCGGGCACGCGTGCCGCGCCGGTAGAGGAATTCCGCCTCAACTACGCGGCCGCAAGCCTTGACCAGAACCAGGCGACGCTGACGGTGCGCCGGCGCGAGTCCGACCCGCGGGTGGAGATTCCCCTCGCCAAGTGGGCCTACGTCAACCCCGGTGCGATCCGCCTGATGCCACCCGGAACCAAGCCCGAGCCCGGCTCCCTCTATGAACTGCGCTATCCGGCAAAAGATCCCAAGGTACTGGGCATCGGTTTTGCCGCGACACGCGACCTCGTGTCGTTTTTGCGCTACGAAGCGGCCGACGCCGATTTCAAACCCAACCCGCTCGGACGCGGCATTAAATCGGTGCTTGCCGTGGGCATATCGCAATCGGGCCGTTACCTGCGCGACCACATCTCGCAGGGCTTCAACCAGGACGAAGCCGACCGGCGCGTGTTCGACGGCGTGCTCGCGCACATCTCCGGCGTCGGCCGCATGTTCATGAACACCGAGTTCGGCGAACCGGGCCGCACCAACACGCAGCATGAAGACCACCTTTATCCGGAAAACGATTTCCCCTTTTCGACCGCGAACATGAAAGACCCGGTCAGCGGCAAGCGCGGCTCGCTGTTCCGCGGCAACGCCTCCGATCCGCTGTTGATGGAGGTCAATACCTCCACCGAGTACTGGCAAAAAGGCGCCTCGCTGCTGCACACCGACCCGCTGGGCAAGGCCGACGTAACGCTACCGGCAAACTCGCGTGTCTACATGGTCGCCGGCACCCAGCACGGCGGCCGCGCCGGCCTCTCCACCGCCCCGGGGCAGTGCGCCAATCCGCGCAACCCGCACAGCCCGGCACCGGCCCTGCGCGCGCTGATTGTCGCGCTTGACGAATGGGTCTCCACCGGCAAGGCACCGCCACCCAGCCAGGTACCGACGCTTGCCGCACGCACACTGGTCGCAGCCGATGCCACCGGCTTTCCCGCCCTGCCCGGTGCCCAGATCGCGCGCTTTGGCAATAAACTGGAATTGTTCGGCGACTGGAAGAATCCGCGGCCCGATTCCTCCAGGGCCTACGCCGCTCTGGTGGCCAAGGTCGACAAGGACGGCAACGAAGTCGCCGGCATACGCCTGCCCGATATCGCCGTGCCGATCGCCACTTACACCGGCTGGAACTTGTACAAGACGCCCTTTACCGAGGGCGAGTTGTGCGACCGCGACGGCAGCTACCTCGCCTTTGCCAAGACACGCGCCGAACGCGAGGCGAAAAACGATCCGCGCCCCTCGCTGGAGGAACGTTACGCCGGCCAGGGCGACTATGCGAACAAGGTGGTAAAGGCCGCAGCAGCGCTGGTCAAGGCGCGGCTGCTGCTGCCCGAAGACGCCGAGGCCTATGCGCAGGCGGCGGCGAAGAAGCGGATATTCGACTAAAAGTCGGGTACGGCATTAAGCCGTAATCGGCTGGAAAGCCACGACTGGCGGGCATTTCCAGCCATTTGACCCGCGTCGCAAGCTGCTGTCATTCCCGCGAAAGCGGGAATCCATGGGGTTGCTTTTTCGCGGCGCTGGCGTCGTCTTTCTCTTGAACTTGAAGTTTCACTCCCCTGCGGGGAGCGAGTCACTTTCTTTTGCTTGTGTGCAAAAGAAAGTAACCAAAGAAAGACACACCCCCGACGCCGCCCCTTCGGGGTGCCCTGCGCTACTCGATGCAGCGGGCCGGCCCTGAAACTCGGCCCTGCGGGCCTCAGACATCAGGGCCGGAGGACTCCCGCTGCATCTGCGTTGCTCGGCGGCGCCGCAGGGGCCCCGAAATCAAAAGCAAAACCAAACAATGCAATGCGACGGTTTGGCTTTTGACTTTAGCTCCCGTAGGGGACGCCGAGAAGCGCAGCGCCGATGGGAGCTGTCCGGGACCTATGTCTGAGGCCCGCAGGGCCGAGTTTAGGTCCCGGCCCATTGGCGCGAGCATCGCAGGGTAGTCGCGCAGCGACCGGCACCTCCGGGTCGCCTTCTTTTGGTTACTTTTCTTGGCGAAGCAAGACAAGTGACTCGCTCCCCGCAGGGGAGTGAAACCGCAAGCTCAAGAGAAAGGGAATGCCTGCGCAGCGAAGAAGAAGCAACCCCATGGATTCCCGCTTGCGCGGGAATGACGAATGGCTGGAAACGCGCTACTGGTGCGGGTTTCCAGCCATCGGCTACCCGGCCGTTGGCATATCCGCCCGCCCCTGCACACACATCAGCGTTTGCAGACCAAGGGCACAGGTCTTTACCTTGCCATTCTTCACCACGTCCACCTCAAACTCGCAAATAGTCAGGTTGCGGCCGGGCTTCTTTACGCGGCCGGTGGCGATCAGGCGCTCACCGTCGGCGGGCGCGATGAGATTGATCTTGAATTCCACGGTGAGCACGGAACTGTCCGCGGGGAAGAGCGTGTAGCCGGCAAAGCCGCCGGCGTTGTCGGCGATGGTACTGGTCATGCCGGCGTGAAAAAAACCGTGCTGCTGGCTGAGTTCGCGGCGAAACGGCAGTTCTATCACCACCAGGCCCGGCTCGACCCGGGTCAACTGCGCACCGAGCAGTTCCATCACGCCCTGGCGCGCAAAACTCGCGCGCACCCGCGCCTCGAACCCTGCCGGCGGCTTGAATCGTTCACTCATGCGCGGGGCCGCGGCGGATCACGTGGTCCTTGACTTGACCGCGCTCTGGCGCACGCAATCGACGTAAAACCGCTTCTTGCCGTCAACCATCTCGGAGGCAAGGCCGTGGATGTCGGTTTCAAAACCCGGAAATTTCTGGTTGAAGTCGCGCGCGAACTGCAGGTAGCGCACTATGGTCGGGTTGAAGCGCTCGCCCGGGATGAGCAGCGGGATGCCCGGCGGGTAAGGCGTGAGCATCACGCTGGTGACGCGGCCTTCGAGGTTCTCGATTCCGACGCGGTCGATTTCGCGGTGCGCCATCATGGCGTAGGCGTCCGATGG
>CAMAWC010000106.1 GCA_945861875.1 Bordetella parapertussis
GTCCATAAATCGTCATTCCCGCGAAAGCGGGAATCCATTTTGACTCAATGAATCCACGCTTTAGGTCAAGGTGGATTCCCGCTCCCCGATTAAGGCATTCGAGGACAAGCTTCGCGGGAATGACGGACTTAATCAGAGCTTCCTTAGGTCAAGTTGTCACGCTGCTGATGACAAAACGCACCAGCAGCAATAGGGTGGTGATAAACAGGGCTGCACCTATGATGCCCGCGACAATGACCTGCGCCGGGGTGATGCGCACCGTGTCAGCCGCATGTTCGGTACGCTTGCGTATGCCAAGGAAGGACCAGAACACCGCCTTGGCCACGGTCAGGGCGCCGGCCTTTTTCACCTCTGCCGGCTGCGTGTCCGCCATGGCGCTCACCCCTTGTTCCCTTTCACCGTACCGTTCACCTCGAAGAAAGTGTAGGACAGGGTCAGTGTGTTCACATCACCGGGCATGTCCGGATCGATGACGAACACCACCGGCATCAGCCGCGTCTCTCCGGCGGCGAGCGTCTGCTGCTTGAAGCAAAAGCAGTCGAGTTTCTTGAAATACTGTGCCGCCACCGCGGGCGCGTAACCGGGTACGGCCTGGCCGGTTACCGGCCGGTCGAGCGTGTTCTTCACCTCGTACATCACCTGCGTCACCGCCCCGGGGTGCACTTGCACGTGACGGTCAACCGGCTTGAAGGTCCAGGCCAGGCGCTGCACGTTGGAGTCGAATTCAATGCTCACCGAGCGCGTGGTGTCGACCTGGGTGTTCTTTACCACCACCTCGTCGGCCTGGAACACATTGCGAAAGCCCGTGACTTCGCAGATTTTTTCGTAAAACGGCACCAGTGCAAAACCAAAGCCGAACATCGCCAGCGCCACCACGCCGAGCTTTTTCAGCAGCAGGGTGTTGGCGGTGGCGAGGACGGCAGGGGCTTGGGCGCTCATGGCGATTTTGCGTCGCAGGTCAGCGGATAAACACGTACTTGAGTACGACGGTCAGGAAAAACACCAGCGCCAGCGCGGCCAGCAGCAGCCCCGTCTTGAGGTTGGATTTTTGCGATCCGCGGGGCATGGCCTGCAATTCACTCACCGGCATCATTTAACGACCGGCGCCTCTTCAAAGGTGTGATACGGCGCCGGGCTGGGCAGGTGCGTCCACTCAAGCGTATCGGCGCCTTCCCACGGATTGGCCGGGGCTTTTTCGCCCTGGCGCAGGAAGGCCACCTTGATCAGCACCCAGAGGAATATCAGCTGGGTGAGGCCGAAACCGAAGGCGCCGACGCTGGCGATGGCGTTGAACTCGGTGAACTGCGTGGCGTAGTCGGGAATGCGCCGCGGCATGCCGGCAAGGCCGAGGAAGTGCATCGGGAAGAAGGTGATGTTGAAGAAAATCAGCGACAGCCAGAAGTGCCACTTGCCCAGCGTCTCGTCGTACATCAGGCCGGTCCACTTCGGAATCCAGAAGTAGGTCGCGGCAAAGATGGCGTAGAGCGAGCCCGCGACCAGCACGTAGTGGAAGTGCGCCACGACGTAATAAGTGTCCTGCAACTGGATGTCGACCGGCATGATGGCCAGCATCAGGCCGGTAAAGCCGCCCATCGAAAACACAAAAATGAACCCGACCGAAAACAGCATCGGCGTCTCGAAGGTCATCGAACCCTGCCACATGGTGGCAAGCCAGTTGAACACCTTGACCGCAGTGGGCACGGCGATCAGCACCGTGGCGTACATGAAGAACAGCACGCCGGCCGCCGGCATGCCGACGGTGAACATGTGGTGCGCCCAGACGATGAAGGACAGGATGGCGATCGACGAGGTGGCATAGACCATCGAGCTGTAGCCAAACAGCGGCTTCCGGGCAAAGGCCGGGATGATCTGCGACACGATGCCGAAGGCCGGCAGGATCATGATGTAGACCTCGGGGTGGCCGAAGAACCAGAAGATGTGCTGGTACATGACCGGGTCGCCGCCGCCGGCGGCGTTAAAGAACGAGGTGCCGAAGTGCCGGTCGGTGAGCAACATGGTGATGGCCCCGGCAAGCACCGGCATCACGGCAATCAGCAGGTAGGCGGTGATCAGCCAGGTCCAGACAAAGAGGGGCATCTTCATCAGCGTCATGCCGGGGGCGCGCATGTTGATGATGGTGGTGACGATGTTGATGGAGCCCATGATCGAGGAGGCGCCCATGATGTGCAGCGCGAAAATCGCCAGGTCCATGCCCGGGCCCATTTGCGTCGACAGCGGCGCATAGAGCGTCCAGCCGGCGGCGGTGGCGCCGCCCGGTACAAAGAAAGAGATGACCAGCAGCGAGGCCGCAACCGGCAGCAGCCAGAAGCTCCAATTGTTCATGCGCGCAAACGCCATGTCGGGCGCGCCTATCATCATCGGGATCTGCCAGTTGGCGAAGCCGACAAAGGCCGGCATGATCGCGCCGAACACCATGATCACCCCGTGCATGGTGGTGAGCTGGTTGAAAAACTCCGGGTTCCACAGCTGCAGGCCGGGCTGGAACAGTTCGGCGCGGATGCCCAGGGCAAGAATGCCGCCGATGAAGAACATGGTCAGGCTGAACCAGAGGTACAGCGTGCCGATGTCCTTGTGGTTGGTGGTGGTGACCCAGCGCATCAGCCCGGTTGGATGGGGGTGATGGGCGTGATCGTCGTGACCGTGGCCGTGGGTGTCGATGACTGCGCTCATGTAACTCTCCTGAAAGCTTGAATTCGTTGGTTGCTTACTTGCGCGCCGCTTTGACTTCGGCCGGGGTGACCATGTCTTCCTTGGCCTTGTTGCCCCAGGCGTTGCGGCTGTAGGTGATGGCGGCGGCGATGTCGGTGTCCGACAGCGTGTTCTGCGCCGGCATCACCGAGGTGGCCATGAACTGGCCCTTGCGGCCGTTGAGCACCAGCGCGATCTGCTCGCCCCGGGCCCCCATCACAACCTTGGAATTGACCAGCGACGGGAAGGCGTTGGGGATGCCGGCGCCGTTGGCCTGGTGGCAGGCGGCGCAGTTGGCGTTGTAGACTTTTTCGCCGCGCGCCTTGAGCGCGGCGACGTCCCAGGTCTTGTTCGGGTCGTCGGCGGCGGCGGCCATCAGTTTTTTCTGCTCGCCGACCCAGGCGGTGTATTTCTCCGCCGATACGACGTTGACAACGATGGGCATGAAGCCGTGTTCCTTGCCGCACAACTCGGAACACTGGCCGCGATACGTGCCCTCCTTGTCGGCCTTGAACCAGGTGTCGCGCACGAAACCGGGAATCGCGTCCTGCTTTACGCCAAAGGCGGGCACCGCCCAGGCGTGAATGACATCGCTGGCGGTGGTGAGTATGCGCACCTTCTTGCCCACCGGCACGACCACGGCGTTGTCCACTTCGAGCAGGTAGTTCTCGCCTTTGGGCGCGCCGTTGCGGATCTGGTCCTGCGGCGTTGACAGCGCCGAGAGGAAGGAAATGCCCTCGCCCTCGCCCTTCATGTAGTCGTAGCCCCACTTCCACTGGTAGCCGGTGGCCTTGATGGTGATGTCCGGATTGGAGGTGTCCTTGAGGCTGAGCACCGTCTTGGTCGCCGGCCAGGCCATGCCAACGAGGATGATGAAGGGGATGACGGTCCAGATGATCTCGACCGTGGTGCTTTCGTGGAACTGCGCGGCCTTGTGGCCGACCGATTTACGGTGCTTGAAAATGGAATAAAACATTACCGAGAACACCAGCACGAACACGATCACGATGATGATCATCATCAGTGTATGCAGCTCGTAGATTTCGCCGGCGATGCGCGTGACCGGCGGCTGCAAGTTCATTTGGTAGGCGGCCGATGCGACCGCCGGGAAAAGCGCCGCGAGCGCTCCGATGAAAATTCCCCTCTTGCTCATGCTTACCCCGTTCTCTAGTAACTCGTTAATCTGTGTTTCAACTCGGCCGCCAGGGCGCTGCGCCTGCCCCGGTCCAGATGGCGCCCGATTTCCAGTTCCATGCCCTGCGAGCGAATAGCCAGCCGCATCGTTCGCGGCGCCTCCTCCACCACCAGGTTCGTCCAGGCGGGGTTGAAGCGGTATTCGGTGTTGCGTCCCGCCTCGTGCACCCGCACTGTCAGCAGGCCGTCCTGCATTTCTATCCGTTCGTGGTCCGCGGCATGCCGCCCGACCAGGTAAAACGCCGTCGCCAGCGCAAGCATTTCAACGCCGGCAAACGGCAGGATCATCCAAGCCCCGAAACACGCAAATGCCAGGGCGATGCCAAAACTGAGCACCGCCATCGTCGCCAACAGACGCAAACAGCCGTTAGGGGAAATGGAGCAATTGCGTTTGACCGTGAAACTGAAGCTGGAGCTGCGTTCCGGGTGCTGGGCGCCGTTCGTGCCGTGGTTCATCCGTATGACCCGATTGGGGGGCAGCTCCGCTAAATAATACCGCGCTAAATTAACATACTAGCCCCTGCCCCGGCAAGTTTTACCGTCGTTTTACCGACGGTTTATCGGTGATTTGGCGGTGGTGAGAATTGCTCTCACCTATTCGGGCGCCGGGGGAAATCGAACTTGACAACCGACTGTCCGCTCATGCGCGGTGCGCCTTTCCATGCATGCCCGTAGACCACTTCAAACGAAGCCGGCAGCCGTCCGTCCTCACGCCGGCGCACCGCTTCATAGGCATCGGCCATGTGCCGCCAGCGCATCTTGCCGGTGAGCGTGCGCCGCTGCGATGCGAGCGCGTTGGTCTGGCCGCTCGCACGCAGGTCGCGCGCAAGGCTTGCGACATCGGCATAGGTGAGGGTGATCATTTCCATGTCCATGACCGGTGTGGCAAAACCGCTTGCGGCGAGCATGTCGCCAAGGTCGTGCATGTCGGCAAAATCGTGCACGTGCGCGAGCGTGTCGGCCTGCGCAAATGCCGCGCGCAACTCGCGCAGCGTATCCGGCCCGAACACCGAGAACATCAGCAGGCCGCCCGGTTCGAGCACACGGGCAAATTCGCGCAGGGCCGCCTGCGGTTCCCCGGCGAAGGCCAGACCGATATTTGACCAGAGCATGCCGCAGCCGCCGCTTGCCAGCGGCAGCGCGCGCATGTCGGCGCAGACAAAGCGCGGGCCGCCGCGACCGAACAGCCGGCGCGCGCGCTCGCCAAACGTCGCCGCGCTTACCGCGCCGCGCAGCATCGCCTCGGCGGCATCAATGCCGATAAGCTCGGCCGCCGGATAACGCCGGCCCAGTTCGCGCAGGCCCGCAGCCGGACCACAGCCGGCATCGACGATGCGCCGCGGCGCCAACTTGAGGTAATCGAGGCGCTCGAGCATGCGCCGCTCGACCTCGTGCGCCAGCACCGCCGCATCGCCGTAAGTGGACGCGGCGCGGGCAAAATGCCGTCGCACCAGCGCATGGTCGAGTTCGGAGAAGGGTTTGTCCACGGAATGGAGTGTAGCGAATGTTGCAACCAGTGCTGTCGGCAAATACTGCACAAACCCGTGATTCCCGCGAACGCGGGAATCCAGCGACTTATCCGAGCAGACGGCACTGGATCCCCGCGTTCGCGGGGATGACGAAAGGCTGCAAACCCGCGCCAGATGCGGCTCTCCAGCCTATGGTCCGCCATCGGAGTGAAATTTACTCGGGCTGGATACCGAGCTTGTCGAGCAGTGCGCGATCGCGTACCGCATCCGGATTACCAGTGGTGAGCAGTTTGTCACCGTAGAAAATGGAATTGGCGCCGGCCATGAAACACAGCGCCTGCATCGCCTCGGGCATTGCCTCGCGTCCCGCGGAAAGGCGCACATAACTTTGCGGCATGCTGATGCGCGCCGCGGCGATGGTGCGCACAAACTCGCTCCAATCGAGCGCCTCTGTCCCGGCGAGCGGCGTGCCCTCGACCTGCACCAGGTTGTTGATCGGCACCGACTCGGGCGGCGGGTCGAGGCTGGCGAGCTGCGCGATCAGGCCGGCGCGCGCGGCGCGCGACTCGCCCATGCCGACGATGCCGCCGCAACAAACACTGAGCCCGGCACCGCGCACCCGTGCCAACGTCTGCAGCCGGTCGTCGTAATCGCGGGTGTGGATGATCTCGCCATAGAACTCGGGCGAGGTATCAAGGTTGTGGTTGTAGTAATCGAGCCCGGCATCGCGCAACTGCTCGGCCTGGCCGTCGCGCAACATGCCGAGGGTGGCGCAGGTCTCGAGGCCAAGGGCCTTTACTTCGCGCACCATCGCCAGCACCGGCTCGAGGTCTTTTTGCTTAGGTCCACGCCATGCCGCGCCCATGCAAAAGCGCGTCGCGCCGTTTTGCTTGGCCGTCCAGGCCGCGGCAACAACGTCCTCACAGCTCAGCATGGGCTCGTCGGCGACCGCCGATTCGTGCCGTGCCGACTGCGGGCAATAGCCGCAGTCCTCGGGACAGCCGCCGGTCTTGATCGACAGCAGGGTCGACAATTGCACGCGATTGGGGACGAAGTGCTCGCGGTGCACGGACTGGGCGCGATACACCAGGTCCATGAAAGGCAGATCGAGCAGCGATTCAACCGCGGCGCGCGTCCAGCGTTGTTCCTGCAGGGGCGCTGGTTTGTGAAAATTGACCGCGATCTGGTTCACGACTACCCTCCTTCGTCACATTAAAGTCGCGTAAGCGAGCTTGGAACCCTGTAACCCGGAACCTCCCCTCGCCCGAGCATCGAGAGAGGGACCGGGGGTGAGGGTGACGCAAACGCATCTTGTTGCAGGGGCGCCTGATTGTCAAATTCGGAACTTGGTGTTTTCAACATCAGCACAACAATCAGGCAAACCCTGCTCGGCCTGCTCGGCCAGGACTGCCTGCTGTGCGGCGCCCACAGCGCGGCCGGGCTGCTTTGTGCCGGCTGCGCCGCTGAATTGCCGCACCTGTCCGTGCCACACTCCTGTCCGCAATGCGCTTCGCCCTCGCCAGCGGCGGCGACCTGCGGCCGCTGCCTCAGCCACCCGCCACATTACGACCGCAGCATTGCCGCCTGGCGTTATGCCTTTCCGGCCGACCGCCTGCTGCAGTCGTTCAAATACGGTGCGCGCCTCGCCCTGGCGGGGTTTTGCGCCGAGCACATCGCGCGCGCCGGCGGCCTGCATACCGACCCATTCCGCCCCGATGCGCTGCGTATTGACCTGGTCCTGGCGATGCCCTTGCATCCGCGACGCCTGGCGACACGCGGCTTTAACCAGGCTCTCGAAATCGCGCGTCCCCTGGCGCGCATGCTGGCCTTGCCCGTCGATGCATTCGCGCTCGAACGCACGCGCGACACGGCGGCGCAAGCCGGCCTGGCGCTTGCCGAGCGGGTAAAGAATGTGCGCGGCGCCTTCGCCTGCAAGCGTGACCTTGCCGGGCTGCGCATTGCCCTTGTCGATGATGTCATGACTTCGGGCGCAACCCTCGATGAAGCGGCAAAAACCCTCAAGCGCGCCGGCGCGCTGCATGTCGAGAACTGGGTGGCGGCACGAACCCCGGACCATCACCGATGATTGACCTCGCCCGATGATCGACGTTGTATTGTTCGAGCCGGAAATACCGCCCAACACCGGCAACGTGATACGCCTTTGCGCCAATACCGGCGCACGCCTGCACCTGGTGGAGCCGCTGGGATTTCGCATCGATGACAAGGAACTCAAGCGCGCCGGCCTCGACTACCACGAATACGCCGACATGCGCGTGCACAAGGACTGGGCCGCCTGCCTCGCGCTGCTAGCCGGCCGGCGCCTGTTCGCCCTGACCACGCGCGGCACACGCCGGCCAAGCGAAGTGCAGTGGCGCGAGAACGACGTCATGGTGTTCGGCGCCGAAACGCGCGGCCTGCCGCAGGCCGTGCTCGATACCTTTGCCCCCGACCACCGCTTGCGCCTGCCGTTGCGGTCGGGCAACCGCAGCCTCAACCTTTCAAACGCGGTGGCGGTGACGGTATTCGAGGCCTGGCGGCAACTGGACTTCGAAGGCGGGACTTAACCCGCCGCTTACGACTCGCTGCGCGGATCGCGTGCCAGCAGCTGGCCGACGGCTTCACGCGGGGACACGCCGCGAAACAACACGCCACACACGGCGTGGGTGATCGGCATGTCAACACCGAGTTTCGCGGCAATGCCTTCCAACTCGCGCGCGGTGTGCACGCCCTCGGCGACGTGACCCAGCTCGCGCAGCACATCGTCAAGTCTTTTTCCTGCCGCGAGCATCAACCCGGTGCGCCGGTTGCGCGACAGGTCGCCGGTACAGGTGAGAATGAGGTCGCCGGCGCCGGCCAGTCCCATGAAGGTTTCGGCGCGGCCGCCCATACGCACCCCCAGCCGGGTCAGCTCGGAAAGCCCGCGGGTGATCAGCGCGGCGCGGGCGTTCATGCCCAGGCCAAGGCCGTCGGAGATACCGGTGGCGATAGCCATGACATTTTTCACCGCGCCGCCGATCTCGACGCCGACCAGGTCATCGCTGTAATAGACGCGCAGGGTGGGCTGGTGCAATTCGCGCGCCATGGCCTGCGCGAAAGCCGCATCGGGCGAGGCCAGGGTCAGCGCGGTGGGCAGTCCGCGCGCAACTTCAAGCGCAAAACTCGGGCCGGACAGGGCGCCGCACGGCGCGCCGCCGCGCACTTCTTCGACTACCTGGTGCGGAAGCCTGCCCGTGCCGCCCTCGAAGCCCTTGCATGCCCAGAGCACGGGCAATGCCGGCGGCGGCAGCGCGAGCGCCTCGCGCAATCCGGAAACCGGCGTGACGATCAGCGCGAGTTGCGCACCGGCGAGCACCGCCTGCGCATCGGCGCTGATGTTGATGGCGGCGGGAATATCAATGTCGGCGAGATAACGCTTGTTGCGGCGTGAGGCGTGCATTGCCGCGGCCTGCGCCGGGTCGCGTGCCCACAGCCCGATGCTGTGCCGTCCGCACAGTGCCAGCGCCAGCGCCGTTCCCCATGCGCCGGCACCAAGAATGGCGATATTCAATTCACAGTCCGGGAGCGGCGGACGGGGCTAAAGACCCCAGACCTGGTTGATGCGCGCATAGCCGGTCTGGCCGTCGCGATGGCGCAGCTTCACCCACCCTGCGCCGGAAAGCTCGGACAGCTCCAGCGCCACGCCCTGCTGGGCGCGGAATACCACCGGTGCCTGGTCGGCCGCGCTGGCGCGAAGTTCCGCAACCGGCACCATCACCACCACCGTGCGCAAATCAGACAGCGTTTTTTTCTCCACCCAGGCAAGGTCGCCGGCCTGGTCGCGCACCTTGGACCACTGGTCGAGGTTGACCACCACCTCCACCGGGGTAAACCTGGCCACGACAAACACCTTGCTGGCGCGCAGCGAAGGCGCGTCATACATCAGCACGGCGTTGTCGCCGATGGAGCGAAAGTCAGCACCGGTCGCGGTTCCGGCGGTGAATCCCGCGGCAAACACGACTAGCGCTGCGACGAGAATCCTCATCAGTGCGCGATCTCGATACGCGATTCGGCCTGCGCCTCGACGCGCTGCTGGTAGAGCGCGTCAAAATTCACCGGCGCGAGCAGCACCGGCGGGAAACCGGCGCGGTTGACGGTATCCGAAATGGTCTCGCGCGCGTAGGGAAACAGGATGTTGGGGCAGGCGATCGCCAGGATGGGCTCAAGGTCGCCCTCGGCCACACCGCGAATCTGGAACAAGCCGGCCTGGGCGGCCTCCACCAGGAACAGCGTGCGCCCGTCGGCGCGGGCGGTGACGGTCGCCGTCAGGACCACTTCGTAAAGACCCTCGGTCACGGCGTTGGCCGCGGTCTGCAGCTGCACCTCGACTTCGGGCGTCTCCGGCTGCAAAAAAGCCTGTGGCGAATTGGGTGCTTCGACCGACAAATCCTTGATGTAGAGTTTTTCGATGCTGAAAACCGCTTGTTCTTCGCTCATGACTGTTACTCCAGATTAAAGGTTGTTGCCTTGGCGCACGCCCCGGTGCAGTTCAGGCGGCCAGCAGGGAATCGAGCTTGCCGGCGCGATCGAGCGCAATGAGGTCGTCGCAACCGCCGACATGGGTGTCGCCGACGTAAATTTGCGGCACCGTGCGCCGGCCGGTCTTTTCCATCATTTCATTGCGCAGTTGCGGATCGATGTCAACCCGCAGCTTTTCGATGTCGGCCACGCCCTTGGACTTGAGCAGCGCTTCGGCGCGTATGCAAAACGGGCACTGCGCGGTGCTGTACATTTTTACCTTGCTCACTGCGCTTCTCCTGAGTGGTGCGGTCGGTGTTGCCGCGGTCTTACTTCTGCAGCGGCAGTCCGGCCTGCTGCCAGGCGGCGACGCCGCCATGGAGGTTGAAGGGACGGGTAAATCCGTTCTTTTTCAGCACCTCGATCGCCGCGCCCGAGGTATTGCCGCTGTGGCAGTACACGATCAGCGGCTTGTCTTTGTGCGAGGACAATTCGCCGATGCGTTTTTCAAACTGCGCCAGCGGGATATTGCGCGCATTGAGCACATGGCCCTTGGCAAAATCCGCCTCGTCGCGCACATCGACGATCTGCCCGTCTTCCTGGTTCATCATCATGGTCGCCTGCAGCGTACTGGCCCAGGGGCCGCCGGAACTGCGCTTGAGGTAAGGCCACAGCAGCATGGCGCCGCTGACAAAAGCGACCGCGATGAGCAAAAGGTTCTGGGTATCCTGGAAAAACTTCAATTCCTGCAAGTGTTGCAAGTGACGCTCCTGTTCTGTTTGCCTTCAAGTACGCCCCCAGAGGGGTAAAGGGGGTAAAAACCCGTGTCCGGCGGATACCGCTCAGGCGCCCGGCAACACGCCGCAAAACACCTGGCGCATGATGCCCACCAACTGAAGCGTGCGCTCATCGCCAATGCGATAAAACACCCGGTTGGCCTCCTTGCGCGCCTTCAGGACACCCTTGTCGCGCAGTATCGCCAGGTGCTGCGAAATATTGCTCTGCGAAGTGCCCACCGCATCGACTATATCCTGCACACTCATTTCCTCGTCGGCGACCAGGCACAGGATCTTCAGCCGCAGCGGGTGCGCGATGGACTTCATCGCGCGCGCCGCCTGCTCGATCTGTTCCTGCTTGCCCAGCAACTCGAAAATGTCTTGGTTCAAGACGGTTCCGGCGACATCCAGTAAGTGCCAATCCGCTATTATAAGGTGGCCAACCCCGTTTCCAACTGCGCTTTTCAACCCACTCGAAAATTCCTTTCTGATGAAAAAAATAGTGTTGTTACGCCACGGCGAATCAACTTGGAACCGCGAAAACCGCTTCACCGGCTGGACCGATGTCGACCTGACCGAAAAAGGCGTCGCCGAGGCGCGCCAGGCCGGCCGGCTGATGAAAGACGCCGGTTTCGCCTTTGACCTTGCCCACACCTCCATGCTCAAGCGCGCCATCAAGACGCTGTGGCTGGCCCTCGAGGAAATGGACCGGATGTGGATTCCGGTACACCACTCCTGGCGCCTGAACGAGCGCCATTACGGCGCGCTGCAAGGGCTCAACAAGGCCGAAACTGCGGCCAAGTTCGGCGAAGAGCAAGTGCTTGCCTGGCGGCGCAGCTATGACGTGCCGCCGCCGGCGCTGGACAAGGGCGACGCGCGCAGCCCGGCACATGATGTGCGTTATGCCGCGCTGAGCGCGGCCGAACTGCCGCTGACCGAATGCCTCAAGGACACGGTTGCGCGCTTCCTGCCCTATTGGAACAAGGCCATCGCCCCGCGCGTCATGGCCGGGGAGCAGGTGCTGATAGCCGCGCACGGCAATTCCCTGCGCGCACTGGTGAAATACCTCGACAACATCGGCGA
>CAMAWC010000107.1 GCA_945861875.1 Bordetella parapertussis
GCCGGCGGCTTCCAGGGCTGGGCGCTGAAAAAAGCCACGACCTTCGAGCGCGTGATGCTGGTGGTGGCAGGGTTTGCGCTGGTCTACCCGGGCCGCACCGCCGACTTGATCGGTTTTGGCCTGGTCATCGCCGCGCTGGCGTTGCAGTACTTCAGGCAGGACGCCGCGCCGGCGGCGCCGGCGTGATTGCGGGGGCAGTGTTCCCCGCGTTGGCGATTCGATAGGGAAGGCGGGCATGTACCAGACGTCGCATTTCGCGGAAACGCGTGCCGAGGTGATGCACCAGTTGATTTACGCGCAGCCGCTCGCTACGCTGGTGACGCTCTCCGGCGACGGCCTTACCGCCAATCACATTCCGTTCGAGATCGACCCGCACCCGGCGCCCTTTGGCACGCTGCGCGGCCACGTGGCGCGCGCCAATCCGCTCTGGCGCGACCATTCCGCCGCGCACGGTGCGCTCGCGGTGTTCCAGGGGCCGCAGATTTATGTGACGCCGTCCTGGTATGCGACAAAAAAGGACAGCGGCAAGGTGGTGCCGACCTGGAACTACGCCGTGGTGCATGCGCAGGGACCGCTGCGCGTAATCGATGACGCGGCCTGGCTGCGCGATTTTCTCGAAACGCTCACCAATCGGCACGAGGGAAAACGCACGGCGCCCTGGAAGGTGTCCGATGCGCCCGGGGACTATATCGCGCGCATGCTGCAGGAGATCGTCGGCATCGAAATTCCTATCGCCAGTCTGGTCGGTAAATGGAAGGTCAGCCAGAACCGCCCCGCGGCCGATCGCGAAGGCGTGGCGCTTGGCCTCGAAGGCAGCGAGGGCGAGAGCGCCGCCGCCATGGCGCTTCTGGTCAGGCAGGCGATGAAGCGCTGATATAAATCCATACAAAACCACGCCATGGCAAAAATAGACCAGCACACGCTCACTGAAATTGCCCGCGAAGCCTTCGTCCGCGCCGGTGCGCACGAGGGCATGGCCAGCGCCGCGGCGCGCGCGCTGGTCGCCGCCGACATGCAGGACCTGGCATCGCACGGCGTGTCGCGCGTGCCGTTTTATTGCGGCATGCTCAAAAACGGCCGTGCCGACGGGAAGGCGCACCCGCGCATCGCATCCGACCACAAGGCGGTCTGCGTCATCGACAATGGCGGCGGACTCGGTTACGAGGCTTGTGCGCTCGCGGCGGGCGAGGCGGTGCGCCGTGCGCGCGAATTTGGCATCGGCTACGCCGGCATCACCAACGGCCATCACATCGGCGCACTGGCGCTGGCGCTCGAGCCCATGGCCGCGGCCGGGCAGATCGGCATCGCCTTGTCAAACTCGCCGGCGGCGATGCCGGTGTGGGGCGGGCAAAAGGCCACACTGGGCACCAACCCGGTGGCGGCGATTTTCCCGCGCGCCGGCGCCGACCCGGTGGTGGTGGATTTGTCCACGACCACGGTGACGCGCGGCCGCATCATGCTGGCGGCGCAAAAAGGCGAGCGCATTCCCGAGGGCTGGGCGCTGGACCGCCACGGCAAGCCGACCACCGACCCGCAGGAAGTGCTGGCGGCGGGCACGCTGTTCCCGGTTGGTGGCAGCAAGGGCGCAATGCTGGCGCTGGTGTTCGAGTTGCTGTGCACCGCGCTCACCGGTGCCGCCATCAGCCGCGACAACGATTCGTTCTGGGTTGAGGAGGGCAACCGGCCCAGTCTCGGCCAGGGTTTTTTCGCCATCGATCCGGGAGCGACCGCAGGTCGCGCGATCTACAACGAACGCCTCGAGGCCTTGATCGCCATGATGTTGGCCGAAGAGGGCGTGCGCCTGCCCGGTGGCCGGCGTTTCGCGGCGCTGCGCCTGGCGCAGGCCGAGGGCATTGAAGTGCCCGACGCTTTGCTGGCCAAGCTGCACGCCCTTGCCGCGGCATGAAGATTGCAGCGCGCAAAAAGCCGGTTCGCGGCGCGGCGGTGTTTCAGGCGCGCCTGCCGACGCCTTTCGCGCTGGTCGGCCTGCGCACCGAGGACGGGGTGCTGGCTGAAATCGTTTTCCTGCCGCCTTCGATGGGCGCACTGCCTCCGCTCGACAAGCTGGCCGAACGCGCCTGCGCGCAAATCGAAAAATACGCCGACGACCCCGATTACCGCTTTCGCCTGCCGTTGAAAACTGTCGGCACGCAATTCCAGCGACGTGTGTGGAACGCGATTGCCGCGGTTCCGCGCGGGCAGACGCTGACCTACGGGCGCATGGCGCGCGCGCTGGGCTCGGCGGCGCGGGCGGTGGGGCAGGCCTGCGGTTCCAATTATTTCCCACTGGTGATTCCCTGCCATCGTGTCGTTGCCGCAAGCGGCCTGGGCGGCTTCGCCCACAGTGACGGCGGCTATCTCATACAGGTGAAGCGCCGCCTGCTCGCGCATGAAGGCTTTACCTATTGAGCGTTTCATATTTCATGACAATTGTCTCATCCGATACCGTCACCCCCGCGAAAGCGGGGATCCAGCGACGTTCGCTGAAAGTCCCTGGATTCCCGCTTTCGCGGGAATGACGAACGTTTGTCATGAACTGAGGAAAGATCAATAGTGCCATGAAGGACGGTGCATGAAGGACGACGACGGCGCGCTGCTCGATGAATTCTGCGACCAGCTCTGGCTCGAGGACGGCTTGTCGAAAAACACGCTCGAATCCTACCGCCGCGACCTGCGCCAGTTCGCCGACTGGGTCGCCGCGTCGTCCGGGCATTCCATGCTGGAGGTGACCGAGGTCGACATCACCGCGTACCTCGCGGCGCGCAAGAGCCGCTCCTTGAAGCCCGGTGCACGTGTCGTCGTCAAGGCCAGCACGCAGGCGCGGCTGCACTCCAGTCTCAAGCGTTTTTACCATTTCGCGCTGCGCGCCAATCGCATTACGGGCGATCCGACGGCCAAACTCGACACGCCGAAAAAGCCGCCGCGCTTTCCGAAAACCCTGACCGAGGCCGATGTCGAAGCCCTGCTCGCCGCACCTGAAGTCGAGGCCACGCTGGGCCTGCGCGACCGCACCATGCTCGAAGTGCTTTACGCCAGCGGCCTGCGCGTGTCCGAACTGGTGTCCTTAAAGATTTCCGAGGTCAGCATGGACACGGGCGTGGTGCGGGTGTTTGGCAAGGGCTCCAAGGAAAGGCTGGTGCCCCTGGGTGAGGAGGCGATGTTCTGGATAGACAGGTACATGAAAGAAGCACGCCAGGACCTGCTCAAGGGGCGTCAATCGGATGCGGTGTTCGTCACCGCGCGCGGCGAGGCGATGACGCGCCAGGCATTCTGGCACCTGCTCAAGCGCCACGCCGCCCGGTCGGTGCCGGGCAAGGCGTTGTCGCCGCACACCCTGCGCCACGCCTTTGCCACCCACCTCATCAACCACGGTGCCGACCTGCGCGTGGTGCAGATGCTGCTTGGGCATTCGGACATATCGACGACGCAGATCTACACCCATGTGGCGCGCGAGCGGCTCAAGCTCCTGCACCAGAAACATCATCCGCGGGGCTGATCGGCGGGCTGACATGGCAAAACATGTTTCCGCAACGCCGGCGACGGTGTTCCTGAAAAAGCACGGTGTCGCCTATACCGAGCATGTGTACGAGTACGAGGAACATGGCGGCACCGCGGTGTCGGCGCGCGAATTGGGCGTGCCCGAGCGGGCGGTGGTGAAAACACTGGTGATGCAGGACGACAAGGCGGCGCCGTTGATTGTGCTGATGCACGGTGACCGCAAGGTATCGACCAAGAACCTTGCGCGCCAGATCGGCGTCAAGAGCATCGAGCCGTGCAAGCCCGAAGTGGCGCAACGCCATTCCGGTTACCAGGTCGGCGGCACCTCGCCCTTTGGCACGCGCAAGGCGATTCCGGTATTTGTCGAGAAAACGATACTCGACCTGGAAAAGATTTACATCAACGGCGGCAGGCGGGGGTATTTGGTTGGCATTGCACCAGAGGCGCTTTTGCGCGTGCTCGCGGCGGTGGTGGTGGAGGTGGGGATAGAGGAGTAGGGGGTTGGTCGCCAAGGGCAATAAGCTGGAAACCCGCTCTGATAGCGGGTTTCCAGCTTATTGCCCTACGGGGTCATTGCGAGGAGGCGAAGCCGACGAAGCAATCTCGTGGCTTCTCGCGAAGACTTTCGTCATTCCCGCGGAAGCGGGAATCCATGGGGTTGGTTCCTCGCTGCGCGGGCAGACTCTTTCTGTTTGGTTGGGTGGTTTCACTCCCCTGCGGGGAGCGAGGTATGTCCTTTCTCTTGATCTTGCGGTTTCACTCCCCTGCGGGGAGCGAGTCCCTTCTTTTGCTTCGCCATCCCCTCCGGGGACTTCCTTCGGTCGAAAACGGAACCAAGAAAAGGCGACCCGGAGGTGACGGTCGCTACGCGACTGCCCTGCGATGCTCGCGCCAATGGGCCGGGACCTAAACTCGGCCCACAAAGGACGTGGGCCTCAGACATAGGTCCCGGACATCTCCCATCGGCGCTGCGCTTCTCGGCGTCCCCTACGGGAGGGAAGGTCAAAAGCCAAACATCGTGAACGCAACGACTGTTGCATTGTGCTGTTCTGGTTTTTGACTTCGGGGCCCCTGCGGCGCCGCCGAGGAGCACAGGCGAAGCGGGAGACTTCCGGCGCATATGTCTGAGGCCCGCGGTTTCTTGCGGGCCGAGTTTATGCGTCGGCCCGCTTTGCCGAGCACCACAGGGCACCGCCGAAGGCGGCGGCGTCGGGGGTGTGTTTTTCTTTGGTTACTTTCTTTACACACAAGCAAAAGAAAGTGACTCGCCCCCCCGCAGGGGGACGAAACAATTCGATTAAGAGAAAGCAAAGACCTCGCTCCCCGCAGGGGAGTGAAACTACAAGATCAAGGGAAAGACGAAGCCCGCGCAGCGAAGAACCAAGAACCTGGGTCCGCCTGCTTGCAAGGCAGGAAAGTCACCCTGACTTCCTGCTCCTCTCAATCGTCACCCCCACCCTCTTTGCCTCCTTGAGGATCCCGATCTTCCCCACACTGACCCTTACCCAGGGCGCTTTCATGTCGTCGATGATGATGGATGCGATGCGTTCGGCCATGTTCTCCACCAGGCCGAAGCGGGTGTCGGCAAACAGCTGGCGCAGGCGCTCGACCACCACGGCGTAGTCGATGGTGTCGGCGACGCGTTCGCTTTTGAATACGGCGGGGGGCACGCCGATTTCAAGGTCGACCTGCACCACCTGCGGCGCCAGTTTTTCGCGTTTGTAGATGCCGACCCAGGCATTGAGCCTGAGTTCACGAATGAAGATGATGTCCATGTCGGGGCGGGCGGCTGCTTATGTAAGTTAAAATGCGCCTGTCGGCGTCCACGTCGCGATTGTAAGCGTATTTGGCATTCGCCCCGGCGCATCCAACATGGGTAACGGTCATGCTTAGTGCGATTTTCATTGTTCTTGCCTACCTCATCGGATCGCTGTCGTTTGCGGTGATTGTCAGCAAGGCCTTCGGCCTGCCCGATCCGCACAGCTATGGCTCGGGCAATCCGGGCGCGACCAATGTGCTGCGCACCGGCAAGCGCGCCGCTGCGCTGCTGACCCTCGCCGGTGACGCCGGCAAGGGCTGGCTGGCGGTGATGCTGGCCTTGTGGTTCGCGCCGCAACTCGGTCTTGGCCATGAAACGGTCGCCGGCGTCGCCCTCGCGGTCTTTCTCGGCCACCTGTTCCCCGTGTATTTTTCTTTCAAGGGCGGCAAGGGCGTGGCCACCGCACTGGGCATATTGCTTGCGGTCAACCCGTGGCTGGGCCTTGCCACGCTCGCCACCTGGGTCATCATCGCGGTGTTTTTCCGCATTTCCTCGCTCGCCGCCATCGTCGCGGCGCTGTTCGCGCCGCTGTGCACCTTCTGGTGGTTCGGTGTGTCGCCCTATACTCCCGCCGTGCTGTGCATTTCATTGCTGCTGGTATGGCGGCACCGGGGCAATATCAAGAAGCTGCTCGCCGGCGAGGAAAGCCGCATCGGCCAGAAGGCGCAAGACCCGCCCTGACCCCTGGATGCCGGCGCGGCCTTAAAGTGAGGCGAGGTCCCAGCGCGGTTTCACGGTGAACCCGCGCGATGGCGCTGCCGCAGCGCTGTGCTGCTGCAGGCGCAGCGCGCCAACCAGCGCAATCATGGCGCCGTTGTCGGTGCACAATTCCATTTCCGGGTAATAGACGCGAAGCCCGCGCTTGGGCGTTTCGGCGTCAAGGGTCGCGCGCAGCAGGCGGTTGGCGCCGACACCGCCGGCGACGACCAGGCTGTCCATGGCGGCTTCATCCAGTGCCGCGAGCGACTTGGACACCAGTACGTCGACAATCGCTTCCTCGACCGCGCGGGCGAGGTCGGCGCGATCGGCCTCGCCGAACCCGGGCGCGCGCGCCGCGAGCATGACCGCGGTCTTCAGCCCGCTGAAACTGAAATCCAGGTCGCGGCTTTTTTGCATCGGCCGCGGCAGCCGAAACCGCCCGGGCTTGCCGCTTTGCGCGAGGCGCGACAGCGCCGGCCCGCCCGGGTAGCCAAGGCCCAGCAGCTTGGCGCTCTTGTCAAAGGCCTCGCCCGCGGCGTCGTCCAGGGTTTCGCCCAGCAGGACGTAATCACCGACGGCGGCGACCCGCATCAACTGGGTGTGGCCGCCGGAGACGAGCAGTGCGACAAAGGGGAAGGGCGGCGGATTTTTCGACAGCAGCGGCGAGAGCAAATGGCCCTCAAGGTGGTGCACCGGCACCGCCGGGATGCCAAGGCCAAAGGCGAGCGCGCCGGCGACCGACGCGCCGACGAGCAGCGCGCCTGAGAGGCCCGGACCCTGGGTGTAGGCGACGGCATCGAGATCGTCCATGGTAATGCCGGCCTCGAGCGCGACTTTTCGTACCAGCGGCAGCACGCGCCGGATATGGTCGCGTGAGGCGAGTTCGGGCACAACACCGCCGTACTCATCGTGCATCGCCACCTGTGAATGAATGGCGTGCGCGAGCAGACCGGCGAGCGGTGTGGTGCCGGCGCGCGCCGAGTCGTACAGGGCGATGCCGGTTTCATCGCAGGAGGTTTCGATGCCAAGAACGAGCATGGCGGTCAGGTCCGTGGGAAAGTGATTTGGATCCGGGTTCCGCTTCCTGCAGCCGGATTGCCCAGTCGCACCTGCGCCCCATGCGCCTGGTCGGCATGGGCGCCATCGGCGAGGCAATCGACGACGTAGCCGTATTTGCGCAGCGCGCTGCTGATGCCGTCAGCGAGCACGGCGTCGTCTTCGACAATCAGGATACGAAGGCCCATGAGCGGGTGTGTCGTCAAAAAATGCGGATTGAAAGGTGAAGGACAGGCCCGAAGCCTGCGGTCGCGCATTGTTTGCCAAATGAAGTGCCGAGGCAAGCCCGCTTTGAATGGAATCCGCCGCGATGCACACACTACAGTGCTTTGCCGTCTCAATGCTTGTCGACGATGACCCGGTTGCATGTGCCTACACTATGGTCAATTTCCCTCCCGCTGCGCCAAGACCTGCGCCGACTATGGCCATGGAGTATATGGTACTGATTTTAAATGTGGTTTATGGCACTGGACGACACGGTTTGAGGCGGCTGCCGGCAATTCGCGACCTTGCTTGGCGCGATCAGCCACTCGTGACCGCACTTGCGGTAAGGGCCTGAAATCAGTTAAAATCCGCGTCTTTCTTTTCTTTGGCACCGCTGCAACGTTTTGTAAAGCGGTCGGTGGCGGGGAAATCCAACTGGTAAAAGGTTTTTACATGTCTAGTGTACGCGTCAAGGAAAACGAACCGTTTGAAGTCGCCCTGCGCCGCTTCAAGCGCACGGTAGAAAAAACCGGCTTGCTCACCGAACTGCGCGCGCGCGAGTTCTACGAAAAGCCCACGTCCGAGCGCAAGCGCAAGCTCGCCGCCGCGGTCAAGCGCCACTACAAGCGCCTGCGCAACCAGACGCTGCCGCCGAAACTGTATTAATTCCGTGCGGCGTCCTGGACGTCGCGATACACCGCCGGATTAACTCGGCGCGATTGAGGGGACGCTGTGGCGCTCCTTAATCGCGCCGTAGTCTTTTCGGTCGCCGGTTTCGCACCATCGCGTACCATCTCGTACCATCAGAGCAATCACACAATGTCCCTTAAAGCCCGCATCACCGACGACATGAAGGCCGCAATGAAGGCGCGGGACAGCCAGCGCCTTGGCACCGTGCGCCTGCTGCTCTCGGCGATGAAGCAGCGCGAGGTGGATGAGCGCATCGAACTCTCCGATGCGGATATCCTCGCCATCCTGGAAAAAATGCTCAAGCAGCGTCGCGACTCCATCAGCCAGTACGAGGCCGGCGGCCGCCAGGATCTCGCCGACGTGGAGAAATTCGAGATCAGCGTGCTCGCCGGCTATATGCCGCAGCAACTCAATGCCGATGAGATTGCCGCAGCCGTCGCCGAGGCCATCGCCGCTTCCGGCGCCAAGGGGGCTCAGGACATGGGCAAGGTCATGGCGGTACTCAAGCCCATGCTTGCCGGCAAGGCCGACATGGGTGCGGTGTCGGCGCAGGTCAAGGCAAAGCTGGCAAGCTAATTGCTCTGATTTTTGGGTAATTGTCGCCCGGCCAGTGGCGGTGTTCTGGCCCTTGCGTTATTGCCGGTATCGGATATAAATACATGCGGTTTGCACGGACGGCCGTCCGGCGCGCGGTGCAAGCCCAAGCCATTCCCGTAACCCGTTTTGGCAGGACACAGACAGCATTTTGGCGCGCCGGTGATCCCCGATTCCTTCAAGCAGGACCTGCTTAACCGCGTCGATATCGTCGATGTGGTCGGTCGTTTCGTCCAGCTCAAAAAGGGCGGCGCCAACTTCATGGGACTGTGTCCCTTTCATAACGAAAAATCGCCCTCTTTTACCGTCAGTCCGGCCAAGCAGTTCTATCACTGCTTTGGTTGCGGCGCGCACGGCAACGCCATCGGCTTCCTGATGGAATATTCCGGCCTGGGTTACATCGAGGCGGTGAAAGACCTGGCCGAAAACGCCGGCATGAAAATGCCCGAGTACGAGCCGCGCGGCGGCGCCAAGCCGCTGCCCGAGGGCCCGGACCTCTACGCGGTGATGCAACAGGCGATGCAGTTTTATCGCGACAAGCTCAAGGACTCGGCGCGCGCCATCGAATACCTCAAGGGCCGCGGGCTGTCCGGGCAGATTGCCGCGCACTACGGCCTCGGCTATGCACCCGACGGCTGGCAGAACCTGCAGGCGGTTTTTCCCAAGTATGACGACAAGAGCCTGCTTGACGCGGGCCTGGTGATAGATAAAGAAGAGGGCCGCCGTTACGACCGCTTTCGCGACCGCATCATGTTTCCGATCATGAACCAGCGCGGCGTGGTCATCGCCTTTGGCGGGCGCATCCTTGACGCGGGCGAGCCCAAGTACCTCAACTCTCCGGAAACGCCGCTGTTCGAAAAGGGCCGCGAACTGTACGGGCTGTCGCAGGCGCGCCAGGCCATTCGCGAAGCCGGCCGTGTCATCGTCGTCGAAGGCTACATGGACGTGATTGCCCTGGCGCAGCACGAGGTGGCCTATGCCGTGGCGACCCTTGGCACCGCCACCTCGGCCGTGCACATCCAGAAGCTCTTTCGCCAGACCGACGAGATCGTGTTCTGTTTCGACGGCGACAACGCCGGCCGCAAGGCCGCCTGGCACGCGCTGGAGGTGAGCCTGCCCTGCCTCGCCGACAACAAGGCGGTCAAATTCCTGTTCCTGCCGCCCGAGGACGACCCCGACACCTTTGTCCGCGCCCAGGGCAAGGCGGCGTTCGAGAAAAAACTGGTCGAATCGCGCCCGCTGTCCGACGTGTTGCTCGCCGAGTTGAAGTCGCGCGTCGACATGACCACCCTCGAGGGGCGTTCGCGCATCCTGCACGAGGCCAAGCCGCTGTTGCAGAAAATATCCGCGCCGGGGCTGCAGTTGCAGCTGGTGAAGCAACTGGCTGACTTGTGCGGCATGACGCCCGTCGAAGCGGCCGGCCTGGTGGAGATTCGCGGCGTGGCGCGCGACCCGGTGCGCGCGGCGGCGCCGCGCGCGCAGCGCCGGCCGACGCAAAGCCTGGAACGTAAATTCCTCAATTTCATCATGGTCAAACCGGAGCTGGCCGGCGAACTGCCGCTTGATTTGTTCGAGGGGGGGGGCGCGGAAACCCAGGGCTTGCTGACCATCGCGGCCTTTGCACGCGAGAATGCCGGGCCGAATTTCGAGGCGCGGCTGATCGACCAGTTTCGCGGTGGCGATTTTGAGAACCTGTTCAAGCAGGTGCTGTCCGAGTTGATGGATATCAACCTCACCCCCGAGCAGGCCGAGGCCGAGTTTCGCGACGCCCTGCCGCGTTTGCGCCGGCGGCGCGTTGAGGAACGCCACGACCAGTTGCTCGGGAAGGCCGCCGGGGCGGCGTTGACCCAGGATGAAAAAATCGAACTTAACCGCATCATCAAGGAGATAGCGGTGCTGGACAAAGCCACCGTGCCCGATGCCGGGCAATCCACCCAGCCATGATATAATTTAAAGCTTTTCCGCATTCATTTCCGACACTTAGATAGTCAGGATCCCGACCATGGCACCAGCGAAGCCCAAAGCGAAATCCAAACCCCAGGCGAAAGCTCACCCCAAGGCCAAACCGCAATCCAAGACCAAGACCAAGGCGCATGCCGGCACGCGGGAAAAGCTGAAAAAGGCCCAATCCAAGGCCAAGCCCGCGGCCAAAAGCGCCAAGGCACCGGTGCGCAAACCCACCAAGCCGGTAAAACCGGCAGAGGTGGCGCGCCCGCTCGCCAAACCCAAGGCTTCGGCCGTCAAGACCATTTCAGGAAAGCACCCCGCCAAGTTGCCAGTAAAGCCCGCCGTTAAGCACACAATCAAGTCCGCAGCAAAACCCGCAGGCAAGCAAGCCCCTGTTGTCAAACCAGGTAAAGAGCCGGCGCCGGCCAAGGTCAAGGAAGTAAAACTGACGGCCAAGGAAGCCAAGGAAGCGGCCATCGCTGCCGCCACCGCCGCCAAGGCCGCCATTCCGCCGCCGCCGCCGGTGGTGGTGGAAAAGCCGCTGGGCAAGGCGGCACGGGCGCGCAAGGCGCGCGAAGCCGAAAAGCTGTTGCATGAGCGCATGGCCATGCGGCCCGAGGACGTCGAGGCGCGGCGCAACCGCCTGAAGACCCTGATCGTGCTCGGCAAGGAGCGCAGTTACCTGACCCACGCCGAAATCAACGATCACCTGCCCGACGACATGGTCGATGCAGAGCAGATCGAGGCGATCATCAGCACCTTTGCCGACATGGGCATCCAGGTGTTTGACGAGGCCCCGGTCGATGACCCGATACTGCCCGGTACCGTCGCCGTGTCCGGCGAGGACGCCGAGGAAGAAGCCGAGGCGGCCCTGTCCACCGTCGATCCGGAGTTTGGCCGCACCACCGACCCGGTGCGCATGTACATGCGCGAGATGGGTTCCGTGGATTTGCTGACGCGCGAACGCGAGATAGAGATCGCCAAGCGTATCGAAGAAGGCCTGCGCCACATGATCCAGGCCATCAGCGCCTGTCCGACCACGGTGCAGGACATTCTCGACCTCGCCGACAAGGTCGAGAAGGAAGAGATGCGCAT
>CAMAWC010000108.1 GCA_945861875.1 Bordetella parapertussis
GCGTTAGGCCTTGATGCGTATCAACATCGTCGCCTTTGCGCTGGGTGTGTGCCTGCTGCAGCAGCAGGCGCTGCTGCCCGGTACGGGGATGCTGGCGCTGCTTTTTGTCGTCGCGGCAGCGCTGATTTACGCGGGCAATCGGCTGGAAATGCCCGCCAGTCGGCCGTTTCCAGCCATTGCCTGCTTTTTGGTGGGCTTTATCTGGGCCGCCGGCTATGGCTATTTGCGGCTTGCCGACCGGCTGGACGCTCGCCTTGAAGGCCGCGACCTGGTGGTCGAGGGCGTGATTGCCAGCCTGCCACAGGCGCTTGACCGCGGTGTGCGCTTTGAATTTGCGGTTGAGGCGGCGCAGGCGGGCGTCCCTTCGACGCTCAACCTTGCCTGGTACAACGGTCTCACGCCGGAGGAGTCGCAACTGGTGCAGCCGGTGGCGGCGGGCGAACGCTGGCGCCTCGTGGTCAGGCTCAAGCGGCCGCACGGCAGTGCCAACGCGCACAACTACGATGTCGAGGCGGCGCTGCTCGAACGAGGCATCGGCGCGAGCGGCAGCGTGCGGCCCGGGGACGTCGGGCTTGCCAACGAGCGCCTGGACAATCTCGCGCTCACTCCCAACGCGCTGTTGCAGCGTCTGCGCGAGCGCATACGCGAACGCTTCTGGGACGCGCTGCCGGCGCATCGCTACGACGGCGTGCTGCTCGCGCTGGCGATTGGCGAGCAGCGTGCCATAGACGGTGCTGACTGGGCCTTGTTCGCGCGCACCGGGGTGTCACACCTGATGAGCATCTCCGGCCTGCATGTCACCATGGTGGCAAGCCTGGCGGCGTGGATTGCCTCACTGCTGTGGCGGCGTTCGACGCGGCTGATGCTCGCCTTGCCGGCGCAAAAAGCCGCCGCGCTCGCGGGCTTTTGCGCCGCGCTGTTCTACTGCCTTATTTCCGGCTTTGCCGTGCCGGCGCAGCGCACCGTCTATATGGTCGGCGTGGTCGCGCTGGCCTTGTGGTTGGGACGGACGCAATCGGGCACGCGGGTGCTGGCGCTGGCGCTGCTGGTGGTGCTGCTGCTCGACCCGCTGGCGGTGCTCTCGGCCGGCTTCTGGTTGTCTTTTGGCGCGGTGGCGGTGATTTTGTATGTCGCGCTGGGACGCGGCAGTGATCACGGGGTCCGGCCGCACTGGCTGGCGCAATGGGGCAGGGTGCAGTGGGCGGTGACCGTGGGCCTGGCGCCGCTGCTGCTGGTGTTGTTCGGCCAGGTGTCACTGGCCTCGCCCATCGCCAATGCGCTGGCCATCCCGCTGGTCAGCCTGGTGGTGACGCCGCTGGCGCTGGCCGGCGCGGTGCTGCCCGACTGGTTGGGCGGTGGCCTGTTGCTGCGCCTCGCCCACCTGTTGTTTGAGGCGTTGATGTGGTTCTTGCGTCCTCTTGCGGCGAGCGAGTTCGCCGTCTGGCAGCAGGCGCGACCCTCGCTGTGGAGCGTGGTGCTCGCGTTGGCCGGCACCGCCTGGCTGCTCGCGCCGCGCGGCTTTCCGGCGCGTTACGCCGGCCTGGTTTTTCTGGCACCGGTGTTTTTTGTACCGGCCGCCGCGCCGCCGCAGGGTGCGCTGTGGCTGACGGTGCTCGACGTCGGCCAGGGCCTCGCGGTGGTGGCGCGCACGGCGACGCACACGCTGCTCTACGACGCCGGTCCGCAACTGGGACCCGAGTCGGATGCCGGCAGCCGTACCATCCTGCCGTGGCTGCGCGGCGAGGGCGTCAGCGCGCTCGATGTCATGGTGATTTCACACCAGGACAGCGATCACGCCGGCGGTGCGGCGTCGGTGGCGGCGGCGCTGCCGGTCGGGCAGATGCGCTCGTCCCTGGCGACCAGCCATGCGGCGATGGCGGCGGTGCCTTACCGGGTGCCCTGTTACGCCGGTCAGCGCTGGGAATGGGACGGCGTGCGCTTTGAGATGCTGCACCCGGCGGCGCGCGATTACGCCGCCTGGCTGCCCAGCGCCAATGCCATGAGTTGTGTCCTGCGCATCGAGGCGGCGGGGCGGGCGATACTCATCACCGGCGATATCGAACGCACCAGTGAGACCGAGCTGCTATCACGCTCGCCCGACAGGCTTGCGGCCGACATCCTGCTGGTGCCGCATCACGGCAGCCGCACTTCATCGACGACGGAATTTATTGCCGCAGTGAAACCGGCGCACGCCGTTTTCACCGTTGGCTATCGCAACCGCTTCGATCATCCGCGCGCCGACGTGGTGCAGCGTTACGTCGACGGCGGGGCCGCGCTGTATCGCAGCGACCGCGACGGGGCGGTCGACTTTCGCATCGACGCGCAAGGCATCGCCGCCTCGCGCTGGCGTGTCACAGAGGCGCGCTACTGGCGTTGATCACCCGACCAGGGATCCATTGAAACGATTGCGCCTTCCGGGGTGAAGTTGGCAATGAGCGAGCGTTCCGCCTGCCATGCAAGAACGTCTTCGGGACGCAGTCCCAGCGCGCGCGCGTGTTCCTCAGCTGGCAGGGCCGCAGGCTGGGACTGGTGCCCGCTAGCGGCGAGCGTGTCGCGGCGAATATGGCCCCAGATCAGCAGCCAGCTCATCAGCGCGGCGATTAACAGGGCATAGCCGTCGAGCCGCTGCCACAATTCAAGCCAGTCGGGCGGGGAGGCGGTGGTGAGTTCGAATATCGGGTAGCGCAAATAATCCCAGGTGAGATACAAGGCGTCGCGCAGCATGAAGCCGAGCATGCCCCAGGCGCACAGGGTCAAAATGTCATCGCGGATGCGAATCGCCAGTGGCAGATGATCGGCGCCGACCAGCGGCGGCCATTTCATCGGCGTAGCAGCCGGCGGCGTGGACGGTTTCATCGCAGCCCCCGGTCCGGGCTCACCCAGGTGCCGCGCACATTGGCCGGGCGGCGCAGGGCGCGCGGCACCGCCGCCACCGCGGTAAAGGTTTGCAGCAGCCAGAACACCAGCGGGTACCAGATCACCCAGAAGAGCGAATTGGCGAGGCCTTTTTCAAAACGGTCGTCAAGCGCCACACTGACCGCGCTTTGCGCCAGGTAGGTGACCGCCAGCAGGGTGCCCCACCATTGCGGCAGCAGTCCGAAACCGAGCGGGCCGCCGGTGAGCACGGGCAGCAGCGCGGACACTATGCCAAGGATCAGGCCGAACATCATGGTGTAGGCCCAGACGATGCTGACAATGTAATTGACCCAGACCGGAAACAGATGCCAGCGGCCGCGACGCAGCATCACCGGCGTGGCATGCAGCACCGACTGCAGGCCGCCTTCGGCCCAGCGCAGGCGCTGCCGCCACAAGCCCTTCAAGGTCTCGGGCATCAGTATCCAGCACAAGGCCTTGGGCTCGAAGGTGACTTTCCAGCCGGCAAGCTGGATGCGCCAGGTGACATCGACATCGTCGGTGAGCGCAGCGGCCGACCACCAGCCGGCGTCCTGCAGCGCGCGCTTGCGAAAGGCGCAGATCACACCGGACACGGTGAACAGCGAACCGTAGGTGCTTTGTGCGCGCTTGATCAACCCGACCACCGAGCAGAACTCGCCCACCTGCAGGCGGCCGAGAATGGAGCCGCGGTTGCGTATGCGCGGGTTGCCGGTAAGCGCGCCCAGCGCGGCATCGGCCTGGAAGCGGCGCACAAACCAGGTCAGGGCGTGCGGGTCGAGCAGGGCGTCGCCGTCTATGCCGACGAGGATTTCACCGCGTGCGACCAGCGCGCCGGTGTTGAGCGCGGTGGACTTGCCCTGGTTTTGCGCCAGGTGCACCACGCGCAGGCGCGGCATGCGCAGCGCCATGGCGTCGAGTATGGCCGCGGTGTTGTCGCGCGAGCCGTCGTTGACGGCGATGATCTCGAAGTTCGGGTAGTCGATGCGTTCCAGTGCGGCAAAGGTCTCGTCGGCCTGCTCCTCCTCGTTGAAGCAGGGCAGCAGGATGGACACCATCGGGTACTCGGGCAGCGGCGGCGGATTTCCCGGCAGCGGTTCCTGGCGCTCGCGTAACACGCGAAACAGCATGCCACCGGTCATCCAGTACCAGCTCATGACAAAGGGATAGCCAAAGCAGAAGGCGGCGAGAATTTCCGCGAACAACTGCCGGTCGAACGCCAAGTCAGAACCTTACCGGGAAGGTCGCGGCCGATACGCCGGGCGCCGCTTCTGCCGCGACCGGAAGATTGGCGACGGGGGCATCGGCGCACCAGCCTATGGCCGAACCGCCCAGTTGCTGGAAGCGGCGCGTTGCGGCGGACAGTACGGCCGCCGGCGGCGGGGCCGGCGATGCAAACCACAGCCCGGAGCGGCGGCTGGTGATGGTCTGCGCCTTGGCATGGGCGAGGGTGTCAAACGGCGCCGCGGCATTTTGTGCCGAGTAGGTGGCTGCATCGGCGCGTATCAGGGTAAGGTCGGCCAGCTTGCCCAGATTGTCCGGATCGCCAGCGACGTTCCCGGCGACGTTCCCGGGAAGGTCAATCAGCAGCGCCAGATTCATCCACGGCCGCGAACGCTGTGTTTCGCGAAAGGATTGCATGGCGAGGCGCTCCGGCGGCGCGAGGGCGGCGAGATCCAGTCCGTCTCGCGCAGCTTGTGTTTCCCACAGCTGCCCGCGAAAAGGCCCGGTCGGGAGGGCCGTGCGGGCGAGCGCGAGCGCCGTTGCATCGTCAATGAGCAAACCGGCCATGGAGACATTCGCCCCGAGGTCACGGAACAGGGCGTGTACGCGCGCATCGTTTTGCAGCTTGCGCTGTGCCGCGCCGCTGGAAAGGCGCACATAGGCCTCGACGCCGCCGCGTGTCTGCAGTTGCCACACCAGGCGCGACAGGATGTCCGCGCGCACCGGCAATTCCGTGGTCGGAAACCAGGCCTCGGCGGGTGTGCCGTCCGGTCCGGAGGTGGTGGCGTCGATGACCACGGCGGTGGCGCCCAGCACACGCAGCCGCTCTATGGCTTTGCCGAGACGCTCATCGGTGGTCGTGTAATCGCCGGTCCACAGTGCGCCCGGATCGAGGCAGGCGAGGCGTTGCGCCGCCGGTAGCCGGCGATCCAGGCGCAGCATCGACACCAGGTCGGTGAGTGTTACATCGGCACCCGGATACTGGCGCGGTATGGTCAGGGGCTGGAGCGCGCTGGCAATACCCGCATCGAGGGTCATGGCGAGCTGGAAACCGGCCGCCTTGACCGCGGCAATGCCGTCCTCCGAGTAGCGGCCGTAAGGCCAGATCCAGGCACGCGGCGCGCGCCCCAGTTCGCGCGTCAGCAACGCGCTGATGCGGCGCGCGTCGACGTCCAGGCGTGCCCGATAGCTCGCGGCATCCTCATAGCCGCTGCCGACACGATATTCACGCGTCACGGCGCTGGGCATGGCGTTGCCCTGCGGATTGCCGATGACGGTGCGGTGCAGGTCGTAGCTGTGCGAGGCGAACTCGACCAGTCCGGAGGCCTGCATTTCGCGCGCTTCCGCCCAGGAAATGAAATTGCGCCGCGGCACGGTTTTGTCGTTGTACCGCACTTCTCCATCCAGCGGCGCGTCCATCCACGCACCCACCAGGCCGGACACCGCCGGCATGCGATAGGCGAGCAGCAGCGGAAAGACGCGGGTGTATAAGCTGCGGTAGCCGTCGTCAAAGGTCAGCAGCACCGCGCGCGGCGGCAGCGGCTTGCCGCCCTGGCGGGCGCGCTCGATATCGTCAATCGACACCGCCGTCCAGCCGTTGCCCTTCATCCATTCGAAAAACGCCACCAGCCGGTCGCTGGTGATGGCGTCGTCGCTGAGCATGGCCGGGTCGTCGACGATGTCGTGAAAGGCGATTGACACGTATTGCATGCCGGGGTCGGTGGCCTGCGCGTGACCGGTGGCAGGCCAAAGGACAAAAATGCACAGAAGTATGAGTTTGCGCAACATGGTCAGAATTTTTTGGTCAGGCCGAAAAAGCCGTTCAACGCCCGCTCGGCCACACCGTCGTACAACCGCCGGTTGGTCTCCACGCCGTAGCGTACTTCAAAGCTGGGATCGAACTGGTAGCGCTGCTGGTAGCGGATGGCGCCGATGCCGCCGCTGCCAAAGCCCTGTTGCCAGTAGTTCGCGGCGGTGACGACCAGCTGCTGGGTCCAGCTGCGCTCGTAAAAGCGTGAAATGACGTGCTCGGCATTAAAGCTGATTCCGATTGAACGGTCCTGGGACGGATTGAAGTAGGGCGCGTTCAGCAGCGAATTGCGCGATGCATAGAATTCGGGGCGCAGGGTCAGGTCGAAATGCGGCTGGTCGATGACGCGCTGGGAAAACACCACGGTCTGGCTTTGCCGCTCGTTACCGTCGGAGAACCGGCTCATGCGCACCGACGCGGCGACAGCGCTCGACTCATGCCAGCGGTACTCCGCGCCAAGATCGGCGGCATTCGAGGTGATGCCATAAAACAGCGCGCGCAAAGGCGTGCTGGCGGCAAAGGCTTCGGCACTGGCATAGACGGCCCAGTAATCGTCGGGACGCCAGGCGCCGACCACGCTTGCGCCGCCCTTGGACAGCGTGCCGCCGTTTTGCCATGCAATGGCTTCCACGGTGAGATCCGGTCCGGCATACTCGGCGCCCACGCCCAGGCGCCTGCGCACCACCCGACCTTCGACCGGAACCGCCGTGGCATCGTCGGCTGCAGCCACGGCGCGCCAGCGCTCGGCGATTGGCGCGGAGTAAAGTCGTGCGGCTGTTTCCGAACCGCCGCCGGGAGCGGCGGTGGCCGAGCCGTATTCGCGCCGACTGTTTACATCAAGGCGAAACTCGGCCTTGTCGAACAGCGCGAGGTCGCGCGCCAGGCGTTGCACCGCCTGATCGTCGGGAAAGCGTGTGATCAGGCTCGCCGTACGCTTGCGCGCCGAGGTGATGTCGCGCCGACGCAGGTCGGAGTCGGCCACCGCCACCTCGGTGCCGCGGTCTTCGGGTGCGAGGCTGGCGGCGATATACACCTCCTGCTCGGTAAGGCGCGGCCAGCCGCGCGCCGCCGCGACCGCGCCGCGCGCCGCGCGCAAATAGCCCAGTCCCGGGGCGTTGTCGGCCAGCGGATCCATGCGCGACCAGGCCTCGGCATTCATGTCGGCGTAGTTGCGCGCGCTGGCGGCGAGGATTTGCGCGTCCAGCCAGTCGCCGTTGGGTTGGGGGCTGCTGCGCGCCGGCGTGAGCTTGCGCGGTCCGCCTTCGGCGGCAAGGGCATCGACGGTGGCAAAGGCGGCGGCAAAGTCCTCGTCCTCGACCTCGGCGAAAAAACGGCCGATGCGCGCCTCGCGCTCGCGCGGGTCGGCGTCGAGCACGTCCTGGTAGGCGCGGCGCGCTTCCTTTGGCCGGCGCATGGCGAGCAAGGCATCGCCTTCGGCCAGGCGCACATAGGGAGGAATGGCGTCGCCTGCGGCGCGCAAGTCGGCGATTTGCGCCAGTGATTCGGCCCAGCGTTCGCGATTGCGCAGCGCCACGGCGCGGTCACGCTGCAGGCTGTGCAGCGCCGGCGCGTCGACCGGCGCGGCCGCCATGGCCTCGGTGATGAGTGCATCAAGATTGGCGAGGGCGGCGTCGGTGCCGGCGAAGCGTTCCGCCTCCTGCCTGGGCACAATGGCCTGGCCCCAGCGCACGCGGCTGCCGGCCTGGCGCACGCGCATGTCAAATGACGGCTTGTCTGCTCGGCCGGCCGCCGCCGCGGCAAAAGGCGCGCCCAGTTCCTGCAGGATGCGCGCCTGCTCGCGCTCGGTCTCGGCATTGCCAGGCTGTCGGCGGTTGGCCTCGGCATAGGCGCGCAGAGCCCTGAACGGGTCGCCCGCGGTGCGGGCGGCGTAGCCGCGCGCGCGCCAGGCCTCGGCATTGCCCGGATCGCGGGCTATCAAGTCCTGCAACAGCGTTTCGGCCTCGGTGCTGCGGCCAAGATCGGTGAGCACCACCGCGAGCAAGACTGTCCAGTCGGCATCACCGGGTCTTTTTTGCAGGGCGTCCCGCGCCATGCGCTCGGCTTCGGCAAAACGCCGGGTGGCGCGATAGGCGCGGGCGATGGCGGCCACGACATAATCGGGCGCATCGGTGGCGAGCCCGCGCTGCTCGTAAATACGAATGGCTTCTTCATGCCGGCCGGCCCAGGTCAGCACCACGGCAAGGTCGAAGGCGATGCGGCGGTCGCTGCTGATCGCCTCGAGGCGGCGTAATTCGGCAACGGCTTGTTGCAGCCGGCCTTCGCGCGCGGCAATCACCGCCTGTTCGCGGCTGGCATTGATCTGCGCCGCATCGGCAGCCTGTGCCATTGCGGCAGGGGCGGCGAGCATGCCTGTGAGCAAACCGGCGCTGCCGAGCGCCGTCAGTTGAAGCAGGCGCATCACACGGGACGGCGGCGCAGGTCCAGGGTGTAGGGAAACTGCGGGTTGAGCGTCTCGGTCTTGACGTCCATGGGGCCGGGCGTGTGGCCCATCGACCAGAAGCGTGCGACGCGGCGCGCCTCGGCCTCATTGGCGTTGACCGGGAAGGTGTCGTAGCTGCGCCCGCCCGGATGCACCACGTGATAAGTGCAGCCGCCGAGGGAACGCCCGCTCCAGGTATCGATGAGGTCGAACACCAGCGGCGAATGCACGTCTATGGTCGGATGCAGCGCCGAGGGTGGGTTCCAGGCGCGGTAACGCACCGCGGCGACAAACTCGCCGTGGGTGCCGGTCGGGTGCAGCGGCACGGCGCGGCCGTTGCAGGCGACGAGGTGGCGGTTGCTGATCATGCCGTTGACCTTGACCTGCAGGCGCTCGACCGAGGAATCGACATAGCGTGCGGTGGCGCCAAGGGCCACTTCCTCGCCCAGCACATGCCAGGGCTCGATCGCCTGGCGCAACTCGATTTGCACACCCTCGTAGACGGTGGTGCCGTGGCGCGGAAAGCGGAATTCGAGGAAAGGCGCGAACCATTCTTCACGCAAGTCGTAGCCCGCGTCGGCGAGATCACGCAACACGTCGCGCATGTCCTGCTCGATAAAATGCGGCAGCATGAAGCGGTCGTGCAGTTCGGTGCCCCAATAAATGAGGCGGCCCTTGTACGGCGTTTTCCAGAAGCGCGCCACCAGGGCGCGCAGCAGCAGCATTTGCACCAGGCTCATGCGCGCATGTGGCGGCATTTCAAAGGCGCGGAACTCCACCAGGCCCAGGCGCCCCGTGGGCCCGTCCGGGGAATAGAGTTTATCGATTGAAAATTCGGCGCGGTGGGTGTTGCCGGTGAGGTCGATCAGCAGGTGGCGCAGCAGGCGGTCGATCAGCCAGGGCTTGGGGCTTTCCTTGCCCGGCACCAAATGCTCGGCGATTTGCTGGAAGGCGATTTCCAGTTCGTAGAGATTGTCGTCGCGCGCTTCATCAACGCGCGGCGCCTGGCTGGTCGGGCCGAGGACCTGGCCGGAGAACAAATACGACAGCGCCGGATGGTTTTGCCAATAGGTGATCAGGCTGGCCAGCAGGTCGGGCCGGCGCAGCATCGGCGAGTCGGCCGGGGTGATGCCGCCGAGGGTGACGTGGTTGCCGCCGCCGGTGCCGGTGTGGCGGCCGTCGAGCATGAATTTTTCCGTGCCGAGGCGGCCGAGGCGCGCCTCCTCATAAAGGACGGTGGTGTTGTGCACCAGTTCATCCCAGCTCTTGGCCGGATGGATGTTGACCTCGATCACGCCCGGGTCGGGGGTGACGTTGAGCACCTTGAGGCGGGTGTCAAACGGCGGGCCGTAGCCTTCGGTGCGTATCGGCATCTTCAGGTCGGCGGCGACATTCTCTATCGCGGCGATGAGGTTGACAAAGTCCTCGAGGCGTTGCAACGGCGGCAGGAAAATATACAGGCGGCCGGCGCGCGCTTCAATGACCAGCGCGGTGCGCACCACCTCCCTCGGCTTTGGATTGGTTACCGCCGCGGTAGTCTTGTCGGCGCGTATCCATCTTTGTGATGCGGAAGCGGACGCGGCGACGGCTTTGCGGTGGGCGTCGTGCAGAACGGTGGCGGCGTCAAAAGGATCGCGCGGGAATTGCGCTTCGACTTCCTTTGGCAGCAGCTCCGGCAACGAGGCGAGGGGCAGGCGGTAGCCCATGGCCGAGTCGCCCGGCAGCAGGTAAAGATGCTCGCGCCTGACCGGCCAGGGGCTGCTGTGCCAGCGTGTTGTTTCCGTTGTTCCCTCAAGTGCCTTCAAGGGCAGCACGAAACCCGCGACCTTGCCGAGGCCGCGTCCGAGCAGGCGGGCGAGGCGGGCGCGTTCGCCCGGTTCGTCGAGGTTTGCCTTGAGCGGGTCGACATTGTCGGGCAGGGCGTCTTCTAGGCGGGCGGCGTGCACCACGTCTTCGTAGGCGCTGACGAGGTAGTTGCCGTAGAGGCCCAACTCGATGGCCAGCGCCGTACCGAATGTGCGTGCGTCGTCAACGTCTAAGCTGGTTTTGCTGTCCTCGCCCGAGATAAGTGCCTTGTCGCGCCATAGCGGTGTGCCGTCCGCACGCCACAGGATGCCCAGGGCCCAGCGCGGCAGCGGTTCGCCCGGATACCACTTGCCCTGGCCGTAGTGCAGCAGGGCGCCGGGCGCAAAGCGTTCGGCCAGGCGGCGTGCGAGCTGCTCCGCCAGGGCCCATTTTTTCGGCGACAGCGCGGTGTAGTTCCATTCCGCGCCTTCCATGTCGTCGATCGAAACAAAGGTCGGCTCGCCGCCCTGGGTAAGGCGCACGTCGCCGGCCTTGAGATCGGCATCCACTTTGGCGCCGAGCTTGAGGATGTCCTGCCACTGCGTTTCGGTGTAGGGCTTGGTGACGCGCGGGTCTTCGTGGATGCGCGTCACTGTCATGGCGAAATCGAGGGTCGATTCGCATACGTCGGTAAAGCCGATGATGGCGGCGGCGCTGCCGGTGAGGGCGGTACAGGCGAGCGGGATATGGCCTTCGCCGGCCATCAGGCCCGAAGTGGGGTCAAGGCCGATCCAGCCGGCGCCGGGGATATAGACCTCGGCCCAGGCGTGCAGGTCGGTAAAGTCCTTGTCGGTGCCCGAGGGACCGTCAAGCGACTTCTGGTCGGCGGTGAGCTGTATCAGGTAGCCCGAGACAAAGCGCGCGGCAAGTCCCATGTGGCGCAGGATCTGCACCAGCAGCCAGCCCGAGTCGCGGCACGAGCCACAGGCCAGTTGCAGCGTTTCATCCGGTGTCTGCACGCCCGGTTGCATGCGCACGAGATAGGCGATGTCGCGCTGTACGCGTTGGTTTACCGCCACCATGAAATCGTTTATGAGGCCGCCCGGCTTGTAGCCGTCGCGTTTGAAATCGGCCAACCACTTTGCCAGCAGCGGGCCGGCCGGCTCGGCATCGAGGTAGGGCTTGAGCTCCTGTTGCAGCGCCGCCGGATAGGCAAAAGGAAAGGTTTCGGCGTAGGACTCTACGAAAAAATCAAAGGGGTTGATGACCGTCAGGTCGGCGACGAGGTCCACCTCGATACACAGTTCGTTTGTCTTTTCCGGGAACACCAGGCGGGCGACGTAATTGCCGTAGGCGTCCTGCTGCCAGTTGATGAA
>CAMAWC010000109.1 GCA_945861875.1 Bordetella parapertussis
TTCGCCATCCTGTCGCGCTCGCCCTGGTGGGTGAGTTTTCTGATCGCCGCGGGGCTGTTCATGGCGGTGCGCCAGTTCCTGCCCGACTACGCTGCGGCCTTCTCGACGCTGCCCTTCCTCGCCATCGCCGGCTACTCGGGCTGGTTGCAATTTCACGCCCCCAGCAGCGAGCGTGTTGTCGCAACGCTCGAAGGCCTGCGCGCCATGTCGTGGCCGGAGTTCGCCGCGACCATGGAGCGGGTGTTTCGCGCCGAGGGCTTCAGCGTGACGGCGGTTCCCGGCGAGGCCGCCGATTACGTGCTGCGCAAGGACGGCAAGGTCGCGCTGGTGGCCTGCAAACGCTGGAAAGTGGCGCAGGCCGGCGTTGCGCCGCTGCGCGAACTGGTGGGCGCGATGGAGGGCGTCGGGGCGCACGAATGCATTTACGTCGCCGCCGGCGAACTCAGCCCGAACGCGCGCGACTATGCGGCGAAACAGAAAATCCGCCTGCTCTCAGGAGTGGCTCTGGCGCAACAGATTGCCGCCCTGAAAAAAACATGATCCGCTTTGCTCTCTCCTTGGTTTTTCTGGCGGTGTTTTCCTCCGGGTTGGGGGCACAGGCAAGCGACATCGCCCCCGCACTCAAGGCCGCAGTCAACGGCCCGCAGCGCGATGCCGCCAACCGCCTGCGCGACCTTTACCGCCATCCGGCCGAGACGCTGGCGTTTTTTGGCATTCGCGATGACATGACCGTGGTGGAGATTGCGCCGGGCGGCGGCTGGTATAGCGAAATCCTCGGGCCGCTGCTGCGTGAAAAGGGCAAACTCATTCTCGCCGGCAGCGCGAGCCCGGCGCCGCGCTAGGTGGCGAGTTCCCGGCGCTTCAGGCGCGTGTCGCGTGCGCCGCTGACTTGAGGTTTGCCAGCATCCGCTTTAGGAGCGTGCGCAACTGCGCCTTCTCCACCTCGGTCACGCCGAACAAGGCATCCTCGCGCCGGGCGATGGCGAGCGGCAGGATGCGCTCGTAAACGGTGCGTCCACGCGCGCTGAGCAGGATTCTCGCGGTACGCCCGTCTGGTGTCTGGGCGCTGCGCCTGACCAGGTTCTCGCGCTCCAGCCGTGTCAGCAGCCGGCTCAGCGTAGAGTGGGGCACCACCGCATACTCGGACAGGTCGGCGATCGACACGCCGTCGTCGCGCGCCAGCACCGCCAGAACGCGCCAGTGCTGGAACGAGAGGCGCAGTTTGCGCAGGTCTTCCTCCAGCCGCCGGTTCTGCCGTCCCACCACACGGTTCATCAGGTAGGGAATCGACTCGTCCAGGCTGTATTGCTGCAGGTCTTTGGCCAGCACCATGTTTGTTTTCCGCTCCGTTGTTGGCCGGGCCCGTCCTGTGGCGGGAGCCGTCCTGACACCCCATTTGACCACTAGCATAAGAATATATGCAAATGCATATGTTTATGTTTAGACTTACGCCGAACTGCCGAAAGGTCCAAGTACATGCGCCGGTTGCTGGAGAGAAGTCGGGCAATGCAGCACACAGGAAATCCTGTTGAAATCCGGTGATGCCGATTACATCGGTGCGCTGATGCGCCCGGACGCCGTGCACCGTGCGGTGTACGTCGATCCGGACGTGTTCGCGCTGGAGCAGGAGCGTATCTTCCGCCGTGCCTGGCTGTATGTCGGGCATGAGAGCGAGATCACCGGCGTTGGTGACTATGTGCTGACCCAGCTTGGTCCGGAAGAAGTCATTCTGCTGCGCCAGCCCGAGGGCGGTATCGCCGCCCTGCACAACCGCTGCGCCCACCGCGGTGCGCGTGTCCTCGTCGCGCCCCGGGGCACGCTTAAACTCCTCACCTGCGCCTACCACGCCTGGAGCTTTGGTCTGGATGGCGCGCTCGACAGCGTGCCCATGCCCGAGGGGTATCAGGAACGCCAGTCGGGAAGGCTGTCCCTGCCCGGCCTCGCCCGGGTGCCGCGGGTCGAAAGTTATCGCGGCTTTGTTTTTGCATCGCATGCCGCGGCCGGCCCCGGCCTCGTCGAATTTCTCGGCGGCCTCGCCGGTATTCTCGACAACATGGTCGACCGCGCACCCGGCGGCCGGCTGACCGCGGCGGGCGGGCGCCTGCGCATGGCCTTCAACGGCAACTGGAAGCTGTTCATGGAAAACGCGGTCGACCTCGTCCATCCTGGCTTTGTGCACGGTGGCTCGGTGGCGGTGGCGCGCAAGTCGCCGCATACCGCCGATGCGCCGGACATGGCCGGGCAGACGACGCAGATGCTGCTCGCCAACGGCCTGCGCCTGTCCGAGTGGGACCGCGTCGGTCTCCGGGGCTTCCCGCAAGGCCACGTCTATATGGACGGCTTTTATCGTGATGGTGTCATCGCCCCCGAGCGCAGTGACCCGGTGTTTGACCGTTACCGCGCGGCGCTGGTGGAGTGCCATGGCGAGGACAAGACCCGCGCCATTCTTGCGGTTGATCGCTTCAACAATCTGATCTGGCCGGCGCTGTCGGTCAACTCGCGTTTTCAAACGCTGCGCATCGTGCAGCCGGTCGCCGTTGACCGCACCATTGTCACCAGCTGCTGTTTTCGCCTCGAGGGCGCGCCGCCGGAAATGTTCGAGCTGAGCCTGCGCTTTCTCAATGTCGCGAGTTCGCCGGCTTCGCTGGTCGCCTCCGATGATCTGGAGATTTTCGAACGCTGCCAGCACGGCCTGCAGGACAGCGCTGCCGACTGGATAGTTCTCGGCCGTGGCATGCACCAGGACAGTGTTGCCGCCGACGGGTCCATCACGGCCCCGGGCACCAGCGAGTTGCCGATTCGCAACCAGATGCACGCCTGGCGGGCGCACATGATGGCGGCGGCCTGATGGGCGCCGGTGAGCCGGTCAAGGACGCGCTGACGGTGCCGGTGACACCTGATGTGCTGCGCGAATGCGAGGTCTTCCTGATCGAAGAGGCCTGCCGTCTCGACGAGGGGCGCTTCGATGCCTGGGTCGATTTGTTCGACGATGACGGCGTCTACTGGGTGCCGAGCGAGCCGGGGCAGGTTTCGCCGCACGACACGCTGTCGCTGTTTTACGAATCCAAGGCCTTGCTGCGCCTGCGGGTGCAACGCCTCGCGCATCCGCTGACCCATGTGCAGGCGCCGCGCTCGCGCACCCACCACCACGTCAACAGCATCACCGCCGCCGAACTTGGCGACGGGTGCTACGTGGTGCGCTCCTTGCTTTTAATGCTGGAGTGGCGCGCCGGTGAGCAGACCCTGTTCAGCGCACGCTGCAGCCACGAGTTGCGCCGCTCCGACGGCGGCCTGCGCATCATCAGCAAGCGCGTCGACCTGCTTGACTGCGATGCGCCGCATCGCGCCATTGCCATTCCGTTCTGAGCCGCCGGCAGTCTAATTTTCCATCACCAAACAAGGAGCCACAAATGAAAATCAGACGCAATATCTCCATGCTTCTCACCGCGGCGGGCCTGATTGCCTCCACCTGCGCGTTCTTGCAGAAAATGAGCGCCCGGTACCTCGCCTCCTACGGCCAGGGCGTGCCTTTCCATATCTGGACCATCAAGCAGCCGACTTCGGCCAAGTTCGACGGCTGGAAGCTGCGTGCCACACCCAATTACACGACTTTTTTCCAGGCCCCGAGCAGCGCGGGTTGAGCCGGCCATGACGGTGGACAGTCCGGTAGCGGTCGGCGCCGCCGTGCCGCGCACTGCGGCACGGCGCTTTGTCGCCGGCCGCGGGCGCTACACCGACGATGTGCGCGTTCCCGGACTGCTGCATGCGGCTTTTTTGCGCAGCCCTTTTGCGCATGCGCGCATCGCGTCGCTTGACCTGTCTGAGGCGCGCCGCGTCAGCGGCGTTGTCGCGGTCTATGACGGGCGCGACATCGGCGCGGTGTGCCGGAGCTGGACCACGCACCTCGCGACCTTTGCGTCGCACCGCTCCGCGGCGCAGCCGCCGCTGGCGGTGGGGCGCGCGTTATGGCAGGGGCAGCCGGTGGCGATTGTTGTCGCCGAGACCAGGGCCGGTGCCGAAGACGCGGTTGCGGCGATACGCGCCGACTGGGACGAGCTGGAACCGCTTGCCGATGCGGCCCTCGCGCTGGCCGACGGTGCGCAGTCCATACACGCCGAACTGGGCGGCAACCTCGCCTACGAACACCACATCGCGGCGGGGGCGGTCGATGAGGCATTCGCCGGCGCGTATCGCGTCATCAGACGCAGGCTGCGCTTTGCGCGCCATACCGGGGTGCCGCTGGAGGGGCGCGCCGTCATCGCCGAATTCGACCCGGGCACGCGCCAGCTCACCGTCCACCAGTCGACGCAGGTGCCGCACCAGATGCGCGCGGTGTATGCGCAGTTGTTCGGCCTGGCTGAAGTCGATGTGCGCGTGCTCACGCCCGACGTGGGTGGCGGCTTCGGCCTGAAGCTGCACGTCTACGACGACGAAATGGCCGCCGTTGCGGCTGCGGTATTGCTGGCACGGCCGGTCAAGTTTGCCTGCGACCGCTTTGAAGCGTTTTCCAGCGACGTGCATGCGCGTTCGCATGAAGTCGAGGCGGCCATCGCCGTCGACGCGCAGGGCACCATCCTGGCGTTTGCCGCGGACGACCTTGCCGACATCGGCGCCTATTCGGTTTATCCGCGCAGCAGCGTGCTCGAGGGCGTGCAGGCCCTCGCCATGGTCGGTGCGCCCTACGCCGCACCGGCGCTGCGCGGCCGCCTGCGTGTCGCCTACCAGAACAAGGCGCTGGTTGGCGCGTATCGCGGCGTCGGGCAACCGGTGGCCTGTGCCATCACCGAAATGCTGGTCGATGCCGCCGCCGCCGAGCTCGCCATCGACCCGGCCGAAATGCGCCGCCGGAATTATCGCAATGACAACCTGCACGGCACTATCAGCGCCGCCGGCATGGACATGGGCGGGCTGTCGCACCAGGCCTGCCTTGGCCGGTTGCTGGAACTGATGCAATACGATCAATTGCGCGCCGAGCAGCACGCTGCGCGCGCGCAGGGCCGTTATCTTGGCATCGGCCTCGCCGCCTTTGTCGAGACCACGGCGCCGGGCGCCGGCTTCTACGGCGCGGCGGGCGTACCCATCACCGCCCAGGACGGTTGTTCTCTGCGCCTAGAACCCTCGGGTGAAATCACTTGCCTCACCAGTTCCACAGACCAGGGTCAGGGCGTCGAGACCGGCATACAGCAACTGGTCGCCGCCGCAATGACACTGCCGCTTGCCGCCGTGCGCATCGTGCGCGGCGACACGCTGGCGACGCCGGTCGGCGGCGGCGCCTGGGCCTCGCGCGGCCTGACGGTTGGCGGCGAGGCCGCGCTCACCGCGGCCCAGGCCTTGCGCCAGCGTCTCGCCACTGTGGCGGCGGCGGTGCTGGGCGTCGCGGCTGACAGGCTGCTGCTGGCCGATGGCGCGTTTGCGGCGGAAGGCAGGCGCATCAGCTTGCGCGAGCTTGCGGCCTTGCTGCACTACCGCCAGCACGAACTGCCGCCCGGCGTGTCCGTCGATGCCAGCGCCGTCGCGGTGTCGGTTCCCCTGAAACCTTTTCTTGCCGCCAACGGTATCCAGGCGAGCCTGGTCGAGATTGATCCGGACAGCGGCTTTATCACGCTGCTCAAGCACTGGGTGGTCGAGGATTGCGGCCGCGTCGTCAATCCGCTGCTCGCCGACGAACAGTTGCGTGGCGGCGTGGTGCAAGGCCTGGGTGCGGCTTTTTACGAGGAATGCCGCTATGACGCGCGCGGGCAGTTGCTGACCTCGACCATGGCCGATTACCTGGTGCCCATGGCCGGCGAGATGCCCGACATTGTCATCGCCCATATCGAGACGCCGGTCAGCGGCACGCTGCTCGGCGGCAAGGGCGTGGGCGAGGCCGGCACCATAGGCGCGGGCGCTGCGGCGGCCAATGCCGTCAACGACGCGCTGGCGCCCTTCGACTGCGTGCTCGGCGAGCAGCCCTTTACGCCGGAGCGTGTGCTGCGCGCGCTCGGCAGGGTGGCCTGAAACGATGCGCATCGTCGCCATACGCGAAGCCACCGTGCCAATAGGCGCGGCGATGCGAAACGCGGTGATTTCGTTCCAGACCATGACGGCTTCGGCGCTGGCCATCGTCACCGACCACGTGGTCGACGGGGCGCCGCTCATCGGCTACGCCTTTGACTCGATCGGCCGTTACGGCAAGGGCGGTTTGCTGCGCGAGCGCTTCATCCCGCGCCTGCTCGCTGCGCCGCCCGAGTCGCTGCAGGGTGCGGACGGCCTGATTGATCCGGAATTGTGCTGGCGTGTTGTGATGACCGATGAAAAAGACGGCGGGCACGGCGAGCGTTCGGGCGCGGTGGGGCTGCTCGACGCCGCATTGTGGGATTTGTCGGCCAAGGCGAGGGGCCAGCCGCTGTGGCGCACGCTTGCCGAGCGCTACGCCACCACCGATGCCGGTCCGCTGATTGACAGCTACGGCTCCTGCGGGCATTTCCAGTCCGGTGGCGGGGCCGGTAATTTGCGCGACGAGGTGGCGCGGGCGCGCGACCTGGGCTATCGCACGGTCAAGATCAAGGTCGACGGGCGCGATTTGCGCGGCGACGCGCAACGCATCGAGGCCGCGCTGTCGGCGCTGCCCGCCGCCGAGCTTGCCATTGATGCCAACGGCAAGGCCGATGTTGCGGACGTCGGCTGGATGAATATGGCCGCCGGGTACGGCCTGGCCTGGATAGAAGAGCCGGCCTCGCCGCTCGATTACGCCGGCCTCGCGCACCTCGCGGCGCATTGCGAGGTACCTGTCGCGACCGGTGAAAACCTGTTCTCCTGGGATGACGCGCGCAACCTGCTGCGCTACGGCGGCCTGCGGCCGGCGCGCGACCGCATCCAGGTAGACATGCTGCTCGCCTACGGTATTCCGGAGTACCGGCGCATTCTCGCCGGGTTCGAGGGGGCGGGATGGCCGCGCAGCGCGTTCTGGCCGCATGCCGGACACCTGTTCGCCGCCCATGTCGTTGCCGGCCTGGGCCTGGGAAGCCACGAGGCGGCGCCCGATGCGAGCCGTATATACGGCGGATTCTGGGACGGCACGACAGTCGAAGCGGGGCAGGTGCGCATCCCGGACATTCCCGGCGCGGGCTACGAGGCCAAGGCGAATCTTTACGGCGTATTGCGCGAACTGGCGCAGGCACCGGTGCGTTCACACTGAAACCAGGCATTATTTTTCGGAGAATCAATCATGGCAAAACTGCGGCATATCGCGATCTCGGTTCCAGACCTGGAACGTTCGGCCCAATTCTATGAGGGCGCATTCGGCATGAAGCGCGTCAATTTTGTCGAGACGCCATACGGCGACGGGCTGTCGCTGACCGACGGCGTGTTCAACCTGACGCTGCTGCATTTTCACACCGATGATGCCGCCGGCGATGAACGCGGCAAGGATTTTGTCGGCATCCACCATTTCGGTTTTATCGTCGAAGACCTCGAGCAGATGAGCAAGAAGATCGAGGAATACGGCGGCAAGTTTCACCGCGAGCTGAAGGGCGGCGGCGGCGTCGATTTCGAACGCAAGTTCCGCGACCCGGACGGCGTGGTATTCGACATTTCGCACAAGGGCTGGATAGGCACCGGATCCGCCTGAGCGGGGCGTGACCACGCTATCCGCAATGAGACCGGCACTGCTGTGAAACCCGCCCCCTTCGCCTACGCACGCGCCGGCAGTGTCGAAGAGGTCTTCGACTGCTTCGCCACGCACGGCGACGAGATGCGCCTGCTCGCCGGCGGGCAGAGCCTGCTGGCGACGCTCGCATTGCGCCTGTCCGAGCCGGCCATGCTGCTCGATATCAACGGCATCACCGCGCTGCGTTTTATCGAGCGCCGCGGCGAGGTCATCGCCATCGGCGCGCTGACGCGATATTGCGATCTCGAGGCGAGTCAACTCATCGCGCGGCATGTTCCCCTGGTGGCGCAGGCCATGCCGCATATCGCCCATGCGGCGATCCGCAATCGCGGCACCATAGGCGGCAGCCTCGCGCTGGCCGACCCGGCGGCCGAATTGCCCGCCTGCATGGTGGCGCTGGCGGCGGTCCTTGTCGTCGCCGGCGCAGGCGGCGAGCGGCGTATCGCTGCCGATGATTTTTTTCTCGGCATTTATGCCACGGCGCTCGCGCCCGGGGAGATGATCGTGCGCATCGAAATCCCGGTGGCGCCTCCGGACGGATCGGGCCGCGCCCGTCTCGCCGAGTTCAGCCGCAGGCACGGCGACTACGCCATGGTCGGGCTGGCCGCGCAGGCGCAGTTGCAGCGTGAAGGCGGCGGCTTTGCGTCACTGCGACTGGTGTTTTTTGGCTGCGGTGAACGTCCGGTGCGGGCCCATGGCGCAGAGGCGCTGGTTCTGGGCGGCGCAGGCCTGCCCGCGCCGACGCAGGCGCGACTGCGCGAGGCGATGCAGGCCGACCTTGATCCGCAGTCCGACCTGCACGCCGGCGCGGATACGCGCCGCCACCTCGCCGCGGTATTGGCGGCACGCGCGCTGTCGGCGCTCAGGGTCTAGACTCCGGATTGAACGACAATGCAAACCTACCGAAGAAAAGTGCATGGACAGACTATCCGTTAAGCCGGCACCGCAAAGCCTGACCGTAACGCTGAACGTCAACGGCCGGCCGGTGGCGCGCGCGGTCGAGGCGCGCACCCACCTGGTCGATTTCCTGCGCGAGGCGCTGGGGCTCACCGGCAGCCATACCGGCTGCGAGCACGGCGTCTGCGGTGCCTGCACCGTGCGCCTTGACGGGCGTATCGTGCGCGGCTGCCTGGTGCTGGCGGTCCAGGCCGATGGCGCCAGCGTGCAGACCATAGAAGGCCTGACCGAGACCGGTGAGATCGCCGATCTGCAAGAGGCGTTTGTACGGCGCAACGCGCTGCAATGCGGCTATTGCACACCCGGCATGCTGATGTGCGCCGCCGAGCTGCTCGACAAGGCGCCGACCACAGACCGCGCCGCGATACGCGCCCATATTTCCGGCAACTACTGCCGCTGCACCGGCTACGAGGCCATTGTCGATGCCATCGCCGAGACGGCCGCGTCAAGACTGGGGAGCTGACATGGAGCGCTTGTCGCGTGGCTACGGTGCGATATTGACGTTCTTCGCGGCCATCGCCGGCGTGCTGTTGTTCGTCATGATGCTGCTCATTTGCGCCGACGTGCTGCCGCGCAACCTGCCGGCCGCCGGCTTCGCCACGCCGACCGAGGTGGCGGCGGTGGGCGCCTTTGCGACGCTGCTGCTGGCCATGGCCTACCGCGCCTTAAGCGTCAAGAACCTGTGGCGTTCGCTGAGGGGTTCGGTGGCGATTTCCGGCATGATCCTGTTCATCATCGTCGCAGCGACGACCTTCTCGCAGGTGCTGGGTTTTTCCGGCGGCACCTCCGCCATGATCGATCTGATCGGCGGTTCCGGCCTGTCGCCGGCGGTGGTGCTGGCGATCATGATGGCGGTGCTGATTTTCCTCGGGCTGTTTGTCGACCAGGTCAGCACCATGCTGCTGACGCTGCCGTTTTTCATGCCGGTGGTGAAGCGCCTGGGCATTGACGAGACCCGGTTCGACGTGATGTTCCTGATGTGCATGCAACTGGGGTTGCTGTTGCCGCCGCACGGCATGCCGCTGTACACCATGAAGAGCGTGGCGCCCAAGCACATTCGAATGGGGCGGGTGTTCGTCGCGGTGACCCCCTATGTCATATTCAGCATGCTGCTGCTGGCGGCGATCTTTTTCTTCCCGGCCATCGCCACCTGGTTCCCCAACGCCGTGGTCGGCTGATGTTGACTGATGTTGACTGATGTTGATTGGGGCCGGCCGATGCGGATGGCTGGAAATGTCCGACCAGCGCTGCTTTCCAGTCAGTCAGGCTGCTGCAAACCGGTTGTGATAGCGTGCTGCAGGTTTTCTCAACACGCTGCCAGGGAACACGGCCATGATTAAAGCGCTCCTACCCGTCGTTGCGATGCTGCTGCTGCTCGCGACCCCGTCCTCCACGCCCTTCGCCCAGCCTGCGCCGCTCCCGGCCGGGCTCAAGGCGGCGATAGACGGTCCGCAGCGCGACCCGGCCAACCGCCTGCGCGACCGCTACCGCCATCCGCTGGAAACGCTGTCGTTCTTCGGCATTCGTGAGGACATGACGGTCATCGAAATCTCGCCCGGCGCGGGCTGGTACAGCGAAATCCTCGGGCCGCTGCTGCGTGAAAAGGGGAAACTCATTCTCGCCGGCAGCGCGAGCCCGGCGCTGCGCGCGCGGGTGGCCGACCAGTCCGGCATGCTTGGAAAAGCGGTTCTTCTGGATTTTCGGCCGCCCGATTTTTCGTTGAAGAGTGACCCGACGCAGACGCCGCAGGGCGCCGACATGGTGCTGACCTTTCGCAATGTGCATAACTGGATCAGCGCCGGCACGGTGCAAACGGTGTTCGCCGGCATGTTTCGCGCGTTGAAGCCCGGTGGCATCCTCGGTGTGGTGGAGCACCGCGCCAACCCTGCGCTGCCGGTTGATGCGAAGGCGGCCAACGGATACGTGCATGAGGCGCAGGTCATCGCCTTTGCCGAGGCGGCGGGGTTCCGTCTTGCGGCCCGCTCTGAAGTCAACGCCAATCCCCTCGACACCAAGGACCACGCGGCCGGGGTGTGGATGCTGCCTCCGACGCTGCGCATCGACCCGGCGGAGCGCGAAAAACTTCTCCCCCGTGCGCTGGCCACAGGCGAGAGCGATCGTATGACACTCAAATTCATCAAGCCCTGATGCCCTTGGCAGGACGTACCCGCACGCTTGCCCTTGCCGGGCAGTTTCTGGTGGCCGCGCAGTTTGCGCTGATCGCCTGGCTGATCTGGCCCTTCACCGCACAACACTGGTCGCCGATTGCATTGGCACTGGTTGGCGCGGCCATTGTGCTTGGCGCCTGGACGCTGGCATACAACCGCCCGGGCAATTTCAATATCCGCCCGCAGGCCAAGGCCGGTGCGCAACTGGTGACCGGCGGCCCGTATCGATTTGTGCGCCATCCGATGTATTCGGCGGTGTTGCTGTTCGCCGCGGCGGAAGTCGTTGCCTACGCCGATGCCTGGAAGATACTCGCCGCCCTGTTGTTGGCGGCGGTATTGCTCGCCAAAGCCGTGCTCGAGGAGCGCGCGCTTGCCGCGCAGTTTGCCGATTACCCGGCGTATGCGGCGCGGGTGCGGCGGATTATTCCGGGCGTGATCTAGGGAAGCTCTGATTAAGTCCATAAATCGTCATTCCCGCGAAAGCGGGAATCCATTTTGACTCAATGAATCCACGCTTTAGGTCAAGGTGGATTCCCGCTTTCGCGGGAATGACGGAC
>CAMAWC010000110.1 GCA_945861875.1 Bordetella parapertussis
TGTATGGCCGAGGGCCTGCTCGCGCGGGGTTGGTCGGCGGCGCTGCCCGGCTACACTCTGGCCCCAGACGCGAGCCTGACCCAGATCGCCAAAGAGCTGCGAACCGCGCTTGACTGGTTCGCCGCGCAGTCCGGCGGGCACGGCATTACGGGGCCGGTGATACTTTCAGGTTGGTCCGCAGGTGGGTCTTTAACCGCCACCCTTTTGGATCATCCCAGGGTGGCCGCGGGGTTGGCGATTTCCGGCATATTCGACCTCGCTCCGCTGCGCGACTCACCCCATGTCAACGATAAGGTCAAGCTGACCGAAGTCGAGATCGAAACACTCTCTCCCATGCGCTTGCCGGGCGTCAATAAGCCGCTTTCCATTGCCTATGGCACGGGCGAATTGCCGGCGATGATCGCCAGCAGTCGAGATTTCCACGCTTACCGGGCGCAGGCTAATCTCCCGGGCGACCTGATTCCGGTCATCAATACAAATCACTTCACGATTCTGGAAGAGCTCAGAGTTCCCGGCAGTCATCTGACGCGCGCGATCCTGCAGCTGGCGAAGACCTAGGCCGCTTGCTGATCCAACTGCTCTGCCATGCCAAGAAATCGATTGGCGATACCCGGAGCTCAAGGAAGCGATCCGCTGCCGAAAGTCGCTACACTGAACCGAAGCCGACCGATCAAGACGGACCTGCGCCCCGGCAGTCCTGATGCGGGTAGGGGTGCCGGACAGAGCACGCAGGCGTCATAGACGACGGTGAAGTGCGAACTCATTCCATCAGTACCCAATGCAAAGTCCCGGCGCCTGGGATGCCAGTTCATCCAGGGCATTGACGACGCTCGGCGCAGATGCGCTTCTTGTTGATTACCAGCCGTCACGCCATCATCCTGAATTCAGTTGCCGTGGCGACCGGCCGAACTTGATTCTTTTCCCGCCTCACCTGGACAAAACCGTAGTTGGACATCGTCTTGCGAGTGCGCGAAAAATTGCCCGACTTGCACCCCGACATCCCGGCAGGACAGGCCGGCACGCGCCTTACTCAGGTAAATCATTTGCAGCATGGGCAGGCTCCGCAACAATCGGCCGGGCGATGCGCGTCCTGCATGCGGGAACGCAGGACATCGCACAACCCGGCCTTGGGGCTTTATCGGCACGCCGGCAAAACACTTTAGGCCGCAGGTTAATCGGGTGGCGCCTGCCGGCAACGTCGCGCCTGCCAAAGGGTCCCAGCAGGCGTGTGTTTGTGCACCGCGCATACTCGACGAGGTGCTGCGCGAGCAGGCGGCTGGCGCCGGAGTATGCGAGTTGATCTTCAAGACCACCGCGGTCGAAAATTTCTGCGCGGGAAGGGCCGGTACTGCCGCTGAATTGACGTCATTTTTCGCGCTGTTCGCGGCATTCGCCCATCCGTGAAGTACTAGGCTGGTAGCCATGCAGCAATGTCGTTTATGGTGCCCTCAGTTTTTTCGCCACCGCGCCGTTAACAAGACAGGTTCTGCTGAATGCGGCCCTTACGGTTGCCTGCGAGGAATGACCATGATTGAAAAAAGCGTACCCCTGCTCCTGCTGATGGTGGCCGGTGCGATATTGGCGATGATTTTCACCATTTCAAGCCACGACGGGGTCGGTTTGGCCGCGCCGGCGCAATTTGCCGGCGAACTCAATGCCCTGCCCCCGAGTGCCGCCGGCCTGGCCGCAACCAGCGAGTTGAACCAACCGGCCAAGGAAACCGCGCCCGCGGACGGCTACATCGGCGGGACACGGGCAACCGGGCGCGTTTCAGACATTTACCTCAAGCTCGACCAGGGCGTGTTCATAGCAATCGACCAGGCACCCGAATCCCTGCGCCGCAGCGCCGAGCGCTGGGTGGACGTGCAGTTCCCCGAGCTCCTCGCCAACAGTACGGGCGCCGCGCGGGCCTTCATCAGCAAGGCTCAGGCCCATATCGGCCCGGGCGATATCGTCGAAATAAAGTTCGCCCATAAAAGTAGCCGCGACTCGTCACACTTTTTCCCGGTAAAGGAAATCACCCGCGTCACCGAACTGGTCGCCGGGCGCGACGAAATGCTGGCCAAGGACTATGAGCGGCGCATTCTCGCCCGCGGCGGCCAGGGCCGGGAGGCGCAATTGATTGTGCACTCGGGTGCGCAACCGGCCTGGCTGCCGCAGCCGGTGCAGTCACCCATTGCGCTGCAACTGGGCGCGATCGCCGCGGCCCGGGCCGCACCCGGCACGGCAGAATGAGCGCCAATGCCGGCGCAGTGCGCCGCGCAGTCGGGAACCACAACCGTTTCGCACACCCCGGTCTGGCCGCTCGAGCAGACAGCTGACGAGCAATCGCGTCGTCATCGTCCGGTTAGACGATACCCAGCCCGCCATCGCGGCTGTGCCCGGTACTGCGGCAAGGCAGTGCGAGGAACAGGCCGGGATTCATCATTTTCTCGCGCCCTGCTGCGACACTTATTCGAGCGTATGCGGACAGCCGACAAGGAATCCCTGGGCAAAATCGACGCCGGTCTGGCGCAGCAGCGCCATCGTCTCCGATGTCTCGACATGCTCGGCGATGGTGCGTATGCCCATGGCATGACATTTTCGGTTCAGCGCATCGATCCGCGCCGCGGTCACCGGGTCGCGGCTCATGCGACCGATGAGGCCGCTGCGGATTTTTATGAAATCCGGCGCCACCTGTTTCAACAACTCCAGCGAGGCCGCTTCCGCGTCGTAAGAGGCCAGCGTGAAAGAGCAGCCGGCCGGTTTGATGCTGGCGGCAAACGCGCACACCCGGTCGGTCAGCCGCAGGGCATCGCTGCACATGATCTCGAATGAAATGGCGGCACCGGCAATGCCGCCGGCCTCGATCTGCTTGACCACGAAGGGCGCAAAATTGTCGTCTTGCAGCGTATCGACCGACAGGTTGATGCTGCATCGGGGCGCCACGGCATCCGGATTGCTTCTGGACCTTGCGCGCAGCCAGCGCACGGTACGGTTGACCACCCAGCGGTCAAGATAAGGCATTAGCCGATAGCACTCCAGGATCGGGATAAAGCTGCCGGGGGGCAGCATTTTTTCCTCTTCTTCCAGAAAACGCACCAGTATTTCCTGGTAGCCGGGCTCGGCCGCCCCGTCCGTCGCCGCCACCATCACGATGGGTTGTGCATACAGGACAAACTCCTCCTGCCGCAATGCCGCGATCAGCCGGTCGGCCGTTCCCTTTTGTTCGATTTGCTCGCGCATCATGCGTTGCGGTCTTTGGATGAAATGGTTTCGGTTTGAAGTTGCCGCCTGGGTGATCAGTCTTCCAGAGCCAACGCTTCCGCGGTCAGCCTGGCGACATCGTCCTCGGTGATCTCGAGGCAGCGCAGCACCGCCGGACCGGCAACCGGCCACAACGCATCCACCGCGGCTTCGCCCTCCTGTAACAGCGTATCGATGCGCTCGGCCAGCACACCCAGCGCCACCAGCACGCTGCTGCCGCCCAGCGGCCCGTCCTTGGCCAGCATGTGCGCATTATGATGGTGCTGTATCGCATGGCACAGGTTGGCGGACAGGTACCAGCCGGTCGCCATATGAAAACCGACCAACGCATGATTGACACCGTAGCGCTCCTCCTCGACTTCAAGCAGCGTGCGGCCCGGTGCCAGGGCGTTTGCGCCGAGCAAGTCCGCGTAGTCGGCATAGCGCGACGCCATCAGCGGCATGCCGCAGTCGCGGAACAGGCCAAAGGTATACGCCTCGTCCCTGTCGGCACAGCGCAGCGTGCGCGCCAGCTGCGCGGTAAGGGCCGCGACACGCGCCGCATTGCTCCAGAAATCCTCCATCGCTTCACTGTTCGATACGGCGAATACCTGCTGCAGCAGCAAACCGGTCACCAGCCTGGCGACGTTCTGCAACCCGAGCAGTGCCAGCGCCTGTTGTATCGACGTTGCTTTGCGGCCAAGGCCGTAGAACGGCGAGTTCACCGTTTTGAGCATCGATGCGGCGAGGCTCATGTCGCTGCTCAGCATCTTGCCGATGGCGGCGAAGTCCGGTTCATCCTCGCGCATGTCGCGCAGCAGGCGCGTCAGGATCGCCGGACAGGGCGGAATGCCGATGTCGATGACGATCTGCCTCGCCTCTTCGTCAATTTGGGCGCTGGAGGGTTTTTCGGCATCAATCAGGTTTTCACTCATATCCATCGGCATATCCTCAGACCGTGTCACCCCTCTTATCGGCAGGCGGCCGTGCAGACTTGAACCAGCATGCGCAGCCGCGGACCCGGCGTAGTTCCTGCTGCCGCCTGGCAATTGCGCCGGCTGCAGCGCCGGCCAGGCCGGTTCGATGTCAGCGGCAGCGACTCCCGGCCCGGCGCATGCTCCGGTCAAGTTACCGGCATGGTTTGCCAATAAGCCCATATAAACAATGCCCCGCCATCCGCCGCCAGCCTTGCTTGCCGGCCGCGCCGGCCAGCCGCAAAAAGAAATTTCAAACGGCCCTCAGGTTTGCAGACACCGTGTCGTTAACTGTCCAGAGAGTGGCGGCAATCCGGATTGGCCGGGGCGCAAGGTTTCGCACATTCCGCAGAGACTCCTGGAGTGAGGCATGACACAACCCAGTCCCAAGATCCTGATAGTTGATGATTCCGAGGATGACGTCTGCCTGCTGAGCGGCCAGATCAGGCGGATCGAGGCCGACTGCGAGTTTCTCCGGGTTGATAACGCCCTGCACATGCGCGCGGCCCTGGCATTGCAGGACTGGGACCTGGTCATCTCCGACCACGCCATGCCGGGCTTCGATTCTGTCGAAGCACTGCGCATATTGCGCGAGAACGACGAGGGCACGCCCTTCATCATCTACTCGGGCAACCTCGCGCGGGGAATGGGAATTTCGGCGATGGAGAACGGCGCTCATGACTTCCTCTCCAAGAACGATCCGGAGCGCATGCTGCCGGTGATCAAGCGCGAACTGGAACACGCGAAACTGCGGCGCGACAAAGTCGCCGCCGAAAAATCGGTTAGCAAACTTGCCAACTATGACGAGCTGACCGACCTGCCCAACCGCAACCTGTTTTGCCAACAGCTCGACCGGCGCCTGGCGAGCACGGACAATTCGACGCCAAGCGGCGTGCTGCTGTACATCGACCTTGACCGCTTCATGCGCATCAACGACTCTTTTGGCTATTCGACCGGCGACGGCCTGATACGCCAGGTCGCCGCGCGCCTGCAGGCTTGCATGAGCCGTACCGACCTTGTTTCGCGCATAGGCCAGGATGAATTTGCCGTATTCGCCAGCCACATTGACGACCCCACCGCCGTGGCGGCGCTGGCAGAACGCGTGATGCAGCGTTTTTCCCCCGCTTTTGTGCAAAACGCCCAGGAATTCTTCATTACGGTGAGCATTGGCGTCAGCCTCAATCCGCAACACGGCGCCGATGCGCAGACACTGCTGAAGAACGCCGAGAGCGCGATGTTTGCCGTCAAGAAGCAGGGCCGCAACCAGTTCCAGCTGTACAAGCAGGAACTCAACCACACTTCGTCGCAACGCCTGCGGCTCGAAAACGACCTGCGTCACGCGATTCAGCGGAACCAGCTCTTTCTGGCCTACCAGCCGATCATCGACATGAAAAGACGGCGCATCGTCAGCGCCGAGGCGCTGATCCGCTGGCGACATCCGGAACTGGGCATCATTCCGCCGGACAGCTTCATCCCGCTGGCCGATGAAACCGGCCTGATCCACAGCATTGGCGAATGGGTGGCGCGCAAAGCCTGCGAACAGCTGCGCGTCTGGCAGGACCTGGGCCATGACGGGCTGTCGGTGGCGGTTAACGTCTCGGCGGCGCAGTTCAAGCAGGACGGCCTGGTTGCCGGCATCGAGCACATCCTGCGTGAAACCGGGATCGACGCGCACCATCTCGAACTGGAGATCACCGAAACCGTCGCCATGCAAAGCGCCGACGCCACGATCCAGACCCTGCGGCGCTTCAAGAACATGGGCATCGGCATCTCCATCGACGACTTCGGCACCGGCTACTCTTCGCTGTCCTACCTCAAGCGCTTTCCGATCGATACGCTCAAGATCGACCGCTCGTTCGTGCGCGACATCTCGGTCGATTCGGACGATGCCGCCATCGTGCAGGCGATCAATTCACTGGGCAAGACGCTCAAACTGCGCCTGGTCGCGGAGGGGGTCGAGACACGCGAGCAGTTTGACTACCTGTGCCAACAGGGCTGCGACAGGATGCAGGGCTACTACTTCAGCAAGCCGGTGGATGCGGCCGAATTCCTCGTCCTGCTCGAGCGGACCCCGCGCAAACTCTCCGCGCCGGCCAAGGTGGTCAATATGCACGACTGGTCGGCCGTCGGCAGCGTTGCCTGAGGGCAATCCGGCCTGCGGCCGGTCCGGCGCGCCCTGTTCAGGGCAGCGTGAAGTAGATTGAGGTGCCCCCCTGCGGCGTCGATTCGGCCCAGCAGTCGCCACCGTGGCGCAACACAATGCGCCTCACCGTGGCAAGACCGATGCCCCTGCCGGCAAAGTCCTTTTCCGGGTGCATGCGCTGGAATGCGCCGAACAGCTTGCCGGCGAACTGCATGTCAAATCCGGCGCCGTTGTCACGCACGAATAGGACGCGCCCCTTGGGTGTGTCGGCCATGCCAAACTCGATATGTGCGTGCTCCGACCGGGCGGTGAATTTCCAGGCGTTGCCCAGCAGGTTTCCCAGCAGGATGCGCACCAGGCCGGCGTCGGCGTTGGCCAGCACGCCCTCCTTCACCCGCCAGCTGACGCGCCGCAGCGGTTCGGCCCCGGCATGCCGGGTGAGCATTGCCCCGGCGATTTCCGAAAGGTTGACCTCGCGGCGGGCGATATCGGCCTGTGCGACCCGCGCCAGCATCGCCAGATCGTCGATGAGCCCGGCCATGCGTGCGACCTGCGAACACACCCGTTCCAGGCAAGCGACACCCTCCGCGTCAAGCTGTTGCGCTTTTGACTCGACCAGCATGCGGCTGAATCCGTCGATGGCGCGCAGCGGCGCACGCAGGTCGTGCGACACCGAATACAAGAAGGACTGAAGTTCGCCCGCAACCTGCTCCAGTCGCGCGTCAAGGCCTGCCACGCGCCGCTCGAGCCCGCGATTGGCCTCCTCAAGGGCGAAAATGCGTTCGGCATCGGGGGCGACCTGCACCATCACCCCGGCACGGACACGCGCATGGACAGCACCGTGCACAACGGCCGCAGGTTTGGAAAGGTTTGATCCCATGCCAGGTCCCCTTTTTTCGCCCGATCAACGCCCCGCAGCGGCCTACCGCACAGGATCAGCCGCATGCCCAGGGCAAAACTATCGCGATACGCGACGCCCGCCATGTCCACCACCAGCTCGCCGGCGCCCGCCTCCCCCAGCGGTCCCTCTCAGGCCTGTTTGAAATGGCGGTGGCTGATGAAATAAAAGCGGCCTGAGCGCCGCAGCCGCGCCTTGTTGATCACTGTGCTGGTATCGATGTTCATTTCGTTTCTCCCGGCTTTTTTATATTAAACACGGTTGGTCCGTACGCCCGACAACGCCAGCCGCTCAAACACCCGCCGCGCCAAGTCGCGCAAGGGCACCGTCTCATCCACTGCGCCCACGGCAATCGCCTCCTTGGGCATGCCAAAAACAACGCAACTCGCCTCGTCCTGGGCAAAATTGTAGGAGCCGGCGCGCTTCATTTCGAGCATCGCGGTGGCGCCGTCCTTGCCCATGCCGGTCAGCATGATGCCGATGGCGTTGGAGCCGACGCATTCGGCCGCCGACAGGAACAGCACCTCGACCGAGGGCCGGTGGCGGTTGACCACGGGCGCATCCGAAAGCGCCACCATGTAATTGGCACCGCTTTTGCGCACTGCCATGTGCAGCGCGCCGGGGGCGATATAGGCGTGACCGGGCAGCACCCGTTCGCCCTGTACCGCCTCGGAAACCGTCATGCGGCACAGCGAATCGAGACGCTCGGCAAAAGAGCGCGTGAACCCGGGCGGCATATGCTGGGTAACCAGCACCGCCGGTGAATCGGCCGGCAGCTCGACGAGGAAGTCCTTCAGCGCCTCGGTCCCGCCGGTGGAAGCGCCGATGATGATGAGTTTTTCGGTAGAGCCGCGGTTGCCCAGCGACGGCAGCACGCGCTTTGGCGCCGCGTCGGTCGCCGCCACGAACGCCGCCGGGCGTTTGATACGCGCCTGCGCCGCGGCGCGTATCTTGTCGGTGATTTCATAGGCATATTCCTTCATGCCGCCGACAATGTCCATCTTCGGCTTGGCGACAAAGTCGACCGCGCCCAGCTCCAGCGAGCGCAGCGCGATTTCCGAGCCCTTTTCGGTCAGCGTCGAGACCATCACCACGGGCATCGGCCGCAGGCGCATCAGCTTTTCAAGAAAGTCGAGGCCGTCCATTTTCGGCATCTCGACATCGAGGGTCAGCACATCGGGCTCGAGGTTGCGTATCATTTCGCGCGCCACCAGCGGATCGGGCGCCGCACCGACGGCCTGCATGTCCGGCTGGCTGTCGATGATCTCGGTCAGCACCTTGCGGATCAGCGCCGAATCGTCAACTATCAAAACCCTGATTTTTTTCATGTCGTATCCCGTTTTACGTTGCAACCACGGCGCCCTTAACCGAACAATTCCACTTCCCCGCCGATACTGGTTTTCTTGAGACGCAAGCCGTAGTCTTTTTCGCGTTCGAAAATCGTGTTGTTGTTGACAGTGCGCAATTTCTTTACCAGCACCCTGCCGGTTTTCGGGAAGTAATACACTTTGCGCGGAAAAACATCGACCAGGTCGCGCGCGGCGATGTGGATTCTTTCGGTCGCCAGAAATCGCAGCACGAATTCGGCGTTGCGCTCGCCGACATTGGCCACGGTCAGTCCGGGCAGCACGTTGCCGCCGCCGAAGACCTTGGCTTCGAGGTTCTCGCGCCGCGCCCCCATCTTGGTGAGGTCGTTGATGAGGATTTCCATGGCATAGGTGCCGTAGCGCGCCGAACCGCTGGCGTGGCTGCTTTCATCAACCCGGCTGTCCGGCAGCATGAAGTGATTCATGCCGCCAATGCCGCTTTGCTGGTCGCGAATGCAGGCGGCGACACAGGAACCGAGCACGGTGACCAGGAGCATGTCCTTGCCGGTGACAAAATACTCCCCCGGCAGCACCTTGGCCGCCTCCGTGTCGAAGTTGCGGTCGAAGTACAGGTTGGTCGCCAGCGCCTCATGGTAGTCATCTACCATGCGGCCCCTGCCCCTTTGCGGCCAGCTCGTAGATCGTCTTGCCGCGCAGCTTGAACAAGTGGGCGGAGTGGAAAAAACTCTCCGAGTGCCCTGCAAACAGCAGGCCGTCGCTCTTTAGCAGCGGCGCGAATTTTTCCAGGATCTGGCGTTGCGTGTCCTTGTCAAAGTAAATCATCACATTGCGGCACATGATCACATCGAACGGTCCGCGTATCGGCCATTTCGCATCGAGCAGGTTCTGCTGGCGGAAGGTGATCAGCTTGCGCAGTTCCGGGCGCACCTTGACACTGCCGGCATTCCCGCCGCTGCCGCGCAGGAAAAACCGCTTTGCGCGTTCCGGCGCGATGGCTTCGATGCGTTCCATGTCGTAAACCCCGGCATCGGCCTTGGCAAGGACGTTGGTATCAAGGTCGGTGGCAAGGATACGCACATTGGCGGCGTCGTCCTTCAAGGCCTCGATTGCGGTCATGGCTATGGTGTAAGGTTCCTCGCCGGTCGAGGCGGCGCAGCACCAGACGGTAAGCGGCGCCCGGCTCGCCCGCCAGCGCTGCGCCAGGTGTTCGCCGAGAATGGGAAAGTGATGCGCCTCGCGGTAAAAGGAGGTCAGGTTGGTGGTAAGCGAATTGGTGAACGCCTGCCATTCCGCCTTGTCGGCGGTTTCCAGGATCTGCAGGTAATCGCAAAACCGCGTCAGCCCCTTTTCCCGCAGGCGCCGCGACAAGCGGCTGTAGACCATGTCCTGCTTGTTCGCCGAAAGCGAAATACCGGCGTGTTCGTAAATCAGTTTCCTCACCTGCTCGAAATCGCGCGCGGTAAATTCATACTCGCGCGTCTTGTATTCCGCTGGATCGGTCGCTTGCGCGTTGCCTGCAATGCCCATGACGGTTGCCTGTTTTCTGACTGATGACTGATTTTCCCGGAAGCCCTCCCCGGGTACGAATGGCGCTTACTTAAACTTACCCACCCCTCCCAACAATCGTCATCCCCGCGAAAGCGGGAATGACGGAAGCTACTGTGTTTTCCTTGAGTAAGCGCCATTCCTCCCCGGCTACGGCTTTGCGCCCGTCTCCGGGCTGCATCTAAGCGACGATATGTTCGGTCAGCCCGTTGCGATTACCGATTTCGGCAACCCGGTTGGCGGCGTTCTTTCCCTGCAACACCTGCTCCCGCGCGAGGGCCAGCAATTCAGCCGCCGCCGCCCTGGCGTTTTGCGCCAGTTCGTAGGTCTCGTTGACGTCCGGATGGAAACCTTCCCGCCGGCTTATGCCCGCCTGCAGCACGATGCCCTTGATCGCGTCGGCAAGGGACAGCAGGTCGCCCGACTGTTCGCGCGCCTGGCGCGTGATCTCTGTGTGCGCGGCGGCAATCTCGCGTGAGAGGGCGTTGATCTGCGCCACCATCAGCCGCGTATTGGCGACCACCCTGTCGGTGTGCTCCGCGCGTGCAGTCACGCCGCGCGCATATTCGCGCGCATGTTCGCGCTGCGCAGTCTCGAAATCGCAAAAATAGACGTTGCCGTTCACTTCGGTCAATGCATGCATGCTGGTCTCCTTTTATTCATATCCGCCGCAGACGCAACCGGCGAGGGCCCGGCCTCTTCGACGCATTGCCGCTGCCGGTTTCAATATTGGACGAATTCGAGCATGACCATCACCATCAGCGCCGTGGTGATCAATCCCTTGATGGTGAAACCGATAAGGACACCGACACCGAAGGTCTTGAGGTTTCCCGCCCTCCCGTCGGCGAGCGGGCGATCCATTGGCGCTTGAAGTCTGTTCATGTTCAATCCCGTTGCTGGTGATAAAACCTGAAAATTGCGGTAACTCTAGGCGGCCTTCTTTTGCTTGTGCGCCGGGGCGGCCGCACGCGGCGCGGCCGCACGGGCCGCCGGGGCGCGCTGCGCCACGGCGCTGTCGTCCAGGCGGAAGGTGCCCACCGCACCGCTCAGGGTCTCGGCCTGCTCCTGCATCGACTCGGCCGCCGCTGCAGCCTCCTCGACCAGCGCCGCGTTCTGCTGCGTCACCTGGTCCATTTGCGTGATCGCCTGGTTC
>CAMAWC010000111.1 GCA_945861875.1 Bordetella parapertussis
CTCGACGCCCACCTCGGCACGCCCAAGGCCAGCCAGCCGGCGATCATTGTCGAGGACGACGAACTGGGCGTGTCGCAGGCTTCTTACGCCGAACTGTCGGCGCGCTCCTCGCGCTTTGCCCAGTTGCTGCGCAACCTGGGCATCGCCGCGGGCGACCGCGTGCTCATCCGCCTGCCCAACTCGCTCGATTACCCGACGGCTTTCCTCGGCGCGATGAAGCGCGGCGCCATCAGTCTGCCCACTTCGACCCTGCTCATGCCGGAAGAAGTGCTCTACCTTGCAAAGGATTCGGGCGCACGCGTTCTCGTCACCGACAAAAAAGCCTGGCTGCAACTCGCGCCGCATTTTCGCGACAGCAATACCATCGAATACGTCCTGCTCTCGGGTACGGGAAGCGCAACCGAAGCGGGCAACATCCGCGCACTCGACCTTGCGACCGAACTGGACAAGATAACTTCCTGTGAAACACCCCACCCCACGCGCGCCGCGGATCCGGCCTACCTCGTCTACACCTCGGGCACCACCGGTTATCCCAAGGGCGTGCTGCACGCACACCGTTCATTGCTGGGTCGCACACCGGCGGCCGAATACTGGTTCGACTTCGACCGCTCTGGCAAAGACGGCGGCAACGACCGCATCATGCATTCGGGCAAGTTCAACTGGACCTATGTGCTGGGCTCTGCGATGATGGATCCGCTTTACCGCGGCAAGACGGTCATCGTCTACGAAGGCAGGAACGACGCCACCACCTGGCCGCGCCTGATCGCCAAGCACCACGCGACCATTTTCATCGGCGTGCCGACCATTTTCCGGCAGATCATCCAAAAAACCGAATTCGCCAAAAAAGACGTGCCGACGCTGCGCCATTGCATGAGCGCGGGCGAGCATCTTTCCGACGAGGTTCTCGCGCTGTGGCGTGAACGCTTTGGCCGCGACATTTACGAAGCCGTCGGCATGAGCGAGTTCTCCTATTACCTGTCGCAAAGCCTGCACCGCCCCATCCGTCCGGGCAGCGCCGGCTTTCCGCAACCGGGACACGATATCAAGCTGCTCGATCCCGAGACCTTGCGCGAGGTCAAGGCCGGCGAAGAAGGCATGATTTGCGTGCCCGAATCCGACCCTGGCCTGTTCACCTTGTACTGGAACCTGCCCGAGGAAACCGCGCGCCTCAAGCACGACGGCTGGTTTTTTACCGGCGACTACGCACGCTACGACGAGGACGGCTATATCTGGTTTCTCGGCCGCAAGGACGACATCATCAAGAGCTTCGGCTATCGCGTCTCACCCTACGAGGTGGAACGCGTGATGAAGTCGCATCCGGCGGTCGCCGATTGCGCCTGTATCGGCGAGAACGCCGGCGAGGACAAGCTCCTGGTGGTGGCCTACGTCATCGCGCAACCGGGCGCCACCGTAACGCCGGATGAATTGCTCGCCTTCGGCAAGCAGCACCTCGCCACCTACAAGGCGCCCAAGGCGGTCTACCTCGCCAGCGACTTTCCGCGCACCAAGAACGGCAAGATCCTGCGCCGCGATATCAGTCCGGCAATGGCCAGCGTCCGATCAAGCTGAAACTTGTGCGGCAGCTGCGCCGGCACAAATGACTGGAAACGCCCGACTGGCGGGTTTCCAGTCGATGTTTGATAGCAGCAGGGCAAATTACCCCCCCCGGGGGCTGCCATGCCTGATTAGTCAATATAGACAAAATAGATACTTTGGCTATAATACCGACAGTAATCACCAGAATCGGGGTTGCCATGAGCGCACTGACCTTCCGCAACAAACTGGGCGAACTGGTTGCCATCCAGTCCGTTCCCGCCACCATGATGAAAAACCAGTTCGCCAGCGTCCTTGACCAGGCCTTGCGCGGCAACCCGGTCGCCATTACGCGGCATGACACGACCAAGGCGATCCTGATCTCGATCGAGGAGTTCGAAGCGCTGACGGGCGAGCGCACGCGCAGCCTTGATGCCCTCGGCGCCCAGTTCGACGGCCTGCTCGCGCGCATGCAGACGCCCATAGCCAAAAAAGGCATGAGCGACGCGTTCAATGCCTCGCCGCAGGCGCTGGGCCGCGCCGCCGTGAAAGCGGCACGCAAGTAACCAGATACCGGCAGTTTCGCCTTGGCTACTACCAAGCGTTTCATATTCCGTGATCCTTGCCCCGCCAATTATTGTCGTCCCCGCGAAAGCGGGGACCCAGCGACGTTCGCTGAAAGTCACTGGATTCCCGCTTTCGCGGGAATGACGGACGGTTGTCATGGCATCGGGAAAAATCACCAAACCACGCAAACCGCTTCACGCAGCGGAGCCTGTCCCCAAATTTGCAGTTGCCACCCCGCCACGCATCTATGTGCTGGCCGGCGTCAACGGCGCGGGCAAAAGCAGCCTGGGTGGTGCGGCCTTTCGCGAAGCGGGCGGTGACTACTACAACCCCGACGAGGCGGCGCGCAGCCTGAAGGCGGCCAATCCCGGGCTGACGCAAACCGCGGCCAACAGCCGGGCATGGCAAATTGGCAAAGGCCTGCTGCAAAAAGCCATCGCCAATCGCCTCGACTTCGCCTTCGAAACCACGCTCGGCGCCAACAGCATCCCGGCCTTGCTGCGCAACGCGGCGCAAAACGGTATCGAAATCCATGTCTGGTACGCCGGCCTCGCCAGTCCGGAGTTGCATATCGCGCGCGTCAAGTCGCGTGTCAAAAAAGGCGGCCACGATATTGCCGAAGCCGACATTCGCCGGCGTTTTGATCACAGCCGGCTCAACCTCATCGACTTGCTGCCCCACCTCGCGGCGCTGCGCCTTTACGACAACAGTACCGACGCAGACCCGGCTCTGGGCAAACTGCCTGAACCGGTGCTCGTACTGCACATGGAGCGGGGACAAATCCTCAATATGGAAAACCTGAAAAACGCGCCCGGCTGGGCCAGGCCCATTGTCGCGGCGGCGTTAAGGCTGGCGCCGGGGTGACGACGCGTCCGCGAGCCGGCTAATCCTGCAGTTCTATTTTGGCCTTTTTGACCGTATCGGCCCAGCGCGCCACCTCGGCATGCACGCGCGCGGCGAAGGCCTCGCTGCTTGACTTGGCCGGGCGGATGGCCAGCGCCTGCAGCCTTGCAATGACTTCGGGCGATTCGAGTGCGCGCAACACCGCCGAGCGCAGTGTTGCGACCGCCGCCGCCGGCGTATCGCGCGGCACGAAAATGCCGTACCACAGCGTGAAGTCATAGCCGGGAAGGAACTCGCGCATCGCCGGCACGTCGGGCAACTGCGCCAGGCGCTCGGTGTTGGTGGTGGCCAGCGCGCGCAACTTGCCCGAACGGATGTGCGCATCGGTGTCGAGAAAGCCCGCCACCGACATGTCCACCCTGCCCGCGAGCAAATCCTGCATTGCGGCAGACACGCCCTTGTACGGCACCACAGTGATGTCACCACCGGTCAAGGCCTTGAACAACTCCGCCGGGTGGGACGCACCGCCTGAGCCGTAGGTCAGTTTTCCCGGTGCAGATTTCGCCAGTTGCGCCAGTTCCTGCGCCGTGCGCACCGGCAGGTCGGCACGCACCACCCAGAGTGTTGGCGACACGCCGATCTCCACCACCGGCACGAAATCGTTTTCCATGCTGTAACCGAGCTTGCGGTAAAAGCTCTGGTTGGCCGCGTGTATGGTCGACAGGATGGTGATGGTGTAACCGTCTGGCGGCGACTTCGCACCGGCCTCCGCGCCGATGTTACCGCCGGCGCCGACACGGTTTTCCACCACCATGGCTTGGCCGAGGATTTCGCCGGCGCGCTGCATCACCGTACGCGCCACCACGTCGGTTCCGGCTCCCGCCGCGAAGGGCACGATCAGGCGAATGGCCTTGTTCGGGTAGGCTTGCGCATTCGCGACACCCGGTAAAAACGCCGCGGCTGTGGCGAGGACTGCAATAAAACGGAACATGTTGTGCCTTCCCTGACTTGAGTCGACGGCCCGTCGACAAACGGATATCGGCATAGTGTATCTATTTTCCGGCGCCGTATCGCCACCCGCTCCACGCCGGTGCGGGCCCTCGCCGTGACGGGCGTCCCTCAGTCCGCCTTCATCCCCGCCGCCTTTACCACCGCGGCCCAGCGTGTGATTTCGCTCTTGATGTAGGCGCCAAATTCCTCTGGCGTGCCGGCCGCCGCAATCGCCCCCTCGGTATTCAGGCGCTCGAGCATGTCCTTGGACTGCATGATCTTGCGTATCTCGGCATTGAGCTTGGTGACGATGTCTTTTGGCGTTCCCGCGGGCGCGACAATGCCATACCACTGGGTCGCATCAAATCCGGGCACGCCGGCCTCGTCGACGGTCGGAATTTGAGACAAAGCGGGGACACGCTGCGGGCTCGACACACCGAGCGCGCGCAGTCGTCCGGACTGCACATGGCCCATGACCGCGGGCGCGCCGGTCATGGTCATCGATACCTGCCCACCGATGAGGTCGGCGACCGAAGGGCCGGTGCCCTTGTAAGGCACATGCACGATGCTTGTGCCGGTTTGCAGCTTGAAATATTCCACCGCAAGATGCGCCGCGCTGCCGTTGCCGCCGGAGCTGTAGTTGAGCTTGCCCGGATTGGCCTTGGCATAGACAATCAGTTCCGTCACGTTTCTTACCGGCAGCGCGGGATTCACCACCAGCACGTTGGGCACCAGCGCCACCATGCATACCGGCACAAAATCCTTGAGCGGGTCGTAGCTCAGCTTGGAATAGAGTGAAACGTTCACCGCCAGCGTGCCGATGTGGCCCATCATCAGCGTGTATCCATCGTGCGGCGCTTTTGCCGCAAGCTCGGCGCCTATGGTTCCGCCCGCCCCGCCGCGGTTGTCGATAATGACCTGCTGGCCCCAGGCCTCGGAGAGTTTTTGCGCCACGGCGCGGCCGAGGATGTCGGTAGAGCCGCCCGGTGGAAACGGGATGATCAGGCGGATGGGTTTGGTCGGATAGGCCTGTCCTGAGCCTGTCGAAGTGGCTTGCGCAGATACAGGCGGCGCGAAGATTGCCATCGCAGCCAAGAACAACGAGATACAAGCCTGAAACCGCCCCCATTTCGTCATTCCCGCGAAAGCGGGAATCCATCTTGACCTAAAGCATCGCGACTTCGAAAGAAAATGGATTCCCGCTCTAGTCCCCGGAGTGGGATTCGCGGGAATGACAGCACTTTTAAAAGGTTTCATGGCTGGCCTTTCCAGGCGCGTGCGGCGCCAGAGTTAAGGAGAGATTCGATTTCATCTTTGCCATAGCCGGCTTCGGCCAGGATCTCACAGGTGTGCTGGCCCAGTTTGGGCGCGGGCGTGAAGTCACTGCGCGCACCACCCGACAGCTTGTTGGCCGGACGCATGTTCCAGATGCCGCCCTCGGTCGGGTGCTCGACGCGCTCAAAGAATCCGACATCCCTGAGATGCGGGTCCTGCTGCAGGCTCTCCAGCGTGTGATAGGGCGCCGCCGGCACATCCATGCGGTCGAATATCGCAAGCCACTCGGCCGATGTTTTTTGTTTCAGTCCCTCGGCACGAATGGCGAAGTACTCCCTGACATGCTTAAAACGCGCACTGACACTGCAAAAGCGCGCATCGTCTTTGAGTTCGGGCCGGCCGATCGCGGCAAACAGCGCAAAGGCCTGGGCGTCGGTGTTTGCGGAGATGCAGACATAGCCGTCCCTGGTCGGGATGGGCCGGTTTTCCGGATCAAGCACGCGCGGATCACCGTAGGCTTTTGCCGGATCACCTCCGTCAACGAGGGGTGGCTCAAAGGTGGCGAGGTACATGTGCTCGGTCATGACCTGGGTCACCATGTTCTCGAACATCGGAATTTCGATGGCCTGGCCTTCGCCGCTTTTCTCGCGTTTGAACAAGGCCATCAGGATCATCTGCACCGCAATCAGGCCGACCGTGCGATCGGCCATGACAAATGGCACATAGCGCGGCGTGCCGCTGACGCGTTCATGCAGCGCCGCCACGCCCGAGGCGCCCTGGATGATGGAATCATAGGCGGGCTTGTCCTTGTAACGGCCGTCCTGGCCGAAGCCGAACATGCCGCAATAAATGATGCGCGGATTGACCGCGCGCACCGCGTCGTAACCAAGCCCCATTCGCGCCATCGAATCGGGCCGCACATTCCACAACAGCACGTCAGCGGTCTTGATCATGCGCATCAAGGCCGCGAGGCCGCCCGCGGATTTGAGGTCAAGGGCTATGGAGCGCTTGTTGCGGTTAAGGTGCAGGAATTTTCCCGACATGCCCTCGCTGCGGCCACGGCCGGCGAGGGTGCGGCCGATATCACCCGCCGGACTTTCCACCTTGATCACGTCGGCGCCATGGTCGGCGAGGATCTGCGTCGCCAGCGGTCCGACCACCACCGAGGTGAGGTCGAGTATGCGCACCCCTTCGAGTGAACCGCCGCTCATGCCCCGGCCATGTGCAGTTCCGCCTCTATCGCCGGCAGGCCCGCGGCATCGAGGGCGCGCAACAGCAACTTGCCACCCTGTCCGGGAACGCTGGGCCCGCCGCACAGCGTGAGCGGACGATTGACATACAAGGGCCTGACATTACGCGTCGCAGACAGCCTGATCTCCCGCCCGGTGTGCTGTTTTGCCAGCTGCCACAACAACAGCGTGGTGAGGCCGCCATTGACCAGCAGGTCCGGGTAAGCCTCGGTGTCACGGGCATAGGCGGTGTCGTAATGGATGCGGTGGGCGTTAAAGGTCAGCGCCGAGTAACGAAACAACAGCGTCGGGTCGGGTGTGAATGTGCGCGACCAGGGCATGGCCGGCACGGTCCCTGGCGACGCGGTCTCTGTCGGCGCAGGATCGCGGCCGGCGGCGGCTGTGCTGCGCTCTTCGCGGTAAACAATGTCCTGCTCCTCGACCACGGCAAGGCCGCGCGGCGAACTGATTTCATGCCTGACCGTGACAAAGCACATTTGCCCGCTGCGCCCGGTCTTGGCCTCGATGCGCTCTATGCGCGAAACGCGGCTGACCTCGTCACCGATCAAGAGCTCGCCGCAAAATTCGACGCGGCGCCCGGCAAACATGCGTCGCGGCAGCGGCACCGGCGGCAGCAGGCCGCCCTTGGCCGGATGGCCGTCGACGGCAAGCCCGGACTGGCGTTCGGTGGGAGAGAACAACAGGACATACCAGCCGCCGGGCAGCACGTCGCCGCGCTTGTGCTCAATGGACGGCAGGTCGAGCAAGGCGGCCATGCGGCGCACCGAAGGCAGCGTAACCTCGTCCTCGGCTTGTTCCGAGCGTCCTATCCAAGCCTGCAGCGTACTTACATCCATCCGGTCAAGCGGGCTTTTTAACGGGACTGTCAGCCCAGTAAAGCCGCGTCGGATTATCCACCAGGATTTTCTGGCGCAATCCGGTGTCGGTGCAGAACTCGCCGAACAGGTCGACCAACTCGCCGTCGTTGGGCATGATCTTGACGTTCGGGTGCGGGAAGTCGGTGCCCCAGAGCGTGCGGTCGGGCGCCGCCTTGATCAGGCCCTCGACAAACGGCCGCGCGTCGCGGAAGGGCTTGGCCTTGGTGATGCGCTCGGGCCCGCATACCTTGACCCAGGCGAGTTCGTTCTTCATCAGTTCGAGCATCATTTTCCAGGGCTTCTGCTCCGTCCCGTGCTCGGCCTGCACGCGTCCCATGTGGTCGATGATGAAGGGCACCGGGATGCTGTTGAGCGTATCCATGTACTTCTCGATATCCTCGGCATCAAAGTGCAACACGATGTGCCAGCCCATGGGTTTGAGCATCGCAAGCGTGCGCGCGAACACCTTGGGGTCGGGCGCACCGCCAAGGTGGTGCACGAAGTTGAAGCGCACCGCGCGCGCGCCGCCGGCGTGCAAGTCCTCGAGTTCCTTCTCGGTCACCTCGGCGCCCACCATGGCGACGCCGCGCCATTTGCCCCCGGACCAGGCGATGGCGTCGAGCATGGCGCGGTTGTCGGCGCCATGGCAGCTCGCCTGCACCAGCACCGCGCGATCAAAGCCGAGGAAATCATGCAAGGCCTTGAGCTTCTCGCGGGGGGCATCCGGCGGTGTATAGGTGCGCGTGGGGGAATACGGGAACTTGTCCGCCGGCCCGAAGATGTGGCAATGCGAATCACAGGAGCCGGGTGGCATCTTGAATGTGGGTTTGACCGGGTTCGGGTCCGGCCCGATGATGGACCGGATGGCGGGTGCGTTCATGTCAGTTCCTGCGCTCTTTTAAAAGGGATGCCGGGATGGGCAATGGCTGGAAACCCCCTTGCAGGGCGCGCTTCGGCCGGTATGCCGAAGCCGTTCGACGGGCGCCGAAAATTTCGGCGAAACCCCCGTCTTACCGCCAGGCGGGCCTTTCCAGACTGTTTCGCCGCTTACTGCTTTTCTATCTTTGCCTTTTCGATGACGGACTTCCATTTGACGATATCCGAGGCGAGTATTTCCGCCATGGCCTCGGTCGTCCCCGGACGCGCCTGCACGCTCAGGTCATCCAGACGTTTCTTGATGTCCGGCGCATTCAGGGCTGCGTTGATTTCGCGATTAAGGCGCTCGATGACGGGGCGCGGCGTCCGGGCAGGTGCGGCAAAACCGTTCCAGGAATTGACCACGTAGCCGGGCAACCCGCTCTCCGAGACAGTCGGTACGCCGGGCAATCCGTCAAAGCGCTTGTCCGACCCGACTGCAAGCGGGCGCGCGACGCCCGCCTGGAACTGGCCCTTGACGCCACCGAGGAACTCGAAGGCCACCTGCACGTCGCCGCGCCGCAGTGAGCTCACCACATCCGCAGTTGACTTATACGGGATGATCTGCGCATCGACGTTGGCGAGCGAACGGAACAGCTCACCGGCCAGGTTCTGGGTGCTGCCGATGTTGATGGTGCCGATTGTGAGTTTTCCCGGATTGGCCCTGGCCCAGGCCAGCAGATCCGCCACCGTCTTGTGCGGCGAATCTGCGTTGACCACCAGCAACACGTCAAAAAATCCGGCAATGCCCAGGGGCGCGAAATCCCGGATGGTGTCATAAGGCAGCGACTTGAAAAGCGCGGCACTGACCGCATTGCCGTTGGTCATGAACAGGATGGTGTAGCCGTCGGGTTCGGCCTTCGCGACAGTCTCCGACGCAAGAATCCCGCCCGCTCCCGGCTTGTTTTCGACCAGCACCTGCTGGCCCATGGATTCGGTCATGCGCTGCGCCACCACCCGCGCCGTAATGTCGCCCACCCCTCCTGGGCCGAACGGCACGATCAACCTCAGGGGTTTGGCCGGATACGTCTGCGCCGTAGCCGCCACTGCGAACGCGCACATCGCGATCGCTCCCAGCCATTTCAGCATTCCCATCATCACCAGCACTCCTTTGTCCACCTTTGCACGGGACCGCGGCCCGGTGGGCGCGGCGCTTCAATACCGCTTAATCGCCATCGTAATCAACATAGCGCAAGCCGGCCTTTTCCAGTCCCTCGCGCATTTTGTACATGTCCAGGCCGAGTCCGCCCGCGGCAAGACGCTGGCGCTTGTCCTCTTCATTTGCCTCGCGTGCGGCTGCCGCGGCGGCCACTTCGGCGGCCTTCAGGCGCGGGATCACCACCACACCGTCGTCATCGGCGACGATCACATCGCCCGGATTGACCAGCGCGCCGGCACACACCACCGGGACGTTGACCGAACCGATGGTGGCCTTGACCGTTCCCTTGGCCGAAATCGCCCTGGACCAGACGGGAAAGCCCATTTTTCGCAGCACGCTGACATCGCGGCAGCCGGCGTCGATGATGAGCCCCCTCGCACCGCGCGCCTGGAAGGAGGTGGCGAGCAGGTCGCCGAACATGCCGTCCTCGTTGTCGGCGCTGAGCGCCACCACCACCACGTCGCCCGGCTTCAGTTCTTCTGCCGCCACATGCAGCATCCAGTTGTCGCCGGGGTGCGCCAGCACGGTAACGGCGCTGCCGGCAATGGCGGCGCCAGGATAAATCGGCCGCATGTAGGTTTTCATCAGGCCGGCGCGGCCGAAGGCCTCGTGTACCGTGGCCACACCCAGCAGGCCCAGCGTGTCTATGACGGCCTTGTCGGCGCGCGGAATATTACGTACGACGACGCTCATGTCAAAACTCCCATATCAAACCTCAAGATCTTCACTCCTTCACAATTCACCCAATCACGCTTTCAAGCGGCTGAACACGCGGCGCGCATTGCCTTCGAATATTTTTTTCTTGTCCGCAGCACTGAGCGTCGTGGACGCGTCGATGTAGCGCTTGGTGTCATCAAAGTAATGCCCCGATTCCGGATCGATGCCGCGCACCGCCCCGACCATCTCCGAGGCAAACAGGATGTTGTCCGCCGGAATGACCTTGAGCAGCAGGTCTATGCCCGGCTGGTGATAGACGCAGGTGTCGAAGAACACGTTGTTGAGCAAATGCTCTTTCAACGGCGGCAGTTTCATGTCTTGCGCCAGGCCGCGAAAGCGCCCCCAATGGTAGGGTGCGGCGCCGCCACCATGGGGGATGATGAACTTGAGCGTGGGAAAATCCTTGAACAGGTTCGAGGTCAGAAACTGCATGAAGGCCGTGGTGTCGGCGTTAAGGTAGTGCGCACCGGTGGTGTGAAAGCAGGCGTTGCAGCTGGTGCTCACATGCACCATGGCTGGCACATCCAGTTCGACCATTTTTTCGTACAAGGGGTACCACCACTTGTCGGTCAGCGGCGGATCCTTCCAGTGCCCACCCGACGGGTCGGGGTTGAGGTTGCAGCCGATAAAGCCCATTTCCTTCACACAACGCTCGAGCTCGGGGATGCAACTGGCCGGCGGCACGCCGGCCGACT